>JBDLWE010000036.1:0-36188 GCA_039804445.1 Bacteroidota bacterium | reverse complement strand
CATCAGAAGCAGTCGCAAAACAGTTCAACATCTCTCGAGAAGATCAAGATTTGTTCGCATTCAATTCTCACAACAAAGCCCTCAAAGCACAAGCCGAAGGCAAATTTGATTCTCAAATTGTACCAATTACGGTCGAGCAAACCTTCATAAACGAAAACGGCAAAAAAGAAACAAAATCTTATGTTGTTAAAAAAGACGAAGGTCCAAGATTCGGAACTTCTCTTGAGGGATTGGCAACATTGCGACCAGTTTTTGCAGCCGACGGCAGTGTAACTGCAGGAAACTCGTCACAAATGAGTGACGGAGCAGCATTTGTTTTGGTAATGAGCGAAGAAATGGTCAAAGAATTGAATATCGAACCAATCGCCAGATTGGTGAACTTTGCGTCAGCAGGTGTCGAACCAAGAATAATGGGAATTGGCCCTGTTAAAGCAATACCAAAAGCATTAAAACAGGCAGGTTTAACCCTTAATGATATTGATTTAATTGAACTTAACGAGGCATTTGCAAGTCAAGCATTGGCAGTAACCCGTGAGTTAGATTTGAATACAGAAATTATTAACGTAAATGGGGGCGCAATTGCACTCGGTCATCCATTGGGCTGCACTGGAGCCAAATTATCAGTTCAACTTTTTGAAGAAATGCGATTACGAAAAGCTAAATACGGTATTGTAAGCATGTGTGTAGGTACAGGACAAGGAACGGCGGGGGTTTACGAGTTGGTGTAAGAGATTTTAGAAGAAAGAGGCAAGATGCAAAATTTTGTGGATTTTGCGATTGTATTTAGAATATAGAAGCAAGAGAAAAGAAGCAGTAAAAGATATTAATAATCAATAAAAAACATACGTAATATCTTGCATCTATTTTCTATAAACCACAATAAACATTACTATGAAACATAACTTTAAAAATCTAAAAATATGGATTATATCAATGGAAATTACTGCTGATATACACAAAATATGTTTGGAATTTCCAAAGTATGAAGTTTATGGATTAATGAGTCAAATGAATAGAGCGGCAGTATCTATGCCTTCAAATATTGCAGAGGGTTCTAATAGAGGAAATAAGCATTTTATACATTATTTAAATATTAGTTTGGGTTCATCATTTGAATTACAAACACAACTATTAATTGCAAATCAAAATAAATATATAACGGAGGAAAAAACAATAGAAATAGAAAATAAGATAATTGAATTTCAAAAAATGACAACTGGTTTTATCAGTAAATTAGAAGTTTAATCTTTTTTCTTGCCTCTTTCTTCTTTTCTCTAAAAATAAAAAAACAAAATGAAAGACATTACCCGTGGAGGACAATTCCTCGTCAAAGAAACAAAATGTGAAAACGTATTCACGCCGGAGGACTTCAATGAAGAGCAACTAATGATGCGAGATTCTGTCAAAGAGTTTATCGATAAAGAAGTTTGGCCTCATAAAGAAAGATTTGAGAAAAAAGACTATAAGTTTACCGAGGAGATCATGCGTAAAGCCGGTGAACTTGGTTTTCTGGGCATAGCAGTTCCCGAAGAATATGGCGGACTCGGCATGGGCTTTGTATCAACAATGTTGGTTTGCGACTATTTTTCTGGCGCAAGCGGTTCATTATCAACCGCTTTTGGTGCACATACAGGAATAGGCACCATGCCTATAACTTTGTATGGTAACGATGCACAAAAGAAAAAATATGTACCAAAACTAGCTTCTGGCGAATGGTTTGGTGCCTACTGCTTGACCGAGCCAGGTGCAGGATCTGATGCTAATTCTGGAAAAACAAAAGCTGTACTTTCAGAAGATGGCACATATTATAAAATCACAGGACAAAAAATGTGGATTTCTAACGCTGGATTCTGTTCAGTATTCATAGTATTTGCAAGAATCGAAGACGATAAAAACATTACAGGATTTATCGTAGAAAATGACCCAAGCAACGGAATCACGATGAACGAAGAAGAGCATAAACTCGGAATTCGTGCCTCGTCAACGCGTCAGGTTTTCTTTAATGAAACCAAAGTTCCTGTCGAAAATATGCTGTCTGAACGTCAGAATGGTTTTAAAATTGCGATGAATTCATTAAATGTTGGTCGTATAAAACTAGCGGTTGCTTGCCTTGATGCACAACGACGAGTAATTTCAGCGGGTGTCAAATATGCCAATGAGCGCGTTCAATTCAATGTGCCAATATCTAGTTTTGGAGCCATCAGAATGAAACTAGCCGAAATGGCGACGAGTTGCTATGCTGGAGAAAGTGGCTCATATCGTGCTGCAAAAGATATCGAAAACAGAATTATGGCACGTGAAGCCGAGGGAACATCGCACCAAGAATCTGAATTGAAAGGTGTCGAAGAGTTTGCAATAGAATGTTCTATAATGAAAGTTGCCGTATCTGAAGACGTCCAAAATTGTGCAGACGAAGGTATTCAAATATTTGGTGGAATGGGCTTCTCTGAAGATACACCTATGGAAGCTGCATGGAGAGATGCCAGAATTGCTCGAATATATGAAGGAACAAACGAAATCAATAGAATGCTTTCGGTAGGAATGTTGATTAAAAAAGCCATGAAAGGTCATGTTGATTTGCTTGGGCCAGCATCGGCAGTACAAGCAGAATTGATGGGAATTCCATCATTCGAAACACCAGATTTTTCAGAATTGTTTAGCGAAGAAAAATCAATTTTAGCAAACTTGAAAAAAGCTTTTTTAATGGTTGCTGGTGGTGCAGTGCAGAAATTTGGTCCAGATTTAGATTCTCGACAAATGTTATTAATGGCTGCTGCCGATATGTTAATCGAGATTTATATGGCAGAAAGCACTATTCTAAGAACTGAAAAATTGGTAAAAGCTAAAGGTCAAGATACTGTAAAAGAGCAAATTGCCATGGCACAATTGTACCTGTACCATGCAGTTGATATTGTGGCTCAAAAAGGTAAAGAAAGTATAATATCATTTGCCGAAGGCGATGAACAACGAATGATGCTTATGGGATTACGTCGTTTTACAAAATATGTTAATATGCCAAATGTTGTTGGGTTGCGTGAAACGATTACAAGCAAATTGGTTGTAGAAAATGAATATTGTTTTTAAACTAGATTACTATTTAAAATCTTCAGAAAAAAAATTAAACAAACTTTGTGATAACGAGTATTTATCAGATAAGCAATGATGAGTAACCACCGATATCATAATTGAAAAAAGCACTTGAATTTGCAAAAACAAAAATTTAATTTTTTGCTTTTCTGATTATTACGCTAAAATATTTTTTATAAAAATCAAAAAACCGATAGAATTTTTTATCGGTTTTTTTGTTAAGTTTTTTAAGATTGCGAAAATATCAAATGAAACTAGAACTCTCTATAAATCAAGAACCTGGTTGTCATTTTTTGGAGACCATATTTTCGCTGAACAATTTTTTTAACTAATTTTTTTCAAAATCTACTCCAATTGATGAAAAATTTTTAGTTGTTAGTGGCTTATATTTATTAAAACCAATGTATTTGTTTTATTGCTTTTTATAATTTAATCGATAAACAATCAACATAAATCGGATAAAACTGACAAAACAAAAAACGTAAAAAAATCCGATTTATTTTTGAAATCGGACTTTTTTATAATAAATTAAACAAAAAAATTATACGTTTATCATCACTGGCATAACCAACATTGTTACAACTTCGCCTTCTTCAAGTCCGTCAACAGGTGTAAGAATTCCTGCACGATTTGGCAACGACATTTCGAGCATTATCATATCCGACTGCAGGTTTTGTAACATCTCGAGCAAAAATCGTGAGTTAAAGCCAATTTGCAAATCATCTCCCTGATAATCACAAGTCAATCTTTCGTCTGCTTTGTTAGAATAGTCAACATCTTCGGCAGAAACATTGAGTTCTGTTCCTGCAATTTTCAGCCTGATTTGGTGCGTAGATTTGTTAGAGAAAATCGCTACTCGACGAACAGAATTTAAAAACAATGTTCTGTCGATCATCAATTTATTTGGATTTTCTTTTGGAATTACGGCTTCATAATTTGGATATTTTCCGTCTATTAACCTACAAATTAACATATAGTTATCAAAACTAAAAGTCGCATTTGCGGCATTATATTCGATTTTTATTTCTGCATCAGACGTCCCTAAAATGCCTTTCAAAATCGTTAGTGGTTTTTTAGGCATTATAAAATCTGCATCTTCAGAGGCTTTTACGTCTGTTCTAGAATATTTGACTAGTTTGTGTGCATCGGTTGCTACAAAAGTCAGTCCGTTTTCTGAAAACTGAAAAAATACACCCGACATTACAGGCCGCAAATCGTCGTTTCCTGCCGCAAAAATGGTTTTGCTCACAGCAGTTGCCAAAACATCTGCCGGTACAAGGGTTGTCGACGGATTATCGAGCGTCACAGGCTTTGGAAACTCGGCAGCATCGGCATAGGCCACAGCATATTTTCCTGAATTAGAGCTAATTTCGATAGTGCTATTATCTTGAACAGAAAAAGTTAGTGGTTGTTCAGGAAAAGTTTTTAGTATTTCGAGCAATAATTTTGCAGGCACAGCAACACTCCCTTTGCTTGTAGAATCGATTTCTAGCGTTGCCGACATTGTAGTTTCTAAATCTGACGCAGAAACAGTTAGGGCAGTTTTGTCTAATTCAAACAAAAAATTGTCAAGAATAGGCAAAGAGTTGTTGCTATTTATAACGGCGCCAAGCACTTGAAGTTGTTTTAATAAATATGAACTTGATACAATAAATTTCATTTGTTTTTATTTTAAAATTGAAAAAATAGTTTTCCAAAGTTGTTTAATAAGAATGCAAATATATCTTAAAGATTTCGATTTTTAAAATCTTTTTACGGCTAACGTGCATATCGTTTTTTGCGAATGCTATAAAATGTAATTCCAAAAATCATTAATATAAGTAAAGGAAATAAAATACCCTTTAATTGTGATTGACCATATTCTGCGGTAACATTTTCTTTGTCGAGCAACGGCAGACTAAAATCTTTTGTTCGCAAATTTATAATTCCAGAATCATCTAACAAAAAATTTACTGCATTTTGAAGAAAATCTTTGTTGTCAAACAAATTTCCAGATTTTGGGTCATAGCCTAATTCTACTGGAATTCCGTTTTTGTCCAGTTCGTTTTCGATAATATTTCCGTCAGAAATAACGATAATTTGGCTTTTTTTATAAGAAGTTTTAAAATCAGGATCTTTGAATCCTAAAACCCTATTTTCAAAAACCGATTTAAATTTTCCTTCTAACAAAACCGCAACGGGCATATTACCAATGCCTTGATATTGTGCAAGATTTAGCGTGTCGTTTACTGCATTAAGCCCAATAATAGTCGGTGTTCCGACAGGTTTTGAATCAATAGATGAATGCAGCAAGACTGTTTTTTGAATGTCATTTTTAAGTATTTCAATTGGATTTGCAAAATCAAATTTTAAGCCTCCTAAATTTTTTACGGTCGGGTGTTTACTGTCAGAAACGATAAACGGTGCATATTTCCAGTTAAATTCTTGAAACTGCATTTGACTTCCTGCTTCGCCTGTCGCTAGTTTTATGGGTGTGCCAAGTTCGTCTTTAATGATTGACGGATTTATTCTAACGCCATATTTAAAAAACATATCCTCAAGATTCAAATCTCGGGGAGCGGCCAATGATTGCCCTTCGAGATTGTAAAGGTTTTGCAAATCGATATTGACCTGATCAATCAAAAAAATTACTTTTCCGCCATTTATAATATATTGGTCTATAACTTGTTTTTCGGCATCTGTAAATTTTTCGGTTGGTTTTGCGACAATTGCCAAGTCATATTTTTGCAAGGCAACTGCAGTTTTCTCTGGATTTTTAGCCACAGAATCTAGAGTAAATGGCGCAATATGGTATGATTCTCTGGTTTGTAACAAAAATTTTGCGATTTTTATATCAGCAGTTTCACCATTTCCTTTGATAATGGCAACCGTCTTTTTTTTGTCTGAAAGTACTTTGTTAAATCCTTCGGCAAAAGCATATTCTAAATTTTGAACAGAGCCTAAAACCTTGTCTTCGGTTGAGGCTCCCATAATGTTTTTTAGCAACAAAATATTAGATTCTTTACCTTTATAGTTGATAGTTGCCCACGGAAAAACCATCAATTGCGACTGTTTTCCTTTTTCAGAAACTGTCACATTTTGCGGTGCCATTCCTTTTTTAAAAAGTTCTTTTATCAGTGTTTGATTATTATCTTCTTGCTTTGAAACATCTATAAATCTGTAAACTATATTGGAAGAAAGTGCCTGAAACTCATCAAGAATTTGCTTTGTTTCAGTTTCTAGTTTTTTAAAATCGGCAGGCAAAGCCCCTGTTAAATAAACATCTACATATATTGGATTTGTAATTTTGTCGATTATAGTTTTAGATACGTCAGTTAACGTAAATCGTTTGTCACTTGTCAAATCAAACCTTATAAAAATAAATGACGACACAATATTGATGATGATTATCAAGCCAAGAAACAACAATGGTTTTTTGAAATTTGTTTTCATTACAGTTTTTCAGATTTAAGTTTATAAATTGTTAACATCAAAAATATTGCAGAAAAACTTAAAAAGTAAATCAAATCTCTTGTATCTATGACACCCTTTGCCATGCTATCAAAATGATTTTGCATTCCGAAATACGAAATTTGATTGCTGTAATCTTTAAAAATATTGGCAATTGCTTCAAAACCAAAATAGCTTATAAAACATAGTAAAACCGCTACTATAAAAGCTATAATTTGATTTTCTGATAGCGACGATGCAAAAATTCCAATGGCAGTATAGGACAAAACCAAAAACAATAATCCGAAGTATGAGCCAAACGTACTCCCAAAATCAACGCTTGTTTCAGGCATTGCCAAACCAGAAACAATCCACACATAGATGTAGGTAGGAATTATTGCGATAACAATTAGAATTACGGCTCCAAAAAATTTACCAAATACAATCTGTGTTAATCCAATTGGTTTGGTTAACAGTAATTCGAGCGTTCCTTGCTTCTTTTCGTCGGCCAAACTTTTCATGGTCACAGCCGGTATCAAAAAAATCAAAATCCATGGCGATATCACAAAAAACGGACTCATATCTGCATAACCAGAATTCAAGATATTGTAATCACCTTCAAAAACCCATAAAAACAATCCATTGATTATCAAAAAAATTGCAATAACCACGTATCCAATTGGCGTGCCGAAAAACGAATTTATTTCTTTTAAAAGAATTGCTTTCATTAAAAATTTTATTTCTTAAATATTATTGTTGCAACAAACTCCATGCTTCGGGTTTGTCATTAAACATTGGTTTTGTTTCTGACCAAACTTTTTTGAAAAAATCTGACTGTCTATAATTTTCCAAATCCCCAATCGACTGCCAATGACTGTATGTAAAAAACGTCGATTGATTGTCTTTATCTTGATACAATTCTAGAAAACAATTGCCATCAAATGTTTTTATTTGATCTCGAACCGTTTCAAAATGTGCTTTAAAATCAGCAATTTTCGATGGTTCAAAACTCATTTTTACTATTCTGATAATCATTTTTTTAGTCTAAAAAATTAATAGTGATCGAATCTCGAAATCCCAATCCAAGCAATGTTGCCGCCGAACCAACTATAGAATTACTTTTATACATGGCTATTTCTAGAAAACCAGCTTCGTTAAAAACGGCAAGTTTACTGCCTTCGTACATTTTTACATCAAAATTATCCGATTGTACAATTTCTGAATAGCGATTCCAAATTTTATCTATTGATTTAGTGCTTTTTTCGTTTAATAATCTGCGAAACGGAATTTCAAACTTTCTACTATTGCCAATATCCAAAAATATTTTTTTTGAAATATTGGTCACGATATTCCCAAAATGATCAACGTAAATCACGTTACCTCGAATACTTTTTTTGTCATTTGCCACAAAGGGCTCAATACCAACAATTTGTTTCAGCTCTTTTGCTTCTTTGCCAATATTTTCAATAGAATTCGAATCTGCGATAGACCTTGCAATTCTCACAAAAACCTCTAAATCGGTTTCAGAATTATCTTCATGTGGCACAACAACTATTTTTTCTGGAACTTCGTTTTTTATCAGCAAACTTATAATTCCGTTGTCTGCCGATATAAAATATTGATTTTTATACAAAACCACCACATGCAAATTGCTCACACTCCATTCAGAGTCAATACCTATGATATGAATCGTTCCATCACTAAAACTCGAAATTGCCGCACCAAGAATATAACTTGCATGAACAATATTAAAAGGTTCGATATCATGCGAAATGTCAACAACTGTTGCTGTTGGCAATGCCGAAAAAATTTTCCCTTTCAAGGCACCAACAAAATGGTCTTTGTATCCGTAGTCGGTAGTAAGGGTAATTATTGCCACGTTTTTTTTCTAAACAAATACTATTAATCGTCAAATATAAACACTATATTTGAATTGCAAATTTAGTAATATTCACAAACTTTTTAACTATAAAATATTTTCATTTGAACGAACGTACCATTGAATTGATAGACATTGCTCCAAAAGAATTTTGGGGCTTACAAGATGCTCATTTAGAAACGATTAAAAAATATTATCCAAAACTCAAAATCGTAGCACGAGGCACGACCATCAAAGCATTTGGCGAAAAAGAAATTCTCGACGAATTCGAAAATCGATTCAACCGTTTAATGGCACATTTCACCCGATACAACAAAATAGACAATAATGTTATCGAGCGAGTAATCATGAGCGATGCACAAGAGTCACAAAAAATGTCAGACGCCGACAAAATTTTGGTTCATGGCATTGGCGGAAAACTCATCAAGGCCATAACACCAAACCAGCAAAAACTAGTCGATTCGCTCATAAAAAACGACATGGTTTTTGCAGTAGGCCCCGCAGGAACAGGCAAAACCTATACAGGGGTTGCCATGGCCGTAAAAGCTTTGAAAGAAAAAACCGTCAAAAAAATAATTTTGACCAGACCAGCCGTAGAGGCAGGAGAGAACCTTGGCTTTCTGCCCGGCGACATGAAAGAAAAACTAGACCCCTACATGCAGCCGCTCTACGACGCACTGCGAGACATGATCCCCAACGAAAAACTCGAAGATTATCTCCTAAAAGGCATTATCCAAATTGCGCCACTCGCATTCATGCGTGGCCGAACCCTCGATAACGCCTTTGTAATTCTCGACGAAGCCCAAAACACCACACATTCGCAAATGAAAATGTTTTTGACCCGCATGGGCAAAAGCGCAAAATTCATGATAACTGGCGATCCGGGGCAAGTCGATTTACCACGACGAACCATTTCTGGGCTTAAAGAAGCCATTTTGGTCTTAAAAGACATCGAGGGAATAGGCATTATATACCTCGACGACAAAGATATTGTGCGCCATCGATTAGTCAAAAAAGTGATTGATGCCTACAAACAAATCGAAAACAACGACTAATAAATAGAAAATTTTTGGGCGTTCCCTCGTCTGAAAAACGACGAGGTCGGGCTGTCCGCTATATCTTTTTTGAACATTTTGTCTCGTTTTTAAAAACGATACAAAATGTTCAAAAAAGGATGCCGCTACCATCACTAACGCAGCATAGCCGTTGACCAAGTTTGCTTACAAAACCGACATAGAATGAAAGTGGTCTACTCAATTTGTGAAAATTTATGTAATTGGTGGTGAAACATCTTACATTTCAAAACAGTTTTTCGCAGTGCTTTAAAGCAGTTTAAGCTAAACCATAAAATTAGCCACAAAATTTCACAATTCAATTTGTGAAGATTTGTAACTCGAGCGTGAAAGTGCGACTGGCATTCCAAATTTGTGGTTAAAAATCAATGCTTCATATAAACTTTAACCACAAACAAAAAACCAATAAAAAACAAAAAAACCAACAAAACCTTATAGTTTCCCTTATAAAAAACCTTGTGAAGCGCCATGTCTTTGCGGTAAGCATAAATCATCACAACAATAAACGAAACCAAAAAACAACCTGCAAAAATCCATTGACCTTGACTAAACATATTTTCTTGAGATTAATGTGATACCTATTTTTTTGAATTTTCTACAAATTCTAACAATTCTAAACTTACTTTTGACGTAAACAAACCGTAGTTTACCGTTGCTTTTCCTTTTTCAATACCATCCAAAGTACCAATTGCTTTTCCGTCAAACATTCTAACGCGATCTCCAATTTTCAAAACCACTTTCGGTTTTTCAGGAATCAGTTTTGCAATTGCCTTCTTCTCTTTTTTCTCAGCTCGAATTTCATCAACTTTTACGGCAACTTCTTTTTCAATTGCTTTTTCCTCTTCCTTTTTCTGAATACTTTCTTTTATGGTAGTTTTTCGTCGTTTAGAATTTTCCATTTCAACAATTTTCAAAAATTCAGCCAACAACTCTTTTTTGTTTTTAGTATTAAAATACTTTGCATTCAAATCATCAACTTTCTGTCCTATGTATATCAGTTTTTGATTGCTGTCATAAAGCTCTTGATATCGCTCCAGTTTTTGTTGAATTTTCATGTTTATCGTTTCCATCTTCCGACTTTCTTCGCGCGCTTTGCTTTCTTCGTCTTTTAACGTGGCCGAAGTTTTTTCCATTTTCGAGCGTTCTTTTTGAAGATTAGCAATCGTTTTATCAAACCGAACTTTGCCAGTTTCTATTTTCTTTTTTGCACGATTAATCAATCCGTATGGAATACCGTTTTTTTGTGCCACCTCAAAAGTAAACGAACTTCCTGCCTGCCCAAGTACCAATTTATAAAGAGGCTCCAACGTTTTTTCGTCAAACATCATCATTGCGTTTTTGGCAAACGGCAACTCGCTAGCCAAAATTTTTAGATTTGTATAATGTGTTGTGATAATGCCAAAAGCCTCACGATGATAGAACTCTTCCAGAAAAATTTCTGCCAATGCACCGCCCAAATCAGGATCAGAGCCCGTGCCAAATTCGTCAATCAAAAACATGGTTTTGGCGTTACATTTCTTTAAAAAATAATTCATATTTTTTAATCGGTAACTATACGTACTCAAATGATTTTCAATAGATTGATTATCGCCAATATCGGTCAGAATCCTATCAAACAAAAATGTTTCTGACCGCTCATGAACCGGAATTAACATACCAGATTGCAACATCAACTGTAACAGTCCAACGGTTTTTAGCGAAATGGTTTTTCCGCCCGCATTTGGACCAGATATAACTATTATTCTATTTTCTTGGTCAAGTTCAATTGTTTGCGAGTGAGTGATTTCTCCTTTTTCTTTATTGTTTAAATATAAAATTGGGTGGTACGCATCTCTGAAAAACATTTTACGATTTTCGGAAATTTCTGGTAAAATACCATTTATTTTTCGAGCATATTTTGCTTTCGCAGCAATAACATCTACATCACTCAAAAAAGCTTGATAGGCAATAATGACTGGCAAAAAATGCCGAATACTGTTTGAAAGTTGTTTCAAGATTCTAATGACTTCTTCCTTTTCTTCATATTCAAGGTTTGCCAATTCTCGCGAATAATTCAACGTTGCTTCGGGCTCGATAAAAGCCAAACTGCCCGTTTTTGAACTGCCTAATATCGAGCCTTTTACCTTACGGCGATACATAGCCAAAACTGCCAAAACCCTACGGTTGTTTACAAAAGATTCTTTGATATCATCAAGATATCCTAATGAATTATAGTGCGACATGGCCACACCAAAACTTTGGTTCACTTTGCCTCGAACCGAGTTCATATCTCGACGAATATTGAGCAAATCTGGCGAAGAATTGTCTTTTATCTCGCCGTACTTATCGACAACGTCGCCAATCATGTTTATGATATCTTTTGTAAAAACAACTTTTGAAGCTCGAATATTTAGGTTAGGATAATATTCTTCAAACTTTTTAAGAAATTGAATCAAAAAATTTGAAGTTGCAGAAATACTTGCAATTTTTCTAAAACTTCCTACCTCCAAAAAACTATCTTCGATGGCAAGAAATTTTATTTCATGCGCAACGTTTTCAAATCCGTGGTTTGGAATCGCATTATTGTTTTCAAAAGACGAACGATATTCTGACGTTTGCCAAAGCGATTGCATTAAGTCTGCCTTTTCTTTAAACGGAATTATTTCTAATGCTTTCTGTTTACCAACATCGGTATTACAAATTTCTGATAAAGTGTCAAGTATAGTAGGAAATTGCAGATCCTGCAACGTTTTGTCGGTAATAGCAATCATTTATTTTTTTTGATGGTCAAAGGTACTGATTTTAACGAAATTTTCAAAGTTCAACAATTGCAAAAAATTGCAAAATCAACGATTTTGACAGTACAATTTTTAGATTTTATTAAAACATTTAAAAAAAAATATTAATTTTGTAAGATTCAAAGGATGATTTCTCTCCATAAGAAGGAATTTATGCTGATTTTCAGTTATATAAATTTCAAATTATCAAAAAATGCAAGTTTTAGAAAAAAACGCTTCGCAAGAAATCATTGATCTCGAAAACAAATTTGGCGCACACAACTATCATCCACTTCCTGTAGTTTTAAGCAGGGGCGAAGGCGTGTATGTGTGGGACGTAGAGGGCAAGCAGTATTATGATTTCTTATCGGCCTATTCTGCTGTAAATCAAGGACATTGTCACCCGAAAATAATTGATGCACTTGTCAATCAAGCCAAAACACTAACGCTTACATCACGTGCCTTCTTTAACGATCAGCTTGGTCCTTACGAAGAATTTTTGACCAATTATTTTGGTTTCGATAAGGTGTTGCCAATGAACACAGGTGCAGAAGCGGTTGAAACCGCTATAAAAATCTGCAGGAAATGGGCCTACGAAAAAAAGGGAATTCCCGAAAACGAAGCACAAATAATTGTTTGTGACGGCAATTTTCATGGACGAACTACTACCATAATTTCGTTTTCTAACGACGAAAATGCGCGCAAAAATTTTGGTCCTTACACAAACGGTTTTATCAAAATACCTTATGATGAAATTGCTGATTTAGAAAAAGTTTTGATAGAAAACCAAAATATCGCAGGATTTTTAGTAGAACCTATTCAAGGCGAAGCCGGAGTTTATACCCCTGCAGACGACTATATGATGCGTGCAAAAAACCTTTGCAACAAATATAATGTGTTGTTTATTGCCGACGAAATTCAAACAGGCATTGCCAGAACAGGAGCATTGTTGGCAGTTTGCGGCAATTGCGATTGTCAAAATAGCTGTGAACGTCAACCAAAAACCTATGCAACACCAGATATATTAATATTAGGAAAAGCAATTTCGGGGGGTGTTTATCCAGTTTCTGCGGTACTGGCAAACAACCATATCATGAATGTCATAAAACCTGGTCAACACGGATCTACATTTGGAGGAAACCCAATGGCCGCAGCAGTTGCAACTGCGGCTTTGCAAGTTGTAGACGACGAAAACCTATCGCAAAATGCAAGAAGATTAGGCAAGATTTTTCGTGAGAAAATTGACAAATATATAGAAACGTCAAATATTGCTACTTTAGTTAGAGGTCGCGGCTTGCTCAACGCTATTGTTATCAATGACTCTGAAGAAAGCGATACCGCTTGGAATATCTGCATGGCACTGCGTGACAACGGTCTTTTGGCAAAACCAACCCACGGAAACATCATTCGTTTCGCGCCTCCGTTGGTTATGGATGAAGTTCAATTGAACGATTGTATAAATATTATTATCAATACTTTACAACAATTTGAAAAATAGTTTTTTAACAAAATGATATATTAAGCAATCAATGATTTGGTTGCTTTTTTTATTTGATTTCTTTTATATCGCTCCAAAAAAAGTACTTTACAAACAGTTTTTCGCCGTCTTTGGTCTTGATTGCTTGAAATTTTGGCGCTAAAAAAGTAGTCAATATTGCCGACGAAAATGGTATCCACAAACCAGTGATGTTTATCAAAAAATACCGTATTGCTGAATTGATGACGATATAAATGACCAAAAAACTCAAAAAATTATAGAGCAATGCTTTATTTGACTTCGACATGATTGTTTATTTTGTTGTTATAAAAACGTTGTTCTATTCTTTTGATATCTTTTATTGTGTTTTTTGCCCAAAGTAATCGGTGTTCTAAAATCTCATTTTCGGTTAGTTTCCAATCAACGGCAGAATCTCGCAATTTGCTTGTCAATTGTTGCAAAATAATTGCCACAGACACTGATATGTTCAAACTTTCGGTAAAACCAACCATCGGAATTTTCAGAAAACCATCTGCTTTTGATAGTACTTCAGTTGACAATCCGCTTCGTTCTGTCCCGAAAAAAAAAGCAGATTTTTTAGTAAAATCAAAATCATCAAGCAGACAATCATTTTCATGTGGTGTTGTCGCAATAATCTGATAACCTTTGTTTTTTAAATCATCAACGCAAGAATTTATATCATCAAATCTAATAATATCTACCCATTTTTGGGCACCCATAGCAATTTCGCTATCTATTCGTTTTCCGTATTTTTGATCTATTACGTTTAATGTTTGAATGCCAAAAACCTCACAACTCCGCATAACTGCGCTTGTATTGTGCAACTGAAAAATATCTTCGACTGCCACCGTAAAATGATTTGTACGGTTGTTTAAAACTGCCCTAAATTTAGCTTTTCGCTCATCGGTCAAAATATTTTCTATAAACGCCAGATAGTCCAAATCTATCATAATTTTGTTTAAAAATGTTTTGCAAAAATACAAAAAATGCTTATTTTTATACTTCGTTTATTGTCAAAACTTCAGAAATTATTTTGTTGAAATCATGAAAAAAAAATTAATAATCTTTTCAGGCGCGGGCGTAAGTGCCGAGAGTGGCGTTCAAACTTTTAGAGATTCTGACGGACTTTGGGAAGGTCATAATGTCGAAGACGTGGCAACGCCAATGGGTTTTGAACGAAACCCGCAGTTGGTTCTTGATTTTTATAACATGCGCCGTCGCGAACTAAAAACCGTAAAACCAAATAAAGCGCATGAAATTATAGCCGAACTCGAAAAAAATTTTGAAGTACAAGTCATTACCCAAAACGTTGACAATTTACACGAAAAAGCCGGTTCTACCAATGTTTTGCATTTGCATGGCGAGTTACTAAAAGTGCGAAGCACCAAAAACCACAAACACGTTCTAGAGTGGCACGACGATTTAAATCTAGGCGACCTAGATCCCGACGGAAACCAAATGCGCCCAGCAATAGTGTGGTTTCACGAAGACGTTCCTGCGTTAGAATATGCGATAAACCTGATTCAAAATGCCGATTTTGTTATTATAATCGGTACGTCTTTACAGGTTTATCCGGCGGCAAGTTTAATAGATTTTGCGCCAGAAAATGCACCAGTTTACTACATAGACCCACGACCTGCAGTGGTTACAAACCCACCGTTGAATATTAAAATCATAGAAACTGTCGCTTCAAAAGGGATGCAGATTGTCAAAAAAGAGCTTCTTAAAAATAAATAATTAATGCATAATATGCAATCAAAAAATATCAGTTTGTTTTGGCGTTGTGCGCGCCCGCTGAGGCGGGGAGCGCACCCGGGCTGTTGTTTCAATCTTTTTTAATTTTGTTATCTCGAAGAAGTCTATGCTGAGCGAGGACGAACTGCAGTCGAGTAACAAAAATTAAAAAAGGATTTCCACGACCATCCCTAACGCAACCAATCCGTTAACCAAGTTTGTACGATACAATTCGCTTATTTTTTTTGGCGGTAATACAATATTTAGATTTGATTAAAAATGATAATTTTTAGATAGCTACAACTTGCGTGAGGCTTTACTTCGTCAGTTCGCACTTGCAGGCTCGGGTGAGGCGATATCCTTTTTTTGGCTCTAGACGATAGTCGCGTCTACAAAAAAAGATAAAGCCGAAAGCTCGACCTCAGTCTTTGAAAAACGTCCTGAACGGTTTGCTGATAGCGTTTTTAAATAACGGTGGGCATGCCCAAAAAAACCAAATTATTATCGATAAAACGTTCTTGTTTTTGTAAATTTGTAGTAGTTTCTAAAAACAATAAAAATGAAAATAGTTATAGTAGGTGGTGGATTTGCTGGTATAAATTTGGCAAAATCACTCCTAAATCATAAAAATATTACGGTCACGTTGGTTGATAAAAACAACTACAATTTTTTTCCACCTTTGATCTATCAAGTAGCAACAGCGTTTTTAGAGCCTACAAGCATTAGTTATCCGTTCAGAAAATTTTTTGCAGGCAAAAAAAATCTCAAATTCCGGTTGGGCGAAGTTCAAAAAGTAGTTCAGTCAGAAAACAAGATTATTTTGAACAACGGCGAGCTAGATTATGACCAACTTGTTTTTGCAACGGGTGCCGAGACCAGCTATTTTGGCATGGAAAACGTGCGACAAAACGCCATTCCTATGAAAACGCTCAACGATGCGTTGGAAATGCGAAACACGATTTTGAAAAATCTTGAGAAAGCAGCCATAACAAAAGACATTCGCGAACGCCGAAAATTGCTAACTATTGTTGTGGTTGGTGGTGGTCCAACTGGAGTAGAGGTCTCTGGAATGTTTGCCGAAATGCGCAAAAGCATTCTCAGAAAAGAATATCCTGAACTAGATACGGCCGCAAGCAATATTTATTTGATAGACGGTGGCACCGAATTGCTGTCGCCAATGAGCGAAGATTCACAAAAAGACACGTTAAAAGCATTGACCGATATGGGTGTTGTAGTGAAACTGCAAACACGAGTTATTGATTATCAGAACGATACCGTTTACTTTAAAGACGGTGGCACACTGCAAACCAAAAATTTGATTTGGGCAGCAGGTGTGCAAGCAAAAACTTTTGAAGGCATAGAAAAAGAAAGTTTAGGACGAAGTAAGCGTATGATTGTTAACGATTTTGGACTTATTAACGGGACCAAAAATGTATATGCAATTGGCGATACAAGTTATACTGATTCCGATGTAAAATTCCCTGAAGGTCACCCGCAAGTGGCGCAAGTTGCAATTCAGCAAGGACTAAACTTGGCGCACAACTTCAAAAATATTTGTTCACAAAAACCATTAAAATCTTTTGTTTATAACGACAAAGGATCTATGGCAATCATAGGTCGCAACAAAGCGGTGGTCGATTTGCCAAGTCCTAAATGGCATTTTAATGGATTTATTGCGTGGTTAATGTGGCTATTTATTCATTTGATATCGCTGATCACATATAGAAACCGACTGCAAACATTTTATAACTGGACGGTTGCCTATTTCTCAAGAGACCAATCTCTTCGAATGATAATTCGTCCAGATAAGAGATAAATATTTAGATTATTTGTATGCCAAAAGATTAAATTTTTTACAATTGCGGTGGGGTTCAAATTAGCTATCAAATCAAGATTTTATCTATAAAAAAATCAATTCATAATATTTTCAATAACAATTGCTGTTGCGCCACCACCACCGTTGCAAATAGCCGCCGCACCTATTTTACCATTATTTTGTTTCAAAACATTTATTAATGTAACAATAATTCTCGCACCAGAACAACCAAGCGGATGCCCTAATGAAACGGCACCACCGTTTACGTTTATTTTATTGTTATCTAACCCAAGGATTTGCGAGTTGACAAGTCCAACAACAGAAAAGGCTTCGTTAAATTCAAAAAAATCTACATCATCAATTGTTAGATTTGCTTTGGCTAATGCTTTTGGCAACGCTTTCGCAGGAGCCGTTGTGAACCATTTTGGCTCTTGCTCGGCATCTGCATAAGCACGAATTATTGCAAGAGGTTTAAGACCCAGTGACAATGCTTTTTCTTCGGTCATTAAGATTAATGCAGCTGCGCCATCATTTATTGTCGATGCGTTAGCGGCAGTTACCGTTCCGTCTTTTGTAAAAACTGCTGAAAGACTGGGAATTTTGTCAAGTTTTACATTCGATAATTCTTCATCTTTTGAAATTAGTACCGGTTCGCCACGACGCTGTGGTACTTCTACAAATGAAATTTCGTTCTCAAACTTTCCCGAATTTGACGCCTCTGCTGATCGTTCATAAGATTGAATCGCAAAAGCGTCTTGCGATTCACGCGAAATTTTATACTCTGATGCACAAAAATCGGCGGCAACTCCCATTGCATTATTGTCGTATGCATCTGTCAGTCCGTCTTTTTGCAAACCGTCAATCATTGTTGTGGGCCCAAATTTTATACCATTTCTTACGTGCAAGTAGTGCGGAATTTGACTCATGTTTTCCATACCACCAGCGATAACAATTTGGGCATCGCCAGCCATAATTGCTTGTGCTGCCTGAGTAACTGCCTTCATGCCCGAAGCACAAACCTTATTTATAGTAGTGCAAATAACATTATTTGGTAAACCTGCAAAAATTGCCGCCTGTCTAGCCGGTGCTTGACCAACCCCAGCCGATACTACGTTGCCCATTATAACCTCATCGACAAGATTTATATCTAAATTTATTTTAGAGATTGCACCTTTTATTGCGGCCGCACCCAATTGCGTTGCACTAACGGCTGACAATCCTCCCATAAAACTACCTATCGGGGTTCGTTGTGCTGAAACAATTACAATTTTCGAATTCATGATTTTGAGTTTAAGTATTATGATTGCGAAATTAATAAAAATCAAATAATAAAAACATATTTTTTTAACATTCATGTAACTTTTAAGGCCTCAATTAATTGCTATACTATTATTATAGCATAGTGGCACCACAAAAAAAAGTACATAAAAACAACCGATTTGAAATTCGGTTTATCATTTATTTTTGCTATTTTTGCATCGATTTTAAGCAAATTTACATCCTTCTCAAAAAATGAATCAAACCAAATATATTTTTGTAACAGGCGGCGTAACTTCTTCATTAGGAAAAGGAATTATTGCGGCATCGTTAGCAAAATTATTGCAAGCCAGAGGTTACAGAACAACGATTCAAAAATTTGACCCTTATATAAATGTCGATCCAGGCACTTTAAATCCCTACGAACACGGCGAATGTTATGTCACTGACGATGGTGCAGAAACCGACTTAGACCTTGGCCATTACGAACGTTTTTTAAATGTGCCAACGTCACAAGCCAACAATGTAACGACAGGCAGAGTTTATTTATCGGTTATAGAAAAAGAACGTCGTGGCGAATTTCTTGGCAAAACGGTGCAAGTTGTGCCGCATATAACAAATGAGATCAAGCAGCGCATGCAACTTTTGGGTAATTCTGGCGAATTTGATATCGTAATTACCGAAATTGGTGGCACCGTTGGCGATATCGAATCGCTACCTTATATAGAGTCTGTGCGGCAATTGGTTTGGGAATTGGGTGACAACAATGGTATTGTAATTCACTTAACTTTAGTGCCTTATTTGGCGGCAGCTGGTGAACTTAAAACTAAACCAACTCAACATTCTGTAAAAACATTAATGGAGAGCGGCATAAAAGCTGACATTTTGGTGTGCAGAACAGAACACGAAATATCTGATGAATTGCGACAAAAATTAGCATTATTTTGTAATGTAAAACGCGAAGCAGTTATTCAAAGCATTGATGCTAGTACAATTTACGAAGTTCCAAATTTAATGCTCGAAGAAAGCCTTGACGTTGTGGCTCTAAAAAAATTAGCGTTGCCGCAAAAAAACACACCTGACTTAAAAAATTGGAATATATTTTTGCACCGACTAAAAAATCCAAAACATACAGTAAACATTGGGTTGATCGGTAAATATGTAGAACTACAAGACTCATACAAATCAATTCTTGAGGCGTTTATTCACGCGGGTGCCGCCAATGAAACAAAAGTAAATGTGGTTTCTGTACATTCAGAATTTCTAGACGCCAATAACGTAAAAGAAAAAATGAATGGTTTAGACGGAATTCTGGTTGCCCCGGGGTTTGGCGAACGAGGCATCGAAGGCAAGATTGAAGCAGTTCGATTTGCACGAGAAAATAAAATTCCATTTTTAGGAATTTGCCTTGGTATGCAAATGGCAGTTATTGAATTTGCTAGAAATGTCTTGCATTTTAAAGATGCAAATTCTACTGAAATGAATTCAGGAACAGCGCATCCCGTTATCGATTTGATGGAAGAACAAAAAACCGTTACAGAAAAAGGCGGAACAATGCGTCTAGGATCATGGAAATGCGAACTAAAAACAGATAGTCTTGCATCTAAAATTTATGATAAGTTGATTATTTTTGAACGTCATCGACATAGATATGAGTTTAACAACGATTATCTTATTAAAATAGAAAATGCAGGGCTAAAAGCATCAGGACTAAATCCAGAAACAAAACTTGTAGAAATTGTAGAAATAGAAAATCATCCGTTTTTTATTGGTGTGCAATATCACCCCGAATATAAAAGTACTGTAGCGCAACCACATCCGCTTTTTGTGAGTTTTGTAAAAGCGACTGTTGAATTAAAAAAGAAATAAATTATAATCGATTTTAAATATTTGCGATAGCAATAAATGTAATGGAAGAAAAAAAATTAGACGTAAATTCAATCATCGGTTTTATTTTGATATTTGGTATTTTAATGTGGATAATGTACCAAAACGAACCCACTGCAAAAGAAAAAGCTGAAATTGCAAAACGTGAACAGGAAGCAGCAGCCAAAAAAGACGTTCAACCTGCAGCTAGAATTTCTTCTGTGACAGCAGCCGCAACAAATACAGGCGCAACAGTTGCGTCATCGACGTTAGGAAGTTTTGCTTATTCTGCAAGTTTGCTATCTGCCACAAACGCTACAACTATTCTTGAAAACGAATTGGTAAAATTGACAATTGCCAATAAAGGTGGTTATATTGTTGATGCAAAATTGAAAAAATTTAAAAAAAATAAAAAGAATTCAGGCGAACTTGTTGCACTTATTCAAAACAACAACGCTGCTTTAAATCTTAAACTGCAAACAAAAGACAATCGGGTTTTAGATACAAAAGATATGTTTTTTGAACCAACATTAACAAAAAATGGTTCTGAAAGCATTTTATCAATGAAATTGAAAGCAGGTACAAATTCTTTTTTAGAATACAGATATACAATCAAACCAAACGATTATCTCATTGGTTTTGACGTTACTTCTTCTGATTTAAAAAATGTTATAAATACTTCAAAACCAATCGATTTAGAATGGTCGATAAAAACTTTTAGAAACGAAAAAAGTGTAAGCTACGAAAATCGATACACAGAACTTTATTTTGCACATGAAGGCGGAAAATCTGATTATTTAGGCCAAAGCAACGAAACCGACACACCAACGTTGGTTGATTATGTTGCATTTAAGCAACACTTTTTTACCTCTATTTTAATAACCGATAAACCATTTGCAACTTCCAATTTGTATTCTGACAATTTGGTTAAAGACGATAAAAAAGATACTATTTTTACAAAAGAATTCAAGGCAAACTTGCCACTAAAATTCGCTAATGGCGAAGTAAATCATAAAATGTATTGGTATTATGGTCCATCAGATTATAAAATCTTGAACAGCTATGACAAAAATTTAGAAAAAACAATATCACTAGGTTGGGGGATTTTTGGTTGGATAAACCGCTATGTCTTTATACCAACATTTGACTTTATTTCGGGATTCATGGGAATTGGCGTGGCGATAATTATTTTTACTGTTCTAGTAAAGTTATTAATGTCGCCCGTTACATACAAGTCATTTTTGAGTCAAGCCAAGATGAAAGTTTTGCGTCCTGATATTGCCGAACTGAATGATAAGTTTGCAAAAGATCCGATGAAAAAACAGCAAGAAACAATGAAGCTGTATAACAAAGCAGGTGTAAACCCAATGGCAGGCTGTATTCCTGCCTTGATTCAAATGCCAGTTTTCTACGCATTGTTCCAGTTTTTTCCGGCGGCAATTGCGCTTCGTCACCAAAATTTTTTGTGGGCAGACGATTTATCGAGTTACGATGCTATTTTTCAGTTGCCGTTTCACATTCCGGGATATGGCAGTCACATCAGTTTGTTTCCTATCTTGGCATCGATTGCAATTTTCTTTTATATGAAAATGACAACTGGCGACCAACAAATGCAGGCCCCACAGCAAGAAGGAATGCCAGACATGCAAGCAATCATGAAAATTATGATATATGTTTCGCCATTGATGATGCTATTTTTCTTTAACAATTATGCCGCTGGTTTAAGTTTATATAACTTTATTTCTAACTTGATTACCATTGGTATAATGCTTGTTATCAAAAATTATATTGTTGATAATGATAAGATTCACGCACAAATTCAAGAAAATAAAACTAAAGAACCTAAAAAACAAGGCAAGTTCGCTACTAAAATGCAACAATTAATGGAGCAAGCAGAAGCACAGAAAAAACTTAAAAAATAACAAGAACCTAAAAGTTTTAGTTTAAATCCAAAAAGCATTTTTTAAATTTGCTTTTTGGATTTGTACTTTTATCAAAGTTCTATCGTTTTTTATAAAAATGAAAATTATGAAATATTTTTTATTGATATTACTGACTGCCACAAATTGCTTTTCGCAAAACAATTTTAACAAAGTCAATGCTGCGAACAATAAAGACGGTGTTTGGCGTGGTTTTTATCTAGAATCTAAAAGGTTGCGATACGAAGGATCTTTTAAAAATGGGATAGAAGAAGGCGTTTTTAAATTTTTTGATGATACAAAAGCCCAAGATATTGTAGCAACCCGGACGTTTTCTGAAAATGGAACTATCGCTCTTAACCAATTTTTTGATCAAAAAAAGAATTTAGTGTCAGAAGGAAAAACCATCAATCGAAAAAACGAAGGCGAATGGAAATACTTTCACAAAGAATCTAAAGATTTGAAAATGATAGAATTTTATAAAAGCGGAATGCTATTTGGCGTTCGCAAAATATTTTATAGCGGCAATAGAATCGCTGACGAAACTACTTTTGTTGACGGTAAAAAAAACGGCAAAAGAAAAATCTATACCGAAAAAGGCATTATTACCGAAGAATCGACTTTCAAAAACGACGAATTTGATGGCTATTGTATTTACAAAAATCCCTCGGGACAAATAGTAGCGCAAGGAAATTATAAAAATGGGATTCAAAAAGGCAAATGGCAATTTTTTGAAAAAGGCAAGTTGGCGCGAACTGAAATGTTGCCAAAACAAAAGAAATTTTTAAAAAAGAGCGAGCGCGTTCACAATTAATTTAATTTTTCAAAACATTTAATTTCTATCTATTGCTTCTAAGAATCTTACAAAATCATAAAAATTTATTGTTTGACAAAGAAATATTTGTAAAGAAGTGAATTTATTTTGCACTTATTATTAAAATTTTTTTTAAAATGCTCAGAATTTGTGATTTTTATAATAATTAGTTGCAAGATAATTTCGCCAATGATAAAAATTTTTATGCCTACCGAAAAATACAGATCAATACACGCTAAAAAAATGTAACGCTTAAACCAAGATTACTCATTAGCAATCTACTCAACTTTATTTTTCTTCAAATTTAAGCTTGTACTCATTTTTTGATTATTGAAATAATATATGATTTCTTTCAAAAATTTCCGTGCGCACTTGACTTTTTTGAAAAATTTTGTTTCCCAACGATTCCTACTGCGTAATCTGGGTTAAATTTAAATTATGTTGTTGTAATTGTCGATAATCCAGCTGCAAATATTCAGAAATGCCCAAAAAAATCTAATAATACAAAGTTACTGGTTTTTGGAATATGTTTTTTAAAAATTTTACTCTTGCATGGTGTGGTAAACGTTCATTACGTCGTCGTCGTCGTCTAGTTTTTCGATAAGTTTTTCAACATCAGCGATTTGTGATTCTGTAAGTTCTTTTGTAATTTGCGGAATTCGCTCAAAACCCGATGACAGTATTTCGATATTTCGATTTTCGAGTTCTTTTTGGATGGTTCCAAAACTGCCAAATGGCGCATAGATGATAATGCCGTCTTCGTCTTCAAAAACTTCTTCGGCACCAAAATCTATAAGTTCGAGTTCCATTTCTTCGGCATCAAGATTACCTTTGGGAATGCGAAAATTGCAAGTATGGTCAAACATAAATTCTACCGAGCCCTGAGTACCAAGTGCGCCGTTACATTTGTTAAAATGGCTGCGAATGTTAGCGACAGTACGGTTGTTATTATCTGAAGCGGTTTCGATCAGAATAGCGATTCCGTGGGGCGCATAGCCCTCAAAAAGTATTTCTTTGTAGTTCGCAGTGTCTTTATTGCTTGCGTTTTTGATGGCGCGCTCGACATTGTCTTTGGGCATGTTTGCTGCCTTGGCATTTTGAATAACGGCGCGCAACCGTGAGTTTGCCTCTGGATTTGGACCCCCTTCTTTTACGGCCATCACAATATCTTTACCTATTCTGGTGAACGTTTTGGCCATTGCAGACCAACGTTTCATTTTTCGTCCTTTTCTAAATTCGAATGCTCTTCCCATTTCTGAAATTAATTATAAATCGTTGCAAAAATATGTTTTAATATCATTAAAACAACTTAAAAACATATCAAAAGACAACAGATAATTCCTGTTAAAATTCTTTGAGTATATTCAAATTTTCGCAGGTTATTTTATGATAAGATTTTGACTAATATTAATACGAATGCTAAATTTTTAATAATAATATTATCAACTTTTTAATTTTAGAATAAATTTCATCGAAACCAAAATATTTTGTATTTCAAACAATTTACTTTTTGTAAAAAGGTGATTTCACAACCTTTGCTGATACAGTATTTTTTCTGATTTTAATGTATATTTGCGAGTCTATTTTACTGTTTGCAACCGTAACATAACCTAATCCAATGCCAACGTTCAAACTCGGCGACATTGTTCCAGACGTTACAATTCCGATAAAATTGCCTGCCGCATCAACAATTTCGTAATCATGTCGTGGAATGGCTTTTTCTTGCATTTCAAAGGCTACTAATTTTCTAGTAACTCCGTTTTCTTTTTGAATTTTCAAATTATCTGAATTTACAAAATTTTTATTAAATTTTGTAATCCATCCCAATCCTGCTTCTAGCGGCGAAGTAGTGTCGTTTATGTCGTTACCGTACAAGCAATAACCCATTTCTAAACGCAAAGTGTCTCTAGCAGCCAACCCAATTGGTTTTATTCCGAATGCTTTTCCAGCCTCAAAAACTCGGTTCCAAATGGTTTCAACTTGGTCATTTTTACAATAAACTTCAAAACCGCCGGAACCAGTATAGCCTGTTGCCGAAATAATAACGTGCTCAAAACCACAAAAATCTGAGACTTCAAAACTATAATAAGGTATTGCAGACAAATCTACAGAAGTCAAACTTTGCATGGCTTCAATAGCCCGAGGCCCCTGAATGGCTAGAAGAGAATAGTCGTCTGAAAGGTTTTTCATTTCTGCACCAATGTTGTTGTGACTTAAAATCCAATTCCAATCTTTTTCGATATTTGATGCGTTTACTACCAACAAATATTGGTTTTCTTTCATTCTGTAAATAATCAAATCATCTACAATTCCGCCTTCATTATTGGGCATACAAGAATATTGCGCTTTGCCAACGGTCAAAACTGAAGCATCGTTTGAAGTCACTTTTTGAATTAATGTCAACGCATTTTCGCCAGAAATCAAGAACTCGCCCATATGCGATACATCAAAAACACCGACGCTGTTGCGCACATTTTCGTGCTCGGCAATCACTCCTTCGTAAGAAACCGGCATATTATAACCTGCAAATTCCATCATTTTTGCGCCTAAATTTTGGTGAATTTGGGTTAGAGCAGTATTTTTCATTGCTATTTAGTTTTAATTTTTTAGTTTGCGAAAATAATAAATTTACAGCGTTTTTAAATTTTTATTTGAATGAGAAATAAAATTTGGTCAATGACTAAATGATGTTTATTTAACGGTTGTTTTTGAGTAATTTTGAATCATAAGATCGTTGATAAGTACTTTTCGCAACATGCTGCGCAAGCAAAAAAATTTATTTACAAATTTTGTTTCTTGTAAGTTATAAATACGAACTGCTAAATTAATTTTTTGGGGTAATTTTAATTTGAGCCAACAATACTTTATCAGAATAGTTAATAACTTTAAGTTCGATATTTTGATTTTGTTTGTTGCGACCAGCTACAAAATACTGTTTACCACCAAGTTCTTTTTTGTTGCTTCGGCTAAAATCGACTTTGCCATAGGTCAATGTTTTTTTGATGTCGGCTGTGTCGCAAAGGTTGGTTTGTAAAGCGGTTTTGGCTTCGGCAGAATAATAAAATGGTTTTGAACGCAGATCTTTGAGCACTCGTGCATTTGGAAAATAGCTGCAACCAGAATCTTTTCCGTTGAGGATGAGCAATAGGAAGAAAATTCCGAGTGAAAAACCACCTAAATAGTATGCGAAACGAACGTAAAATCTCATTATTTAAATTTTTGTAAAGGTATTATTTTTATGGTATGGTATACAATTATTTTGAAATGTAGTGTTTTTTGAGTTAGAATGCTACGTTATAAATATCAGTTTATTTGTTTAAAACCGCAAAGGTCGCAGAGGTCGCAAAATTGTGGTATTTAAATTAGATTTTGTTAAAGAATTTTTTGTGATAATCAATTTAGTTTTAAAAGGAAATACTTTTCAATAGGGGATTTTGCGTTAGGGATAGAAATGAAAATCCTTTTTTTAAAAATTGCGAGGAGGCACGACGTGGCAATTTCTAAAAAAAGATTGAAATGGATAGCCCGCTCGAACGCTCAAAAAATTTTAGAAAACTATTAAATTTATGTCGCTGTAATCTACATTAAACCAATCGGCTATTGACTTGTTGGTCAAAATACCGCGATAAGTATAAACGCCGTGAAGCAGGCCAGAGTTGCAACGAATTGAATGCTCGATGCCGCCATCGTCGGCAATTTGGAGTAGATATGGCGTGAGAATGTTGCTGATTGATAGCGATGCCGTTTTGGAATATCGTGACGGAATGTTGGGCACGCAATAGTGTATGACGTTGGATTTTATGAATGTTGGGTTTTCGTGGGTGGTGACTTCTGATGTCTCGAAACAGCCACCGGTATCGATAGAAATATCTACAATTACAGCACCGTTTTTCATGTGCTCGACCATGGTTTCGGTCACCACAACAGGGCAGCGGTCTTTGCCTCGCATGGCACCGATGGCTACGTCGCAACGGCGAAGCGCTTTAAGCAACGCTTTGGGCTGGATGGTAGATGTAAAGACGCGATGAGATAAATTGTTTTGCAATCGGCGGAGTTTTGTGATGGAATTGTCAAAAATCTTGACACTTGCACCGAGGCCAATTGCGGTTTTTGCGGCAAATTCGCCAACGGTGCCTGCGCCGATAATAACAACTTCTGTGGGTGGAACGCCTGTGATGTTGCCAAAAAGTAGACCTTTTCCGATGTTGTTATTGATCATGAGTTCGGCCGCAACGAGCACCGACGCTGTTCCCGCAATTTCTGAAAGTGATTTTACGGCCGGATAAGACCCGTCGTCGTCTTTGATAAACTCGAAAGCAAGGGCTATGATTTTCTTTTTTTTGAGATGCTCAAAATAATCAAGTTTGCGAGTTTTGAGTTGTAGTGCAGAAATGAGAATTGTTTCGGGATTCATCATTTCGATTTCTTGCACGGTTGGTGGTTCGACTTTCAAGATGATTTGACAACCAAAGACTTTGGCGGTGTCGTGGGTTATTGTAGCTCCGTTTTCTGAAAATTCTTTATCTGAATATCCTGCGGCTATGCCTGCGCCGGCTTCTATAAGAATTTCATGACCATGTTGTGTGAGCGAGTTTACGCCGTCTGGCGACAAGCAAATGCGACGTTCTTGGTAGCAAGTTTCTTTTGGAATGCCAATAAAAAGTTGGCTTTTGTGACGCGCTACTTCTAGTTTTTCTTCTTGTGGTAAAAGTTGTGCGCGCGAAAATGGTGTTGTTGGCATGCTAGTCGATTTTTTGGAATTGCTAAAATAAGACAAAAATTTGCTTTGATGGAAATACCGAAAGAAAAATTGACATGAAACTGTAGAAATAAGTATTTTTGCGGTTTAAAAAACTGTTGATAAATGAAAATTAAATCAAAGAATAGTGCGATTATACTTTTTATTGCCTCGATAATTACTGTAGCTTTTAATCAAAGTAGCTTGAAACCAAATTTGTATATTACTTGTGGTGGAATAGTTGTTTTTATGTATGCAATGATGCGATTGAGCTCGATAATATCTTCAAAAAATCCAGATGATTATGAACAAAAATTTTAAGGTTGGCGATAAAGTCACAGTTTTGGACGATGATTTTGATGGTAAAGTTATAGGGGTTGTGGGTACTAAAATCAAAATAGAAACTACCGATGGATTTGAATTGAATTTTGAATCGAAAGAATTGATTTTAGCGCAAAAGCAAGATTTGAATTTTAATATTCCGAGTCAAGCCATCAACGAAATCATTAAACAAAAAGAGATTCCGAGACCACGAAGTTTTGTGAAAGAAAAAAAAGTCAAGGAAATTCCTGCGCCAGAATTTGATTTGCATATCGAAAAGTTGGTCAAAAACTTCAGGGGCATGAGCAATTACGAAATACTGACTTTGCAAACTGAAACTGCAAAACGGCATTTGGATTTTGCGATTGCTAAACGAATTCCGAAAATTGTTTTTATTCACGGAGTGGGCGAAGGCGTACTGAAATCTGAACTTGATTTTATGTTTGGGAGATATGAAAACATTGATTTTCGGGACGGAAACTATCAAAAATATGGACTTGGTGCGACCGAGATATTTATCAGGCAAAGTGCGAGAATTTCGATAGACTAAACTATTTAATACAAAGTGCCAAATTTCCGCCAACCCAATCTTTGTCTTTATTAAATTTTACGCCAATCATTTCGCCACGACTCAGTCGTACCAAATTGTATAAAAGGGTAGGAGCAATATCATTTTTTTTCGAGATACAAAGCACTCGTACTTCGGCTTTGACCAAACCATCGGGCGATTGTACGATTGGTTTGTAGTGTATTTTTTTTTGAAGAATATAAAGTTTTTTATCGACAACGGCTTCGATATCTTCTTTTTTGACGTGAAAAACTACGCCTGTTCCAGAAAATGAAAACAAAGGTTTTAGAACATAATTTTCTAAATCTGTTGGAATTACTTTTAAATCAGAAACTAGGGTGGTCTCTATGAAATATTTTCCTTTCAAATATGGTAAAATAAATTTTGAAATTCTAAAAAACCAATTAAGATGACCTGCCCACTCGACATCTAAATTGTCAGAAAAACTAAAATCAAGTTTTAAATCATCTCTTGCTTCGAGCTCGTCAAAAATTACGCGGTTGTAAATTCTTTTGATTAATATTATTTCTCCAAAATCATTTTTGTAAAAAAGTTGTTTTCCTTTTTTATAACATCGGTCACACAAACAATTGGAATTCCTATGTCACGGCGGCAGTAATAAAAATCTATTTTTGTGTTTTGTTTTTCGGGTTCAATTTCTAGCAAAACCACGTTTGCTTTAGGATGGTTGTTGCAAATTGCTTCTTCGAGAACTTTCAGATATTCGTCCGTAGAAATTCCGTTTATGAAAGGAGTCAACTCTTCAAGAAACGGATAATGATTTTTGAATTTATCAAACAAAACCGCTTGATAATTAAACAAACTCGGAAAACCTTGCACTTCAATCAACTTGGATAGCAATTTCAGCCTATTTAATTGTCGCGTACGTTAAAAAATCTGTGAAAAGTGACTTATCAATATATCAGATTTTACAAGTAATACGAATATCGACTTTTGATAAAATACCATTAAGTGAATTATTAAAAGATTTTCAAAAAAATCAAAATGTCAATGAACTGCAATATAATATTTTTGATGAAATAAATTAATAATTTAACGCACCAGCACTAATCTTAAAGGTTAAAAACCTTTTCTAACCATAAATAAATTAGAGAATTCCCAAAACAATAAAACAAATATCATTTTACTTTCGACAATGCCCTCTTAAAAGCCATTGATGATAAAACTCCTGCCATAACCCATTTTTAAACCTTTAGCCACACAGGACTTTTCACAAAAAACACCGAAATTTTTGCTGCCGACAAAACAATCAAAAAGTTGACGCTAAAACTTACCAAAACCTGAATCAACCCCAACTGAATGCTTTGCCAAAACACCGAACCAATGATTGATGTCGCGCGATGCCAAAACCTTGCTTAGTTTTAGGTTTGCATCGAGGCAAATGTCCCAATTAGGTGTGTCAAGGCAAATATCGATATTCCAAAGTTTGCAGTCATTGAGGCCATTTAAATAATCTTCGGGCGAGTTCTAGAAAACGTCATCGTTGTGAAAACCGTCCATAAACTTTTGATATTGAAAGCACCGCCCATCGAAAAAACGTGGCTCACATAGCCCGGATGGCGAAATGCGAAATTGGCTGCACGATAGCCGCCAAAGCTGCAACCTGCAACGGCTACTTTGCCTGCAGCAGTATTATTTTTTGTGCGTTCTCCAATTTCATGACAAAGCATTCTGTCATACCAGGTTTGGTTTGCGATGCGATGAACAGAATGTATGCTTTTGTTATAAAAACTGTCTTTATCTATTGATGACGGGCAATAGATTTGGATCAATCCATTGTCAATGTACCATTTTGCAGAGGCTATTAGTCCTTGGTCTTTGTTTTCGTGGTAGCTGCCCATTGAAGTTGGAAAAAGAATAACAGGATAAACAGCATGTCCAAAAACGAGTATTTCGACATCTCGATTTAAATTTGGCGAATGCCATTTAAGATATTCTTTTTTCATTGAATGTTTTTTTCTTCGATTTTAATGAAATATATTAATGAAACAAAGAAAAAAAAGCCAAAAAGATGCATTTTATTGATAAATATGGTAGTTGATGTATTTTTTATTGAAATGATAATTTTGCGATGAATATTGGATTTTGTTTGCAGAATTATCAATAATAAAGATTTATCTGTAAATACAGCGCAAGAATATTGAAATATCATTGCAGATAATAAAAAAATATTGTCTAGAATGTGTTAATTTTTTATGAAAATTTTTTTTTTTCAAAAAATTTGTTAATATTTGTAAAATAATTAACCTTTATTTCACATTTGCCTATACAGAAAAATTACTTTTAGAATAACTTATTTACTACTAAAAGAAATTGTTATGGCAACTACTCAACTATCTGACGCTACCTTAATTGGCAATTATATTGCAGGCGACGAAAACGCTCTTTCGGTTTTAATTAAAACGCATCAATCAAAAATTTACGGATTTATTTATTCCAAAATTCAAGACAGAGATGTTTGTGACGATGTTTTTCAGGATACTTTTATTAAGGTTATAAAAACATTGAAATCGGGTTCATATAACGAAGAAGGGAAATTTTTGCCTTGGGTTATGCGAATTGCCCACAATTTGGTTATTGATTATTTTAGAAAAAATAAAAAAATGCCGATGCTTCGAGAAACCGAAGAATTTTCGATATTTTCGATTCTAAGAGACGATTCGTTGAATGTTGAAAATGAAATGATAAGCACTCAAGTAGCAAATGATTTGAACAAAATTGTAGAAGAGCTTCCAAATGACCAACGTGAGGTTTTGAAAATGAGGCTTTATCAAGACCTATCGTTTAAAGAAATATCAGAGTTGACAGATGTTAGCATAAACACCGCACTAGGCAGAATGCGCTATGCAATTATGAATTTGAGAAAAATTGTCGAAAAAAATAATATTATTTTAACGAGTTAATACTATTATTGAGAACTTGACGTTATTGGTTAAACAAACAAATATTTAGCCATGGTACAAATTTACTTTAAAAAAAATATTGCAGTTTCTAAAATGCAACCCAAGAAAGAAACCGTTTCTTTTTTATTACAGTTTTCAAAAGCATTTTCGGTTTTGAAAGTCAGAAATCAAAAAATTGAAGTAATTGCGAATTAAATTTAATCCTGCTTTATTGCAGGATTTTTTTTGTAATATTGATTCAAAACCGTTTTTCGACCTATGGTTTTTGTAATAATATCTTTTGCTAAATCCCAACCTCGTGCAGGCGAATACTCGCGCCCGTACCAAATTATTTGCAAATGAAGGTCGTTCCAAACTGCTTCTGGAAAAAGTCTTTTTGCATCTCGCTCTGTAACCTGCACATTTTTGCCCGAAGTTAAATTCCACCGGTACAAAAGCCTGTGAATGTGGGTATCTACAGGAAAAGCAGGAAATCCAAACGCCTGACTCATGACCACACTTGCGGTTTTGTGCCCTACGGCAGGCATGGCTTCCAGCGCCTCGAAACTTGCAGGTACTTCGCCGTTAAACTTCTCAATAATAATTTGTGACAAACCATGAATTCCTTTAGATTTCATTGGCGAAAGCCCGCACGGTCTGATAATAGCCTTTATTTCGTCGACAGTCATTTTTACCATATCATAAGGATTATCGGCTTTTGCAAACAAAATAGGAGTAATCTGGTTCACACGAACATCGGTACATTGTGCAGAAAGCAAAACTGCAATTAGCAAAGTATAAGCATCTGTATGGTCAAGCGGAATGGGGATTGAAGGATATAAATCTTGTAAGGTTTTGATTACAAAATCGACTTTTTCTTTTTTGGTCATTTCATTTTTTTGTAAAAATACAACGAAACCAATCAAAAAAGCAACTAAAATATTTTGAAATCGATAACCTTATTTTTTTTAGAAATTAATTTATGCTACTTTTGATTCTTGATTTTAAAAACGATAAAAATGAAATTGTTAGAAGGAAAAACAGCAATAATAACTGGCGCAAGTCGCGGAATTGGTCGCGGAATAGCCGAAGTTTTTGCGTCGCACGGTTGCAATGTTGCATTTACATATAGCTCATCGATGGCGGCCGCAACCGAACTTGAAAATCAATTGACGGCAACTGGCATAAAAGCAAAAGGATACCAATCTAATGCTGCTATTTTTGATGAAGCTCAAAAACTTGTTGACACTATTTTGGCTGATTTTGGAAGTGTAGATATTCTTATTAACAATGCTGGAATCACAAAAGATAACTTACTACTACGGATGTCAGAATTTGATTTTGATGAAGTTATAGCGGTTAACTTGAAGTCAGTTTTTAACATGACAAAAGCCATTCAAAAACCATTTTTAAAACAACGGAAGGGTTCTATTATCAACATGAGTTCTGTAGTGGGCGTTAAAGGAAATGCAGGACAAACCAATTATGCGGCTTCAAAAGCGGGCGTTATTGGTTTTACAAAATCTGTGGCTCTTGAGCTTGGATCTAGAAATATTCGTTGTAACGCTATAGCGCCAGGATTTATAGAAACCGAAATGACTGCCAAACTTGATGAAAAAATTGTGCAAGGCTGGCGAGAAGGAATTCCGCTAAAACGTGGCGGAACTTGCGAAGATGTTGCAAATGCCTGCGTATTTTTAGCCTCGGACATGAGTGCCTATATTACTGGTCAAGTTTTGAATGTTGATGGCGGAATGCTTACTTAATTGTTTATGAAAAATAAATATCTTGTTGCATTTTTTCTTCTATCAACAATTGTGGTAATCGTTGGTGCATTATTCAAAATAGTTCATTTAGAAGTGGGGCCAATTACAGGCAACGTGATACTTACTATTGGCTTGTTGTGTGAAATATTTTTTGTATTCGTGTTTGTTTTTAAACTGATTTCAGATAAAAACAACAAATTTTTGAATAAATAGTTTTTAAATTTTCGATATATTTATAAATGACAATTTTTTATATAATTCTTGCTTTACTTTTTGCGGCGGCATTGTCATTTTATCAATATTTTTATAAAAATAATGCACCTACAAAAGCCACTTTTGTTTTGGCTTCATTAAGGTTTTGCGCAATTTTTGGACTATTGTTATTGCTGATAAACCCAATATTTTCTCGAAAAACTTTTGAAAATCAAAAAACGCCATTAGCAATTATTGTCGACAATTCTGCTTCAATAGAAAATTTGAAAGCCAACGCAGTTGCCATCGAAGTTTTTAAAAAAATATCTGAAAATAAACAACTTAATGACAAATTTGATGTTCAAAAATTTCAGTTTGATAATGAATTTTCACCAGAAATTAAAATAGATTTCAAAGGAAAAAATTCTGATTTTGAGCAGGTTTCAAAAAACCTGAAAACTATTTTTAGAAACAAAAAATTGGTATCTGTTTTGATTTCAGACGGAAATCAGACCAAAGGCAACGATTACGTGTATAGTTTTGATGATGCAAATAAAGTTTATCCTATAGTTTTAGGTGATACCACAACTTTTTTGGATTTGAAAATAGGTCAATTAAATGTAAATAAATATGCATTTCAAAAAAATAAATTTCCTGTTGAAGTTTTTATACAATATTCTGGAACCAAAAACGTAAACGCGACTTTCAACATTTTGCAAGATAAAACAGTAGTTGCGTCGCAAAATATTTCGTTTTCGCCAGCAAATAAGTCTGCCAAAGTTGATTTGCTTTTGCCTGCAAACAGCATTGGAGTGCAACTTTTTACGGCAAAAATAAGTAGCAAAGAAGTAGAAAAAAACATAACCAATAATATCAAACCATTTGCAGTGCAAGTTATTGATGAACGAACTACAGTTGCAATTGTGTCTTCAATAAATCATCCTGATATTGGTGCTTTAAAGCGAAGTATCGAAACAAACTTGCAACGTAAAGTCTTAATACTGCGTCCTCAAGAAATTGCAAATAATCAAGAAATAAACGTTTTTGTTTTATACCAACCAACCAACGAATTTAAATCGGTATTTGACTTGATAAAAAAACAAAACAAAAATTATTTTGTTATTACCGGCATCAACACCGATTATAATTTTTTGAATCAAAACCAAACCACTTTTGAATTTAGAATGAGTAATCAGCGCGAAGATTACCTGTCGGTTTTTAAAAATGATTTTAATGTTTTTGTCAGCGACGATATAGGTTTTAACAAATTTCCTCCGCTACAAAATACCTACGGAACGATAGTTGCCAAAGAAAACATTGCGACTTTGTTAGAATCTTCGATCAGAAACGTAGCGACCAACCAACCATTGCTTGCGTTTTCTGATAATTTTGGAAAAAGAACTGCATATTTGTTTGGCGAAAATAGTTGGCGGTGGCGCATGCAATCGTTTGTTGAAAATAAAAATTTTGAAAAATATGATGTTTTTTTTGATAAAACAATTCAATTTTTGTCATCGAATGACTCAAAAAAATCATTAATTGTCAATCACGAAAATTTTTATAATGCAGCAGATGCAATAGAAATTACTGCACAGTATTTTAATAAAAACTACGAATTTGACGAAAACGCAAAACTGACTATCGAGGTAGTTAACAAAAAAACCAAAGTCGTAAAAAAATATGATTTACTCAAATCTAGAAATGATTTTAAAGTAAATCTTGATGGGCTTGCATCAGGTCAATATTCATTTACTGTAAAAGAACTAAATTCGAAAACGTCTTATTCAAGTTTTTTTGAAATTCTAGATTTTGATATCGAAAAACAATTTGTAAATCCAGATTTAACTAAATTGAAACAACTTGCCGATCAAACAAGCGGTATGGTTTTTATGCCAAATCAAGTCGAATCGTTATTAAAAAAATTAGTTGAAGATTCACAATATAAGATCATTCAAAAAGAGATTGTCAAAAAAACACCTTTTATAGAGTGGGAGTGGCTGCTGGTTTTTATAGCAAGTTGTTTGACGGCAGAATGGTTTTTGAGAAAATATCGTGGAATGTTGTAGCGTTTCTAAAAAATAAAAAATCCAAATTTTAAACTGAATTAAAATTTGGATTTCTAAAAACTGAATTAACCTTTTTTATTAAAATCTATACCTGATAGAAAATGCAATATCAGAGCCATAGTTACCATTTCGATATTGATCACCAAGATATATTTCTGGTCTAAAATCTAATGACACCATCAACGGAATCGGAAATATATATTCAATTCCGATATCTCCTGCAACTGCGGCAAAAATACCATTATCGCCATCAAAATTATTTTTTTTGGCAATGCTATAACTTCCGACACCACCACCAACGCCTGCATACCAATTAAAACCGCCATCAATGTTCCAAACCCATTGATACAAGCCTGTTAGTTTAAAAGCATCATAATCTTTTGAGTTTCTAAAACCTAAATTAAATTCTGCACGGTTGTTTTTTGAAAGTCCCCGTTGATAAGAAATTTCGCCGCCAAAACCATCGTTTTCGCCTAAACGGATTCCTAATGCATTTTTTGCAATGT
>JBDLWE010000035.1:0-5180 GCA_039804445.1 Bacteroidota bacterium | reverse complement strand
CTCGCTCGTCGGCATAAGACAGCTTTAGGTTAGCGGCTTTTATAGGGTCGACATCGCCAATCAAATCGGCAACCGTTACGTCTGGCGTGGCTAGTTTCTCTGAAAAGCGATCGCTGCGGTGTAACCATGAAATTGGTGTACCGTCGCCATGTTCAGCAATTAAATCTCGAGCGAAACGAGAGATTGGTTGCAGCGGGTCGTCGTTTATTTCTGAACCTGCAACAACAGGAATATATTCGTCTAATAATTCAATCATCTTGCGTGCTAATCGGGTTTTGGCTTGTCCGCGAAGCCCGAGTAAGTTGATGTTGTGTCGAGACAAAATGGCTCGTTCAAGTTCTGGTACAACTGTATTTTCAAAACCATGAACACCTTGAAAAACGGTTTTGCCTTCTTTTATTTTTTTGCGAAGGTTGTCGCGAAGCTCTGTCTTTATTGATTTTGAAATGTATCCTGATTTTTTTAGATCGCCTAGTGTCAAAATTTTTTCTATGGTCATGCCTTTTTAGTTTTGTAAATTTATTATCTTTATATTATTTTAAAATTTCAACCAATTATAACGAAAAATACTACTTGGTTCGTTTTTTACGATTAGTTTCATAATCCTGAAAAATCATTTCGCCAAGTCCTTTAAGGCCTGTGTAGAACGCTTTTCCTTGGTTTGCCTCGGTGAATTTATCTACAAATCGTTGCAAATATGGGTCGTTTGCAATCATGAATGTCGTGATCGGAATGTGAAGTTTGCGGGCTTGTTGTGCTTGGTTGTAGCATTTGTCGACAATATATTCGTCAAGTCCGTTTGAATTCATGTAGTAATCGCCGTTTCGCTCGCGTACGCAACTTGGCTTGCCGTCGGTTATCATAAAAATTTGTTTGTTGGTGTTGCGTTTTCTGCGCAATAAATCCATGGCGAGTTGAAGTCCAGCAACCGTGTTGGTATGGTATGGCCCTACTTTTAGGTACGGCAAATCTCGAATTGGTATAGTCCAGGCATCGTTGCCAAAAACTAGAATATCGAGTGTGTCTTTTGGATATCTAGTCGTGATGAGTTCTGCTAGTGCCATGGCTACTTTTTTGGCGGGTGTGATGCGGTCTTCGCCATAGAGTATCATTGAATGCGAAATATCGATCATCAAAACGGTGCTCATTTGAGATTTAAACTGGGTTTCTTCGACGACCAAATCAGATTCGGTGAGTTGAAATTCGCCAATACCATTATTGATTTGGGCGTTGCGGAGGCTCTCTGTTAATGAAATTCGTTCTAGACCATCACCAAAATTGAAATCGCGGAATTCGCCCGTGTGCTCGTCGCCATTACCAGTTTGCTTGGTTTTGTGGTTTCCTGCGCTTGTTTTTTTGAGGTTTCCAAAAATTTGGTCTAGTGCGCTTTTACGAATGGCTCGCTCGGTTTTTGCGGTAATACCGATTCCGCCCGACGTGCCGTCTTCTTTAAATTCTTCTCTAATGTAGCCTTTCTTTTTGAGGTCTTCGATAAAATCGTCGATGGTGTATTCTGGGGTTGTGAGTTTATATTCTACATCAAGCTCTCGCAACCAAGATATTGCCTCGTCAAAATCGCCAGAGGTGTGGGTGATGAGTTCTTTGAAAATACCAAATAACTTGTCGAATGGCGACTGGTATTTTGGCTCGAATGGTTTGAAAAAAAATCCTTTCTTAACGTTATTTTCCATTTGTTAAAAGTATGGTTTATGCGGAAATTATTGGCACGAACTTTTATTAATTTTAAGTTAAAATCTTTTAAGGGTTTTTGTTTTTTTGCGCTCAGATTTGTCAGATTTTTTTGAACTGTTTTTAGTTTGGTTTTTGCTCCGAAATCTACCGCAGAGGTCGCCTTGGACGCAAAGTTGGGGTGTCTTTGGTCAACGGTTGCCCTGCGTGAGGGATAGAGGCGGCATCCTTTTTTTGAATTTTGTCCCTCGACGGTGCTCGGGATGACAAAATTCAAAAAAAGATATAGCCGATAGCCCGACCGCAACGCAACAAAAACGCCCTCGACGGTGCCTACGTGGCGTTTTTGTTGGGTTGGGGGCACGCCCAAAATCTATTAGTGATTATGGTTTTTTAATTGTACCTTTGCAAAAATTTTAAAAAACAAGGTTTGTTTTTGGTTATAGAAACGATATGAAGAAGATTGTAGATTACAGAAAGTTGCTGAATGTTGACAAAACGGTTTCGTTAAAGGAGCTAAAAACGATTTATAGAAACGCGATGAAAGAGTCGCACCCTGACAAGTTTGCGGGCAATGACGAGGGTTTGAAGGCCGCCGAAGAAGATTCTGTGAAGATTATCGAGGCGTATCATTTTTTGGTTAGCATTAATCCTGAGACTATAAAAAACAATTTGCCTGAATATAATGAGACGATTGCTAAATGCACAATTTTGGATTATCGATTTACGGACGGCGTGTTGAAAGTCGATTTCTCGAACGGTAGTATCTATGAATATCTCACAATGCCAAAAGCAATTTATGTAAAAATGGTGAATGCCGAATCGCCTGGGAGATTTGCTAAACGTCACGTTTTTAATGCGTTTCCGTATAGAAAAGTGTCTAATCAAGAATAGTTTATAAGGTTTATAGAGTTTAGAGGTTTACGAAGTTTAAAATTTTTTGAAGTTTACAGGATAAAATTGTTTAGAGGCTTTAGAAAATAGCAATTCAATACGGTAATTCGTAATTTTTACATATTCTGGTAATTTTAAATTCTTAACTAAATTTTGTAATTCTAAATTCGTAATTAAAATCACATGTTTTGTGTATAAAAATTGTAATCTTTCAAAACAGTTTTTATAAAATCTACATTATTACCTGATTGGTTTTTGATGCCTGTTACTTCCTCGATTTTCAGGCGAATTTTGTGCACAATTTCTGGGTCGTTGGCGCGGCGTGCATCTGCAAATGTTTCTTTGATGATCCGAACGTCATTGTCTGAAAGTTTGATTATTAAAGGATACATAGGTTGGTAGTCGCTGTCTATATCTTCAAGAATTGTGCTGTTTATGGTGACGTTATTTTTGAGCGAAATAACTGCTGTTCCTGCCGAAATATCGCCTAATCGTTGTGATTTGTTGCTAACAATAATACTTATTAAGGCCACAAGACCTGAATTTGAAAACACGTCGATTATCCTAAACAACCAACGTATCAGATAGTCGCCAAAGGTGGCTTGGTAACCATCGATTTTCACGACTTTTAGTTTCAATAATCTTTTGCCGAAGGTTTGGCCCTCAAAAACACTTTCTTGAATAATAGTGTAGAACATAATAGGTAGCATTAAAACGATAATAATTGCCGCTTTTGACCAATCGTCCCAATGATCCAATACTTCTCCCAAGTTTAGAAGTCCAAAAAATATCCATAAAGTAGTTATGATATAGGCAATTTGAATTAAACTGTCTACACCAAACGATAAGATGCGCTGCCCTAATGATGCAGCCGTAAAAGTTATATTAACATTTTGAGTGGTATTGATTGTTAATTGATTCATATTTTATAATTTAGCAATTCATGAGGGAAGTAGCATTTATTAAGCAAAACAAGGAGAAATGGCTGTCGTTTGAACAGGCTATTTTTGGCATATCTAAAAAAAATCCTGACGAAATGGCCAATTTATACATTCAATTGGTTAATGATTTGAGCTATGCCCAAACTTTTTATAAAAAAAGTAAAACCGTTGTTTATTTAAACTATTTGACCTCGCAAATTTTTCAACGAATTTACAAAACCAAACGACAAGACACCAATCGATTGGCTTATTTTTTTAAAACTGAAGTACCTCTTATTGTTTTTGAATATCGGCGATATGTACTGTATTCGTTTCTGCTGTTTTTTATGAGTGTTGCAATTGGTGTAGTTTCTGCACACTTTGACGATAGTTTTGTTCGACTTATTATGGGCGATAACTATGTAAACATGACTTTAGAGAACATCGAAAAAGGAAATCCGGTTGCGGTCTACAAATCTGGTAGCAACTGGGGAAGTTTCATTGGCATTACCATGAACAATCTTTATGTAGGTGCTCGATGTTTTATATATGGTGTTTTTTTGGGTATTGGCACATTCATGGCATTAGTTCAAAACTGCGTTATGTTAGGTGCTTTTCAATACTTTTTTTATAAACAAGGCGTTATGTGGCAAAGCGTTCAAGGCATTTGGATTCACGGTTCCATGGAGATTTTTGCAATAGTTATCGAGGCTGCAGCTGGATTTATTTTAGGTGCATCAATTTTGTTTCCTAAAACTTTTTCGAGAATAGATAGTTTTAAAATCGGTTTCAAAAACGGACTCAAAATTTTTTTATCAACCACACCATTTACTTTTGCAGCGGGCGTTCTCGAGGGTTTTGTGACTAGATATTCTATTGAAATGCACGAATATTTTAATGTTTTTATAATCCTATCAACATTATCTTTAATAGGGTTTTACTACTTGGCTTATCCATATATCGTTACAAGAAATATCAAAAAATCAATTGCAACCAGATGATTCAACTTTTCAAAACAAGGACATTTAGCGATTATTTTTCGGACACCATTTCGTTTTTCAAAACATCTGGACGTCATTTTTTCAGAAACTATTTCATTGTCAATGGCGGTTTTATGTTGGTTTTGATTGTCTTAATTTATTTTGGTGTAACTTTTTATATAGAAGCCATTCAGTCGCAAATAGCAGGTAGCAACAACAGTACGGGCAATTCATTTGATAGTCTTTTTAGTCAAAACATGCCACTGGTTATTGGGTTTATCATCATTTCTTTTTTGGTAGTTGTTGCACTTTCTGTTCTAAATGTTGCTTATCCAATTCTATATCTCAGTTTATACGACAAGCATCAAGGTCACGATTTTTCGACTACACAAATCATCAACGTATTGAAAAACAATATTTTACGATTAATAAAATTTTCGCTAGGTACGATTTTCATTTACCTGCCGCTGTTCCTTATCATTCTTGGTGTTTGTATTGCATTGTGTTTTATCATCATTGGAATTCCAATATTACTCATTGTTTTTCCTGCACTATATAGCTGGCTTTCTATTGCTTTCTATGACTATTTAACCAATCAATCTCGTTTTTTTCAAGCCTTGCAAGTTGGTTATCGAACTGTTTTTCAAGATTTTTGGGCGGTCAGTGGTGCAAGTTTCTTGATGATGATGATTGTACA
>JBDLWE010000034.1:0-17103 GCA_039804445.1 Bacteroidota bacterium | reverse complement strand
GAAAATTTTTGGCAACCACCGCCTTCAATGTTTCGTCACATTATGATTCGACTATTTTCAACTATTTTAATTTAGATGCAAAAACACTTAAAATAAGTATCGACAGCGGTCAAGAACTTCGCTATGGCGAAAATCCGCATCAAAAAGGATTTTTCTTTGGCGATTTTGATGCAATGTTCGACAAAATTCATGGAAAAGAATTGTCATACAATAACCTGCTCGACGTAGATGCTGCCGTAAACTTAATTTCAGAATTTGCCACCAACGAGCCAACTTTCGCGATTCTAAAGCACAATAATGCCTGCGGACTTGCCACCCGAAAAACAATGCTAGAAGCCTATAATACTGCATTGGCTTGCGATCCTACATCTGCGTTTGGTGGTGTTCTCATTGCAAACGAAACAATTGATCAAGAAACTGCAACCGAGATCAATAAACTTTTTTGTGAAGTAGTCATAGCGCCCAATTTTGATGAACAAGCAATTGCTATTTTATCTGAAAAGAAAAACAGAATTATTTTGGTCCAAAAACCAGTAGAATTGCCAACCCAACAAGTGCGCACTTGTTTGAACGGATATTTGGTTCAAGACAAAAACAACGTTACAGATCAGGCTGCAGATCTAAAAACAGTTACCAATCAGGAACCAAAATCCTCAGAAATAGACGATTTGATTTTTGCATCCAAAATTTGTAAAAACACCAAATCAAACACCATTGTTTTTGCAAAAAACAATACACTTATTTCTTCAGGTACAGGTCAAACTTCTCGTGTAGATGCGCTTGTGCAAGCCGTAGACAAGGCCAAAAATTTTGGTTTCGACTTAAATGGTGCTGTCATGGCAAGCGATGCTTTTTTTCCGTTTCCAGACTGTGTTTCGTTGGCTTTTGATGCAGGAATTTCGGCCGTCATTCAGCCCGGTGGTTCGATAAAAGATCAGTTGAGCATAGATTTTTGTAATCAAAAAAACATGGCAATGGTTTTTACAGGAACGAGGCACTTTAAGCACTAAATGCGTTAAAAACTAAACTTTTTAGATTGTTTTTATGATTTGTTGTGCACTTCATCGATTAATGCCAAAACGTATTAAAACATTTTGCAAAAAATTAGGTGTTTTTTGCAATGTCTACAGAAAACATTTATTATAATTTTTTCACTATTTTTTATTTTTAAGTGATTGAATACCAATGTTTTTAAATTTGTAATTTTTTTTTAAAAAAACTTATAAATCTTTTGAAAAACATCTAAAATTTGTAAGCAATTGTATTTTAAATTTTTATACATTTGTACGTTACAAAATTTATATTAACCAAACCCCTAAAAAACTTATGGGATTTTTTGATTTCATGACCGAGGATATCGCAATTGATCTTGGTACTGCCAATACGCTCATTATTCACAACGACAAAGTTGTTATAGATAGTCCATCTATTGTGGCACGAGATAGAATTTCAGGCAAAATTATTGCCGTTGGCAAAGAGGCAAACCTTATGCAAGGTAAAACTCATGAAAACATAAAAACCATTAGGCCGTTAAAAGACGGTGTTATTGCCGATTTTGATGCATCGGAGCAGATGATAAAGCTATTTATAAAGAGCATTCCTGCATTACAAAAAAGACTTTTTACGCCTGCCCTCAGAATGGTTGTTTGTATTCCGTCTGGTATCACAGAGGTTGAAATGCGTGCAGTAAAAGAGTCATGCGAACGTGTGAACGGAAAAGAAGTTTACTTGATTCACGAGCCTATGGCAGCCGCAATCGGGATAGGTGTTGACATCATGCAGCCAAAAGGTAATATGATCGTAGATATAGGCGGCGGAACTACAGAAATTGCTGTAATTGCATTGGGCGGAATTGTTTGCGATAAATCTGTGAAAATTGCGGGTGACGTTTTTACAAACGATATTGTGTACTACATGCGAACGCAACACAACTTATTTGTTGGCGAGAGTAGTGCCGAAAAAATTAAAATCGAAATTGGTGCGGCCATCGAAGATTTAGAATCGCCACCACCACCAATGTCTGTTCAAGGACGAGATTTGCTGACCGGAAAACCGAAACAAGTCGAGGTGACTCACCGAGAAATAGCAAAAGCACTTGACAAATCAATTCAACGAATTGAAGACGCCGTGATGGAAACCTTGTCTCAAACACCACCAGAATTGGCAGCAGATATTTACAATACAGGAATTTATTTAGCTGGCGGCGGATCAATGCTGCGAGGTCTTGATAAACGAATTTCGCAAAAAACAGACTTGCCTGTTTATATAGCAGAAGATCCACTAAGAGCGGTGGTTCGTGGTACAGGAATGGCACTAAAAAACTTGATTAAATTTAGAAGTATTTTGATAAAATAGTTTTTCAAATTCTAAACAATACAAGAAATTCGCCAAAGTACATTTTTTATTTAACCTAATGTTCTCATGCAACAAATAATTAATTTCATGATAAAGAACAGCACCAGATTGCTGTTTTTGTTGCTTTTAGGAATTTCGTTAGGGCTGACCATCCAAGCGCATAACTATCACAAAAGTAAAATTATAAGTTCTGCAAATTTTTTAAGTGGCAATGTATATGAGCAAGTCAATGCCGTTGACGAGTATTTTAACCTCAAAAAACAAAATGAAGATCTAGCGGTAGAAAATAAACGCCTAAAAAGTTTACTTTTTAACCAAAAAGACACCACACAAATTGCGGTAAAAGACAGTGTTCAAGGCATAAAAGCAGTAAATATTATTCTTTCTAAAATCATTAGAAACTCATTTAATGTTCCAGATAACTATTTGACCATTAATTCTGGCGCAAAAGAAGGTATCAAAACCGACATGGGCGTTGTAAACGATTTAGGAATTGTAGGCATTGTAGAAAAAATATCTACAAATTTTGCAACGGTGCAAAGTATTTTGAATACAAAATCAAAAATAAATGCTAAACTAAAAAAATCTAATCATTTTGGTACTTTGAGTTGGAACGCCAAAAGTACAGGTTTTGTGCAGTTGACAGAAGTACCACGTTTGGCAAGTGCCAAAAAAGGAGATACAATTGTAACGGGTGGCGAGTCAGATATTTTTCCGGGTGAAATAAATATTGGTACAATTGATAAAGTATATATCGACGATAAAACAAATTATTACACCATAAACATTAAATTGTTTAACGACATGACAAATCTTGGTCATGTTTATATTATCAAAACCAAAGTTCGCGAAGAAATTCTTAAACTCGAAACCGAAACTAAAAAATGAGTAGTGCGCTATTGCTGAATATTATGCGATTTGTTTTGCTGCTTGCGACTCAAATTTTGGTTTTAAACAACATTAATGTTGCAGGATATTTTAATCCTTTTCCATACATTTTATTCATAATACTTTTTCCTGTCAATGGCAATAAGGCAGGATTGCTTTTTGCAAGTTTTTTGTTGGGACTTGTCATGGATTTGTTTATGAATTCAGGAGGTGTTCATGCAGCGGCTTGCGTCATCTTGGCATATTTGCGACCAACTTTTTTTAAGTTTTCGTTTGGCTTAAGTTATGAATATCAAACTGTAAAACTGAATGATAAACTTACGCCCGAGCGATTTTCGTTTATTTTAATTTCGGTAGCATCGCATCATCTTATACTCTTTATACTCGAATCTTTTCAATTTAGTTTCTTTTTTAGTTTATTATTCAAAACGTTTTTGAATACGATTTTTACAATTGTACTTTGCATACTGATCATTTATATGTTTAAACCTTCAAAACGATGAGAAAGTCATTGCTTCCATTCATCGTAATTTCGTCATCAGTTTTGATACTAATAAGACTTTTTTATTTGCAAGTCATTGATGAATCCTATAAGTTGAAAGCCGAAAATAACGCCATCAAGATAATCTATGACTATCCTGAACGCGGTTATATTTATGACCGCAACGGCAAACTACTGGTCGCAAATCAACCCTCGTATGACATCATGGTTACCCCTAGAGATATAAAGAACATCGACGTTAATGCCATTTGCCGACTACTTAATATCACCTTGGCAGATTATGACCGTTTATTAGAAAAAGCAAAAATATACAGTCCATTACTCCCGTCGGTTTTTTTGGCACAACTTAACAAAAAAGAGTATGCCGCCTTTCAAGAAAAACAACGAAATTTTCCGGGTTTTGAAGTCATCAAAAGAAATCTTCGCGATTATCAGCTTCACGCCGCAGCAAACGTATTTGGTTCAATTGGTCAAGTAAACGTAAAAACTTTAGATAAAAAACCCTATTATAAAAGTGGCGATTTAATTGGCATTCAAGGTGTTGAAGAAGAGTATGAGCCTATTTTGCGAGGCATTAAAGGAGTAAAATACAGACAACGAAACAAGTTTAACAAAGATATAGGCTCATATAAAGAAGGCGAGTTTGATACAATTTCACGACAAGGTGAAGACATCACGCTATCTTTAGATAGTGAGCTTCAAAAGTATGGCGAAGAATTAATGATACACAAAAGAGGCGGTATCGTGGTTTTAGAGCCAAAATCGGGCGAAATACTTGCGTTAGTAACTGCTCCGTCCTATGATCCTTCGATTTTGATAGGTCGCGAGCGTTCTCGCAATTTTACAAAGTTATACAATGATTCGATAGCAAAACCACTATATGACCGCGGACTTTTGGCGGAGTATCCACCCGGTTCGCCATTCAAAATTATAACAGGTTTGGTCGGACTTCAAGAAGAAGTTATTGACGAGCAAACATCTTTCATGTGTCAGCACGGTTTTAGTTATGGTCGCGGTAGATTCATGAAATGTCACGGCTACGGGCCGCACCAACTGCACAACGGAATTGCGCAATCTTGTAACGCTTATTTTGGAAACGTATTCATCAAAACCATCAATAAATATAAAAATCCAGGTGCATCTGTAGATATTTGGGCAAAACACGTCAAAAGTTTTGGGCTTGGTGAATTTATGGGATGTGATTTGCCCACGGGAAAGCGTGGTTTGGTGCCAACTTCAAAATTATACAAAAAAATATATCCTGATGATGGTTGGCGTAGTACGGCAATCGTGTCGAACGCTATTGGCCAAGGCGAGGTGGTTACAACCCCAATGCAACTCGCTAACATGATTGCCGCCGTAGCAAACCAAGGCTACTATATAACGCCACACATGGTTAAAAAAATTAAAGGTCAAAAGCTCGACAAAAAATTTACCAAAAAACATTATACAACCATCGATAAAAAATATTTTCCGCCGGTTATAGAGGGGTTGTCGGGCGTTTATAACGAAGGAACAGGATCGTCGCTTAGAGTGAACGGAATAGACATTTGTGGCAAAACAGGTACTGCCGAAAATTATGCTAAAATAGGTGGGCGTCGCGCAAAGCTTGAAGACCACTCAATTTTTGTGGCATTTGCTCCAAAAGTAAACCCCAAAATTGCAATCGCAGTTTTTGTCGAAAATGGTGGTTTTGGAGCCAGAATTGCGGGTCCAATCGTGAGTTTAATGATCGAAAAATATCTTCGAGGCAAAATAACCAGAAAAGACCTTGAAAGCAAAGTCCTTAGAAAAGACCTACGTAATGAGTATGTAAAATATACCGTTCGTGGTCGAGATTCTATCTATCGTGCCAAAGATTCGCTACTAAAACTTAAAATAAAATTGAAACGCAAACAAGATTCAATTTTAAATCTAACCGCAGGAAAACTCGCGTTGAAACCATGAAAAATCAAAGCGTCACTAGCAATATCGACTGGATAGTAGTATCGCTATATTTGGCAATGGTTGTTATGGGCTGGGCAAACATCTACTCATCATCGCTCACACCAAATTTTACCTCAATATTCGACACCACTCAATTTTTTGGCAAACAGTTACTATTTATCATTTTCACATTTCCAATTATTGTTATCATTCTGGCAACCGATGCCAAGGTTTACGAAAAATTTTCTATTGTTATATATGCTGCAGCAATGCTACTACTAGCCGGATTGTTTGTATTCGGAAAAAAAGTAAACGGACAGGTAAACTGGTACGCAATTGGCGGATTTAGCCTTCAACCCGCAGAATTTGCCAAAGCAGCAACAGCACTTGCACTTGCTAAATTTTTGAGTGATGTACAAATCAATCTCAAAAAAACCAACCATCAATTACAAGCCCTTGCAATTGCGTTTTTACCAGTTGTGCTTATCGTTCCGCATGACCCTGGCAGTGCGCTAATTTATGCCGTTTTTGTTTTTGTTCTGTTTCGCGAAGGACTTCCAGCCTGGTACCTCTGGACAGGTTTTATAGCCATAGCACTTTTTGTGCTGACACTCGTTGTAACGCCTCATTTTGAGTATATTATCGGCGCTGCTTTTGTCATAGTACTCTTACATTATTTCAAAACCAGACTTGTCGATCGCAATATCTTGTTAAGTACAATGGTTTTTGCAGCAATTTCAGGCTTTGTACTATCTGTAAACTACGTTTTCACAAACCTATTCGAACAGCATCATCGCGACCGATTCGATATTTTACTAGGCAAAGCCGTTGATATGAAAGGCATTGGCTACAACGTAAACCAATCAAAAATAGCAATTGGCAGCGGCCGCTGGATAGGCAAAGGCTATCTAGACGGCACCCAAACCAAAGGCGGTTTCGTACCCGAGCAACACTCAGACTATATTTTTACAACAGTAGGCGAGGAGTGGGGATTTTTGGGTTCGTCGGTCGTGGTGCTGATTTTTGTATCGCTCATTTTCAGAATTTTATATCTCGCAGAACGCCAGAAAACCAAGTTTAGTCGCGTCTACGGCTACAGTGTAGCCTCAATATTGTTTGTACATTTTTTTGTGAATATCGCCATGGTACTCGGCATTTTTCCTACAATTGGCGTGCCTTTGCCACTATTTTCGTACGGCGGCTCGGGACTTTGGGGCTTCACGATACTCATTTTTATATTCGTTAAACTAGATGCCAACAAAGTAAACGAATGGTAATGTAGTACAACATTTATTTGGGCGAAACCCCAAGAGAAAAAAGCCAAGCAACAAACCGTTGACTTGGCTTTTTTTTCTTGCGGTCGGGCTGTTGGCTTTATCTTTTTTGGGGTCTTTGCCCATCAACAAACCGTCGAGTGGGCAAAGACCCCAAAAAAGGATACCGCCGCCATCCCTTTCGCGAGAGCATATTACAAAACAAAAGTTCATACACAAACACAAAATCATTAAATACTAAATTTGCGAAAATTCGTCTAATTTGTGATTATAACCATCAATCATAAACTGTCAACCATCAACTATAAACCAAAAATCATCAAACTACCATTCTTTCCAGCTACTTGACCTTTCTAATTTATTCTCCAGACTATCTTCTAAACCTGGAAAAAAATCAAGTCCCGTTTGTTTTTCAACCTCATCAACAGATACTACAAAATCATAGAGCGGCGCATCGCTGTCTTGATGCGCTACCAAAAATGCAATCATTTTTTTATCAGATTTTCTGCATACAATTTTATAAAAAAATTCGGGTACCGCAACTTCTTCGGTACCAATTGTTGCCAAGCCAGTTTTTAAAACACCAGCCGTAACCACATAAACCCCTTTATATTTATCTGCCCAATATCTTGTTTTTTGCTCCATTCGGTTCCAGACGCCTTCGTTAAAATCATGTTTTTGTGGCGATATATTAGAGGTCAAAAATGTATCATCAAACGCGCTCTTAGAAAACTTCATGTCACCAGCCGGACAAAGATGCCCTTTGTCATATCCAGATTTTTTGTAGTTTCGCCAATCGGCAGATTCGGTTGTGACCAATTTGTCTTGCTCAAAAAAAGGCCTTTCAAATTTGTTTCCAGCTTTATTTCCCTCCAGAAAATAGGCAACCCAGTCGGCTTGCTCATATGTTTCGTTGTAAGACAGGCCATAAAATTCATGTTTTACAATTTGATTGCTAGTTGCCTTTGGCAAAAAATCAAAACTAGTAGTAGATCCAGAATTTGAAGTTATTGTTTGCAAGTTATTCAAGTTTTCAAATTCATTTGATGCAGTTTTTTTGCATCCAAAAAGTATAGTTGTAAATAAAACGAAAGTAATTGTTTTGTAATACATTATGATTGGTGTTTAGAGATTTTTGTAAAAGTATTGTTTTTGATGCAAAAAACGTATTGTGAATTTGGTTTTAAAACTATTGTATTTTTTTGCAAACGTGGTCAACGGTTACCCTGCGTTAGGTGTTGAGCGGAAATCCTGTCATTGCGAAGGACGAAGCAATCCGTAAGGAGATTGCTTCGTCCTTCGCAATGACAGATTGAGAGCGGAACACCGACGCGCTCCCCGCTTTTGCGGGCGCGCGGAACGCCCAAAAAAACAAAAAAAAGCCAAATCAATTATTTTTTGATTTGGCTTTTGGTATTTAATTGATTGCTTTTTTTATCGTCTGTTCATGTAAATAGAAACGTAATAAAGCAGTGTGGCAATAGAGCCAAGTGCCGCCACAACATAGGTTCTGGCTGCCCATTTCAAGGCATCTTCTGCGCCGGCTTGTTCGTCGCGAGTCAACATTCTTTTGTTTTCTAGCCAAACCAACGCTCTGTTGCTGGCATCATATTCTACAGGCAATGTGACTAAAGAAAACAAGGTTGTTGCCGCAAAAATCACGATCCCTACTAGTAAAAGCGCAGGAAAAGTTTTGATCATCAGGATACCACCTAACAAAATCCATTGCATCCAGTTTGAGGCTATGTTAACTACGGGTACTAGTTTTGACCGCATTGTTAGCCACTGATAGCCCACGGCGTGTTGTACGGCGTGACCACATTCATGCGCTGCTACCGCTGCTGCTGCTGCGTTTCGTTGGTTATAAACCGCTTCTGAAAGGTTTACGGTTTTGTCCAATGGGTTATAATGGTCGGTTAACTGACCAGGTGTAGAAATAACGCGAACGTCACGAATGCCATTATCGGCCAACATTTTTTCGGCAATTTCTGCACCTGACATTCCATTTTGCAGACTCAGTTTTGAGTATTTTTCAAATTTAGATTTTAATCTATTGCTAACCAACCAACTGACAAGCATGATTGCTCCGGCAAGAACCACATAAGACATTCCCATAATTTTTTTTTTAATTTGATTTACGAATATATTAAAAATTGTCAAATAGCGTACCAAATGTTTTATTTGGCAAGAGAACTATAAAAAATATACTATAGTGCCAGAAATCTGTTTCATCCACGCTCGTGCACAGTATTGGCAGTATTAACAAATTCTGACTGCCAAGTGTCGGGGGTTAATCCAAATTTGGGCACTAGTGGCAAATTGCACATCAAAAGTTTTGAATTAATGTTTAAGTTGACTTTAATTTGTGCGCCAACGCCTAGATTTATTCTTACGTCATTAGCAGTCAAATTTTGTTTTTTTTCTTGAGCAAAAGCATTTAATACAGCGCAAATTGCTGAGAAAATAAATAATGCTCTTATTTTTATAGATTTTTTAAATTTTAAATCAAATGTAAGAACGGATTTTAAGTTATTAAAATAGTTTAACGTTTTGATAAGTTTTTTTGATTCATCGCTACGCAAAAAAATCAGATAACAATATTTATAACTTTTCCTGAAATAAAAATCACTTTTTTGGGCGTTGCACCAGCCAATTGATTAACGGTTCGCTCATCGTTCATGATTATTGCTTCGACTTTCTCTGCTGTTAAATCTAATGGTAAATTGATGGTAAATCTCATTTTTCCATTAAACGAAACAGGATATTCTTTTTCAGATTCTAGCAAATATTGCTCGTTACAAATCGGGAAATCAGCTTCTGAAATCGATGTTTTGTGACCAAGTTGAAACCATAATTCCTCGGCAATATGCGGTGCATATGGCGAAACTAAGATTGCAAGTGGTTCTAGAATTGCTCGATCATGACAGTTTTGTGCCGTAAGTTCGTTGACGCAAATCATGAATTGCGACACCGATGTGTTAAACGAGAAATTCTCGATATCTTCGGTAGTTTTTTTGATGGTTTTGTGCAAACTTCTTAAGGCATCATCAGATGGTTCGATATTGGTCACAGTCAATCCTGATTCATTGAAATATAGTTTCCATAATTTTTTTAGAAAACCAAAAACGCCTGTGATTCCTGCGGTGTTCCAAGGTTTTGATTGCTCGAGTGGGCCAAGAAACATTTCGTACAAACGCAAAGTATCGGCGCCATATTCATTGCAAATATCATCGGGGTTGACGACGTTGTATTTTGATTTTGACATTTTTTCGACTTCGCGACCAACAATGTATTTGCCGTTTTCTAGAATAAATTCGGCATCTTTGTAGTCGGCATACAACTGATTTTCTTTAAATTTTGCAATATTTAATTCATTTGTTACGTCATTAATGCATGATAAATCTACATGAATTGGTTGCAGTTTGAAGTCTTTTTCGAGTCCTTTTGAATATAGTTTTTTTGAATCGTCGGTTCTTTACACAAAAGCGCTATTTCCCAAAATCATTCCTTGATTTATCAATTTTTTGAATGGTTCTTCGGTTGTTGCATAGCCAATGTCTTTCAAAAACTTATTCCAAAAACGGCTGTACAACAAATGTCCTGTGGCGTGTTCGCTGCCGCCAAGATACAAATCTACGCTTTCCCAATAGTTACGAGCCTCTTGACTGGCAATTTCGTTTGGGTTTTTGGCGTCCATATATCGCATCCAATACCACGAGCTGCCTGCCCAACCTGGCATGGTGTTTAACTCGAGCGGATAAATTTTTGAGTGGTGTGCCCCCTCGACTGCGCTCGGGGTGACAAGTAAGTCACAACTCACAACCGACAATGTTTCTTCGTTCCAAGCCCATTCTATTGCATTTCCAAGTGGTGGTTGCCCGTCTTCGGTTGGTAGGTATTTCTCTACTTCGGGCAGTTTTATTGGTAAACACTCTTCAGGAATCATCTGTGGAATGCCGTTTTTGTAATACACCGGAAATGGCTCGCCCCAATAGCGTTGTCTGCTAAAAACCGCGTCGCGAAGGCGATAGTTTATTTTTCCAAATCCGCAACCTTGTTGTTCAAGCGCTTCGATTATTTTTTTTGAGGCTTGTTTGTAGTTCAAATCGTCTAATAAATCAGAGTTTTGCAAGACAAAGCCATCTTTGCTAGAAAATGCTTTTTCAGAAATATCAATATTTTTAAAAATATTTTTGATGGGCAACATGCCGTTTTGTCCTTCAAAATGTTGTGCGAACGCATAATCACGATCGTCTCCGCAAGGAACCGCCATCACTGCTCCTGTGCCATAGCCAGCCAAAACATAGTCACCAACCCAAACCGGGATTGGTTCTTTTGTAAATGGATGCTGGGCATAGGCACCCGTAAAAACGCCCGAAATGGTTTTTACGTCGGCCATTCTTTCTCGTTCGGATCGTTTTGCGGTTTGGTTCTTATAATCGGCAACTGCTTGCTTTTGTGCTGCTGTTGTGATTTGCAAAACCAAATCATGCTCGGGGGCAAGGGTCATAAAAGTTACGCCAAAAATGGTGTCTGGCCTTGTTGTAAAAACTTCGATGTTGGCGTTTGTATCTTTTATTTTGAATGATATTGACGCGCCTACACTTTTGCCAATCCAGTTGCGTTGGGTTTCTTTGATAGATTCTGACCAATCTACGGTTTCTAGTCCTTGCAAAAGGCGGTCGGCATAGGCAGAAATGCGCATGGACCACTGCATCATTTTTTTACGAATGACTTGGTGGCCACCCCGTTCTGAAACGCCATTTACAATCTCATCGTTTGCCAAAACGGTGCCTAGGGCTGCACACCAGTTGACTTCGGTTTCGGCAAGATAGGTCAATCGGTATTTGAGTAATATTTTTTGTTGGCCGTCTGCCGATAAAGCGTTCCAAACATTAGCATCAAATATTTGGATATTATCGTCGCAAGCAGCATTGACGTTTATGTTTCCGTTTGTTTGAAATGTCGAAATTAATGTCGATATATTTTCGGCTTTGTCGCTGGTTTTGTTGTACCATGAATTGAATAGCTGAATAAAAATCCATTGGGTGTGTTTGTAATAATCGGCGTCGGAGGTGCGGACTTCGCGATCCCAGTCGTAAGAAAATCCTATTTTGTCGAGTTGCTCACGATAACGTGCTATGTTTTCTTGGGTGGTTTTGTCGGGGTGTTGACCAGTTTGAATGGCATATTGTTCGGCGGGAAGTCCAAAACTGTCGTACCCCTGCGGATGCAAAACATTAAAACCTTTGTGACGTTTATATCTGGCAACAATGTCTGATGCGATGTAACCCAGCGGATGCCCCACGTGAAGTCCAGCGCCAGACGGGTAAGGAAACATATCTAGAACGTAGTATTTTGGTTTTTCTGCGGACGATACTTCGGAGGGAGATGAGGTTGGATTTTGCGCAGCAAATGTTTTGTTGTCGGCCCAATATTTTTGCCAATGTCGCTCTATTTCGTTCGGGTTATATTTCATGGTTTTAACGGTGTTTGCAAAAACTGTGGTGTGAGATTATTGAATTTTTGCTGATGCAAAAGTCTTAAAATAAAGTCGTTTTTGCAATATGTTTTTTATAAACCAAATAGTTTGGATAGATTTTGGCGTAAAGTATTCAGATTGATATTGATTTTTTGAAATTGAATTTGCTATTGAAAAATTGTAAAACTTTCTAGAAATGTAAGATATTGGTCGCTAGCCCCGACGCAAGGGAATATCCTTTCGTTTTTGGGGTTGGCATTTTTTTTGCCAACCCCAAAAATGAAAGATTGGAAAGGCGGCGGGAAACCAACCCGTAAAATAGCCTGATGTTTACAGCTCCTAATTTTTAGAATTGACAGAGTAGGCCTGCGCCGTAGGCATTGCTTTGGATGGTTGGATAGGGTAGAAAAACGGTTTTGGAGGTGGTTTTTTTGTTGAATTTTAGGGGGTTGTAGTAATAAACCAAGGTGCCAATGGCCATGCCAAGTCCCGCGCCCGTTAGGATGTCGCCCGCCCAATGTCGGTTGTTGGCTACGCGCAAAATGCCTGTTGCCGATGCAAAAATATAGCCCAAGGAAGCGTACCAAATGTTGCTATTTTTGTATTCTAAGAACTGTAACGTAGCGTTGTTAAAGGCAATGGCGGTGTGCCCTGACGGAAATGCATCGAAGGTTGAACCATCTGGGCGAAGGTCGTTTGTGGCTTGTTTGAAAACCACGGTAGCGCCTGCTGTAACAACCATAGAAACGGCAAGGTTTGAGAGCATTTGTTTGGTATGATGCTCGGATTTAAGACCGATAGAGTTGCCTAAAAGCATTGTAATGGCTGGCAAGAACATTAGATAGTCGTCGGTTTTGGTTTGAAAATTTTGGCCAAAAAAGTTGCGGGCATTTTTTTGAATATTCGATTGAATTGTGGGTGTTTTTAGAATTAGGCCCGTGGCGATTAGTGCGCCTGGTATAATAATTTGTGCTTGGTCAAATTTTTTGTGGTTTGTGGTGGTGTCTTGAGAATATAAATTATTTGACAAGCTGCAAATCGCAAAAATTAAGTAGTATTTATGATTGTAAAAATTGGATTTCATTTACATAATTTTTAGCCAAAGTAATTGATTTATACGAAAAACCAAACTTTGAACGTTAATACCTTTATATAAACAAATAGTTTGTTATTTTTACCACAAATTTTTTAAATCAATTGTATGAGTGCGTCTTACGACAATTTTCAGAAGCGAAGGCTGCTAACTTCTTATTTTTCGGTTGTTTTGAGTGTTTTTTTGGTGCTGTTTTTGCTCGGAATTTTGGGTCTTTTTGTGTTAAACTCCAAGAAATTATCAGACGATTTTAAAGAACAAATTGTAATGACCGTTTTTTTTAAGAACGAGGCCAACGATTCTGCTATCAATTTGTTTAAGAAAGAATTAGGCACCTTAAAATTTGTAAAATCGGCAGATTATTTGACCAAAGATGCTGCTGCAAAGCAACATACAGACATTATTGGCGAAGATTTTTTGACTTTTCTGGGCGAAAATCCGTTGCAAAATTCTTTTGATGTACATTTGAAAGCCGAGTATATTGACTCAAAAAATATTTCGTTGATCGAAAATAAATTCCGGACTAACACGATGGTTTCTGACATAGTTTATGACAAGCAACTTGTTAATTTAGTAAACGACAATATCAAAAAAGTAAGTTTATGGATTTTGATCATCAGTGCAGTTTTGGCGGTTATTGCGGTTTTGTTGATTAACAGTTCGATGAGGTTGTCAATTTATTCGCATCGATTTATTATAAAAACGATGCAAATGGTTGGTGCAACAAAATCATTTATCAGAAAACCATTTATTTGGCGAAGCGTAAAACTTGGACTTTTGGGTGCATTTTTTGCGGTTTTGGGATTGCTTGGGGTTTTGATTTATTTAAACAACAATTTCCCGAATCTTGGCGTTACAGACGACAAGGTTATGATTGGATTGGTTTTTCTGGCAGTGATGGCAGTAGGTGGGTTGATAACGTGGATAAGCACCTATTTTGCTACCCAAAAATTCTTGAACCTTAGGACTGACGATCTTTATTAAAACAAAATTTTATGAAAACAGAAAAAACTGATAATAAACAAACTTTTCTTTTTGAGAAAGTGAACTATAAATTTTTGATCATCGGCATAGTAGTTATCACGGTCGGATTTATATTAATGTCAGGTGGCAAGGCAGAAAATCCCGCAGTTTTTAATTCAGATATTTTTAGTTTCAGACGAATTCGGTTAGCACCAACTGTAGTTTTGATTGGTTTTGGCATCACGATTTATGCGATTTTAAAGAATCCTACAAAAGGATAAATCGCAGAAAACTTTCCCAACTTTAGTTTTTTTATGGATTATATTCAGGCTTTATTGATAGCAATTGTCGAAGGATTGACCGAGTTTATTCCGGTTTCGTCAACGGCACACATGATTTTTTTGAGTTCTTTTTTTGGAATTCAAAATGACGAATTTGTCAAATTATTTCAGGTTTCTATTCAGTTTGGAGCAATTTTGGCTGTTGTTTTTTTGTATTGGAAAAAGTTTTTTGATTTCTCGAAAATCAGTTTTTATATAAAATTGGTTTGTGCCGTGATTCCCGCTTTGGTTTTGGGTAAACTTTTTGATGACAAAATCGAAGCTGTGATGGGAAACCCAGTCCCGATTGCAATAGTATTGATTTCAGGAGGAATAATTTTGTTATTTATTGACAAATTTTTTCAAAATCCAACAATTCATTCCGAAGAAGAAATTACTATTAAAAAAGGCGTAAGCATTGGTTTTTGGCAATGTCTGGCCATGATGCCAGGCACAAGTCGGTCGGCAGCTTCGATCATTGGTGGCATGCAGCAAGGATTGTCAAGGCAGGTGGCTGCAGAATTTTCGTTTTTTTTGGCGGTGCCAACAATGTTTGCCGTGACTTGCTATTCGGTTTTTTTAAAAACCTACGAAACATCACAACTTAAAGGATATCAAATTTTGATGCAATCATCAGACAATCTCAAATTGTTTGCCATAGGAAACGTTGTTGCTTTTGTGGTCGCAATTTTGGCAATCAAGTTTTTTATTGGCATTATCGCAAAATATGGTTTCAAACCGTGGGGATATTATCGAATTCTTGCGGGAACGATTTTGTTGGTTTATTTTTTGATGAAATCTTAAATCAAATTGACAAAATCTATTCAACAATATCTCGAAGGACAAGTTTTGTTAATCGATAAGCCACTCAATTGGTCGTCGTTTCAGGCAGTTAACAAATTGAAATATGCTTTAATCAACAAAGTTGGTTTGCCCAAAAAATTTAAAATTGGTCATGCCGGAACGCTCGATCCGTTGGCAACAGGATTGTTGATCGTTTGCACGGGTAAATTCACGAAACGAATAGCCGAATTTCAAGGTCAACCTAAAGAATATACTGGAACTTTTTTTGTAGGCGCAACCACGCCGTCATACGATTTAGAAACCGCAATTGATGCAGATTTCTTGACAGAACATATCGATGAAAGTTTAATTCACGAAACCGTCAAACAATTTCTTGGCGAAATAGACCAAAAGCCACCCGTTTTTTCGGCAATCAAAAAAGATGGAATTCGACTTTATGAGCATGCACGCGCAGGAACAGAAGTAGTTATTGAACCTAGAAAAACCACAATCTATGAATTCGAAATTACGAGAATCGAGCTTCCAGAAATAGATTTTCGCATCAAATGTAGTAAAGGAACATACATTCGGTCGATTGCGCATGATTTTGGACAAGCCATGAACTCAGGGTCGCATTTAACGGCACTTCGTCGAACAAAAATTGGAGATTATGATGTGGCAAATGCAATTGATGTTGAGCAATTTGTGGCAGAATTGCAGTAATCATTCGTAAATTTACGTCACTTGCTTCTTCTTCAAAAAAACTTGTGGATAAAAAACCAACTTGAGCATATAAACCGGAGCATCCAAAGCACGCCTAATTTGTAGGCTTTTGCGGATACTATTTCTATATCCAAAACCCGCTCCAAGGCCAATCCACGGACGAACTTTGTAGTTTATTTGTCCCGAAATTTCGTTTATCAAAATATTGGTATTAACATCACTCACGATTTTGTCGTTAACCGTTTTTGTAAAATTTGGCTTACCAAAACCAATTTGTTCCGTAAAAAAAACTTCAAAACGTTGGTTTTTATACGCAATCCAATCGGCAAAAACGCTACCGTACCAAAAACCCATGGTGTTGACTTCGTCTTGATTGGTCTGTTTATTAAAATATTCAATAGTTACGTGCTCTAAAATCAGCGACGCTCCAATTCCGACCCGAAGCCTTTCTAGATATTGAAAACCAGCTTTGCCGCCAACAATAAAAATATCATTTTTTTGAATGCTCGAAAATCTGTTGTCTAGTTGCACAACAAACTTCCAATTATCAATTTCGGTTGTTTGACAAGTCACAATTTGAGCAATCATCAAAAAAAACAAAAAGTAATATTTCATAAAAATTAGACTACAGAAACCATAGTTAGTTTAAGATTCAGTTATTTTTCTAATGACCTTCGCAGGATTTCCCGCTACCAAAACATTATCGGGCACATTTTTGGTCACCACACTGCCTGCGCCAACAGTCACGCCACTGCCAATCGTTACTCCAGGCAAAATAATCGAACCACCACCAA
>JBDLWE010000033.1:0-12055 GCA_039804445.1 Bacteroidota bacterium | reverse complement strand
TGTTTAGTGAATTTTTATATCGGTCGAATTGTTCTTTGTTTCCTGTTTTTTTGATGCCAAGTAAATCTTTGTCGCCAATATCTTTGGCTTCGATAAACCCAACAGGAATTTCTTTTTTGGTCAAAATATAATCGGGTGCGCCACATTGTTGGCGTTTTGGTTCGTTGGTAGCACGAATTTCAGGAACAATACTTTCTAATAATTGTTCGAGCAAACCTCGAAATGTATGTTCGGTTGCGTTACCTAGTTTGTATTTGGCGTTTATGTTGTCGATATATTGTTGAATTGTCATTTTAGGTATTTGATATTTAGTAATGATTCAATATTTTTTATAGATACTTTATCCTTTTCGTGCCTTAATTATTGCCCCAATGCTCCGCAATCTTATTAGCATTTTCTGTTCCTGTTGTTTTGATATATGCCAAAAATTGTGCTTCCGTTTTGTGTCCTGTTGCCGACATAATCACTTTGTTTGGCACTTTGCCATATAAATTGGTTGCAAAAGAACGCCTACAAACGTGCGACGATACCAAACGCCATTTTTCAAAAAATCCTTTTTCTTTTCTGCTTGTCAACGGATTTAATAATGCCCCAGATACAACTTCTGTGATTCCAACAATTTCGCAAACCTCGCTAATATAAACATTTAATTTAGGAGCTGTTATTTTGTGAGGTAATTTGCCACCTCTGTTTTCAATAATTTTTCTAATTTGTGTGTGCACGGGTATTGTTGCTTGTATTTTGGTTTTTTTTGCAATAATTGTAATGTTTTCATACGCAAAATCATTTATTGTAAAATTTAAAAAATCAGAAACCCGTTGCCCTGTCCACAATCCTATAATGAACCAATCTCGTGCGTTTGCGAGTCGCTCATTGTTGCGAAAATCGTAGTTAAAGATTGAATTTATTTCAACTTCATTCAAATATATATCGGTAGTTATTGAAACAAAGCCCCTAAATTCGGTACGTTTATAATCATTGTTAATTGGCAAATTTTCCAATTCAATATTTTTGCAAAATAGTTTGATGTTTTTGATGTGTCCCGTAATGGAATTATCGCCCAAATTTTCTGTATTTCGGCAGTAAAAAATAAAATTGTTATAGAAAAATTTCAAATCAACATCTTCAAAACGAAGTTTTACATTAAACTGTTTTTCAAACGCTATAATTTTCTTCAAAGTTACTTGGTACTGTTGAACCGTTTTAGGATTAATTGGCAAACCTCTGTGAAACCTATTTGTAGAATTTTCTATAAAAAGTTTAATCCAATCAACAAAATAAATTTTGTGCAGCTGCAACAAATCAACCTTGCCAAAAAAACTATTAGTTTGAAGTTTCAACCAATTATCTTGAATCGGAATTTTATTTGCTTGGTCGTGGTTCCATTGGTCGAGCAAAAAATCTTCTAACTTGCGTAGTTTGGCATTTATTAAATCTTTACTTTCAGTTACAGCATTTCGCTTGATACACCTTTTACTAATATTCCAATCTTCACGTTTGACTAGAAAACTCGTGGTAATTTCTCTATCAAAAATTTTAGACACTTTGAACCTACAAATTATTTTAGTAGGATTGTTTTTGCCCTTGATTAAGAAATATACCATTTGAAAAAAATTAGGTCTTTTTTAAAAAACAAATATATAAAAATCCCCTAATAATCCCCTAAAATTCTTAATTTTTTTAATCTGTCTTAATTCGTCTTAATTTTTAATAATTAGAAAAAGCTATAAAACCCTTAATTATATTGATATTTTACCGCTTTTAATACGATTTATTAAACCACTAAATTAAGCAATTTCCAATCCTATTAGACCAACAAAAAATCCTCAAAGTACTTTTAGGATTTTTTTATTTTATAAAAATAAAAGATCACTCAAAAACCAAACATACTGGCGCACAAACGGCCACACGATTGCCAGAATCTGTAATCAAGCCCGTTTTTTGATTTCTACGAAAAATCACAATCTCATTCGTTTTCTGGTTTCCTACCAAAAGCCATTTCCCTGAAGGGTCTATAGTAAAATTTCGAGGTCCGTTCCCAATCGTAGAAACCCTTTGTAAAAACGCTAAATGCCCGTTTTTGATAATTCTAAAAACCGAAATGTCATTGGCCGACTCGCGATTGCTAGCATACAAAAACTTGTTGTCTGCCGAAATTTTTATGTCTGCCGCTCGAGGTTCGTCTTTATAGTTTTTTGCCAGAACACTATATTCTTGTTGTGATTTAAACTCGCCACCTAGAAGTTCTAAAAACGAAATTGTTCCAGTCAATTCATTCAAAACATACATTGTTTTGCCATTGCTTCCAAACGCAAAATGTCGTGGACCACTGCCCTTTTTTAAACTAATTGTGCTTTTTAACTTCAAAACTTCGTTTATAGATTCGCTAAAATAATCATAAACATAAATTTTGTCTGTACCCAAATCTGCCGCCAAAACAAATTTTTTATCTATCGAGAATTGAACCATGTGCACGTGCGGACTAGTTTGTCGTTTCAAATTCACGCTACCTCCTTCGTGTTTTGCCGTTTGCTTCAAAATGCCAATACTCCCGTCATCCCTCTTTTCAAACACCGAAATACTACCGCCAGAATAATTGGCAGTAATCACATTTTTGTCATCATTAATTATAAAACAGGGATCGGCACCAACTTCAACAAACGAATTTTTTAGAGTCAATTTGCCCAGCGATTTATCAAAATCAAAACTAGTCACTTGACTCTTATCGCCATTTTCGTTGACCGAAAAAATTGTTTTTTTGTCTTCAGAAATCGATAAATAACTTGGATTTATAACATTTTCTGTCGAAGTTTTAAATACACATTTTCCTGTTTTGGGGTCAAACTCATAGACATAAATACCTTTGCTGTCGCACGATTTGGTATATGTTCCTACAAAAAGGTTTGCTTTTTTTTGTTGTGCATTTGCCAAAAACACAAATAAATAAATACAAACCAGAAATTTAATATTTTTCATCACCAATAATTTAAAAAACAAAGTTACATTTATTTTGTGCCTATTCCAGCTGCCTTTCCAAAAAAGTGGTTGGTGGGCAAAGTTTTTTTGAGGTTTCATCTCGTTTTTAAAACGAGACCGTTGGTCGTTCTTGAAACGTCAAAAAACTAAATGCCCACCATCCACTTGTTTTTCACTTGCATCTGGGGCATGTGAAGACCTCAACTAAAAAAATCTATAATGAATTAATAAATTTTATACAAAACCACGTCAACTAAAAAAAATCAAAAATCTACTTTTCATCAACAACCTTGAGTCCATTGCGACCTTTGCGGTCAAATAAAAATTTTAGAGTATTTTTGCTAAAAAAAGAATGTTCAAATTCAAACAATTCAGTGTTCAAGACAACAAATCTGCCATGAAAATCGGCACCGATGCTGTTTTGCTAGGCGCTTGGTGCCCTGTTGATGATAACCCAAAACGAATTTTAGACATAGGCGCAGGAACCGGAATATTGTCACTCATGATGGCACAACGAACAGACGCCGACCAAATAGACGCCATAGAAATTGATGAAGATGCTTTTGAAGAATGTGTTGAAAACTTTGAAAATTCGCCTTTTGCGGATCGACTTTTTTGTTTTCATGCCGAGCTGGACGAATTTGTACAAGAGCCCGAAGACGAATATGATTTGATTATTTGCAATCCACCATTTTTTGCAGAAACCGTAAAATCTAATAATTTACAACGCGACCTTGCCCGTTTTCAAGATGCAATGCCGTTTGAAGATTTGATTGATGCCGCAGATTTGTTGTTAACCGAAGATGGCATTTTTGCAGTTATCATTCCGTTCAGTGAAGAACAAAAATTTATTTCGCTTTGTGCCGATGTAGATTTATATCCAACCAAAGCAACTCGAGTTCGTGGTTCACAAACTTCAGAAATTGTGAGAACATTATTGGCATTCAAACGATATGAAGTTCCGCTTATACTTGCAAGCGAACTCGCTATCGAAATTAATCGACACGAATATACCGATGAGTATATCAATTTGACAAAAGATTTTTATTTGAAGATGTGATTTTTACGGTTTTAATTTGGTTTGAAAAAGTGAATTTTGTTGCATTTTGCGTTTTGGGGCTTTGCGAAGGCTGGGATTAGAAGTACGAATGTTCAAATTTAGCACAATGTTCATTAGAATTCCAAATGTTCAATTAAGCACTGAAGCCCAGCTTTTGCAAAACCCCTGTTATATGATGTTTTATTTTTTCGAAGCTAATTTTTTTGAATAATTCATGCAAGGTTTCTCGATATTTTTATATGAAAGAAAACTAGTAATAACAACAATAGGAGTTATTATAAATATTGATGTCCAAAATTGTGTAGGAGACAAATTTTTTGCTTCTTCTAGATTGTAATAAAAATACATTACTATAAAAATAATTATTCCGTGAATTAAGTATGTACTGTAAGATATTTCGCCTAAAAATTTTAATGTAGAACTCTTTAGAATCCCAAAAAGATTATTGCCTAAAGCAATTAAAGTGAAAATTATTATTATTAGTATTTTACAAGTAAAATTATTCGAAGTGTCGAAAAACAAAATCAATGTTAAACACAGTAAAATTATTGAGCTGAAAATTATTGAATTAAAATTTATTTTTTTTGAATTATACTTGATTAAAAATGGAGATATGGCTCCGCCAACAAAAGAAAACAAATGATGTTTGTCTAATCCATGAGTTAAATAAAATATTAGAACGAAAATAAGGCTAATTATTAAATAAAGTTTTGAGGTTGTTTTTTTTAAAATTAGAATTGAGAAAATTGGCAAACTGAAATAAAACAACCATTCATAAGGTAATGACCAAACAACATTTGCATTTATTATACTTGTAAATGATGAACCGTTTATATTTGGGGCACCAAAAATAGTAAAAGCTCCCCATCCTAACATTTCTTTTGTAAATCTAATTAATGAAACATGTAGTTCCCAATCACTTATTATGAATACAATTAATACTAATGATAAAATTGAAACAAGATACATTGGAACTAATCTAAAAAACCTTGAGATGAATAAAGTATTCCAATCAATTTTTTGATTATTTGTATTCAGCAACTTTGTTATAAATAAAAATGCTGTAATCATAAAAAAAAATGAAACACTGGTCTGTCCCAATTGGTTATATAGATTTGATTTGGGTGCTTCCCAAGATTTTATTTGTAAAAATTGAAACCAAATAGATGAGTGATGAATAAAAACTCCTATGGCAAGAAACCCTCTTATTCCGTCTATTGTTTCATATCTTTTATCATCATTTGTTATCCTATATTTTAAATTTAGGAGGTAAGCTGTTGCATAAGCAATAAAAAATACTACAATTGCAAAAATCGGATTTAATGGATTCATTTTTAGTTGGTTTTGGTTTTGAAAAATATCAAATAACTTATTTATACACGAAACCAAAAAGTTTTTAAAAATTTCCGCATTTAAAATTTATGATGTAAAACAATTACTGTTTTGATGGTTGTTTGATTGTTAAAAAACTCATTTCCAGTCATAAATTGAATAAAATATAACACCTTTATTTTAGAAGCTACAGTTTTTATCTAACTAACACATGCTTAATTTGTTCTAAAACGGATTTGACCATTTTGTATTTGTATAAACGGCTGTTCCAGACAAGGTTCTTAAAAATGCAATAACATCATTAACTTCGTTTGCATTTAAGTTTAGTTTTTGACCAAAACCATTTGGTCGCAATCTAGGGTCAAGGTTATTGTTTCCGGGCGCAAGGTTTATTGTGCCATAATGCCCAATAACGGTTTGCAGACTTCCAATAACTCCTGTGTGCATCATTGTTCCGTTAATTTGACCATTTGTTTTGACTAAATCTCGCAACGATGGCGCGCGGGTGTTCGTGATGTCTATACCTGTACCATTTAGAATACCAATAATTCCATTGTTTCTAGTGTTTGGATCAATATCAAATTCTGGTGGTGCATGACAGCCAGCGCAACCAATGCCGCCACCAATTCTGCTGCCGGTTGCATCGAATTGTGGCGCTGCAGTAAATAAATTTTTGCCGTTATTTTCTGAAATAGTGTAATTTGGAAAAGCTTGGTTGTTGTTCGCAACTTGCGATCTGCCAATATCGTACTTTGAATCAAATGATTGAATACTTTTGATAAATTGAGCTAAAGCCGACTGAATCTTTAGTTCTGTTATTGTTTCGTCACCATACACGAACTTAAATAGTTCTTTATAATATCCAACAGCATTTAATTTTGTTATTAAACCATTAAAATCAAGATCACCATTTGTGCCACTAAAACCCATTTCGCCATGATCTTTGATTGGCATTGTGGTTTGTGTTTCTAGATTTGCAGCACGTTCATCCCAAAAAAATTTTGACTCATTTGCAAATCTAGTATTTATTAACCGCATCGAATGACGACCAGTAGCGCCGTTTACGCCCACACTAGCACCTATCGAGGGGTCACCAAACGCATTTGCTTGCTGATGGCAGGTCGCGCATGAAACGCTATTATTGCTTGAAAGTTTTTTGTCGTAAAATAAAACCCTGCCTAAAGTTGCTCCTTTATCAGTAATCGGATTTGATAAAGAATTATTTTTTGTGATGTAAACTGGAACCGTTTGGTTAGAATAGTTTTCTAAAGCAAGTAGATTTAGCTTGTCACTAAAGGTTGCTTTGACATTTGGATATTCTAGTGTTATTGCTTGATAATCATCATCTTGACTGCTATTACAAGAAATACTTAACGAAATAACTAAACCAATTACCAACAATTTAAATACATTTACCATTTTTGTTTCACTTTAGAATTATTTATTTGACTTGTAAAAACGTTAAAAGTTTAATCAAATATCGATGTTTTTGGTCAAAAATAAAGAAAATTATAAAAATTTATTAAAAAAACCTTATAATGCTTCAACTTTTGCATTCTTGTCGGTTTCATAATCATCCGATAGCAAGCAAACAAAAACTAAATATTACCATTTGCACAAGGCTAAATTATTTTTTTGACTGTATTTCCATTCAAAGATAAAAAAAGTAGTTTATTAGTAATTGTGCCTAAATATCGCCCTTTTTGTTCAAAGCAACTAGAGGTCTGCGGTCCGCATTTCGCTTTAGTATCGAGGGCTTTGCTGGCAGTAAAAAGATATGAAGTACCGCTTATTCTTGCCAACGAGTTTGTTATCGAAATTAATCGACACAAATTTACAAATCATTACATAGGTTTGACCTGAAAGTTCTGCCTAAAAATGTAAAACATAGCGTTGTTTTAATTTTTGACATACAATCAAATATATAAAATTGTGTTAAAAAATTAATTGTCTAAAACCACTATTGCTTTGCTGCCGTAAATAACATTATAACACTCTAAAAAAAGAAATAAAATGAAATTACGAAATTTGATTACAGCAACAGCGATTTTGGTAGCAGGATTTGGATTTGCTCAAAAAACAGTCGAAGTTGGTGGTGCACCAATGTATCCGGCAAAAAACATTGTCGAAAATGCAGTGAACTCAAAAGACCACACCACACTTGTTGCAGCCGTAAAAGCAGCCGATTTAGTTGCTACGTTACAAAGTGCCGGACCATTTACGGTTTTTGCGCCAGTAAATGCCGCTTTCGACAAATTGCCTGCAGGTACTGTAGACACTTTGCTGAAGCCAGAAAACAAAGCGGCACTTCAAGGAGTACTTACTTATCATGTAGTTGCCGGAAAGTTAGACAGCAAAGCCATTGCTGCGGCCATTAAAGCTGGAAAAGGCAAAGCGGTTTTGACAACCGTGCAAGGCGGAAAATTAACTGGCACTATGAAAGGTAAAAAACTGATGTTAACAGACGACAAAGGTCGGGTTGCTGCGGTTACTATTGCCGATGTGTTTCAATCAAACGGTGTGATTCATGTGATTGATGGTGTACTGTTACACAACTAATAATAAAGTTTGTTTGGTTTATATTTGTTTGGTTTTGATGAAAATCCTGCTCGAGAGAGTGGGATTTTCTGATTTTAAGGTGTTTTTTACTTTTTAATCAAAATTACGTACTTCTTAATTGAACAACGAGGTACACCAAAATGCATAAAATTTTGATACTTAATTGTAATGATGTTCAATGTTTTTTCTAATGCACTACATGGCTTTACTGATTTGCAAAAAAGACTTATATTTGCATTAAATAAATATTACGATTTACAATACACATTTTACTTATAAATGAAACATACGAAGATTAAAAATTTGCTCAATAGCCCAGAATCACTGCCGTTGGTAAACGCAAAGGGTTGGGTGCGAACGTTTAGAAACAACCAGTTTATTGCCTTAAACGATGGTTCGACAATAAACAACATTCAGTGTGTGGTCGATTTTGAAAACACGCCCGAAGAAACGCTAAAACGCATTACGACTGGCGCGGCAGTTTCGGTAACTGGCTCATTGACCGAGAGTAAAGGTGCTGGACAAAAATATGAAATTCAGGTATCCGAACTTAAAATTCTTGGCGATTCTGATGCCGAAAAATTTCCGATGCAACCCAAGAAACACTCACTTGAATTTTTACGCGAAAATGCGCATTTGCGGGTGCGAACCAATGTTTTTGGGGCGATAATGCGGGTACGGTCTGTACTTTCGTTTGCTGTACATAAATATTTTCAAGAGCAAGGTTTTGTGTATGTAAACACGCCAATTGTCACAGGTAGCGATGCCGAAGGTGCAGGCGAAATGTTTCGGGTTACGGCTTTGCCATTCGATAATACGCCTCGAACCGAGGATGGAAAAGTAGATTTTAAGAAAGATTTTTTTGGCAAAGAAACCAATCTAACCGTTTCTGGGCAGTTAGAGGGCGAAACTTTTGCAATGGCACTTGGTCAAATTTATACGTTTGGACCAACTTTTAGAGCCGAAAACAGCAACACGTCTCGTCACTTGGCAGAGTTTTGGATGATTGAGCCGGAAGTGGCTTTTAACGACCTTACGGACAACATGGATTTGGCCGAAGATTTCATTAGATACGTCGTGAAATATGCCGTTGAAAAATGTCCTGAAGATTTGAAGTTTTTAGAAAGTCGTTTGTCCGAAGAAGAAAAACAAAAACCACAAGCCGAACGGTCTGAACTTGGACTTTTAGACAAGCTGAATTTTGTGTTGAACAACGATTTTAAAAGGGTTTCGTATACCGAAGCGATTGATATTTTGCGGGAATCTACGCCCAACAAAAAGAAAAAATTTAACTATATTATCAATGAATGGGGTGCCGATTTGCAATCAGAACATGAGCGATATTTGGTTGAAAAACATTTTAAATGTCCTGTGATTTTGTTTGATTATCCTGCCAACATCAAGGCTTTTTATATGCGCCTAAACGAAGACGGAAAAACGGTTCGTGCCATGGATATTCTGTTTCCTGGAATTGGCGAAATCGTTGGTGGTTCGCAGCGTGAAGAGCGTTATGATGTTTTGCTCGAAAAAATGAAGGCACTAAATATAGACGAACATGAACTTTGGTGGTACCTAGACACACGCCGATTTGGGTCTGCGGTGCACTCTGGTTTTGGACTTGGATTTGAAAGGCTTGTGTTGTTTGTGACGGGAATGACCAATATTCGCGATGTGATTCCGTTTCCGAGAACGCCAATGAATGCTGAGTTTTAAATAAATAAGTTAGTGGTTGATTGTGGATAGAATAAATCGCGTCATCCAACAACCACCAACTAACAACCTTTTGTAATGCTTAAACAATTTATAAACCTCAAACTTTCGCAAAAGCTATCGCCTCAGCAAATCCAGCTGATGAAGCTCATTCAATTGCCCACTCAGGCTTTTGAGCAACGCCTTTTGGAAGAAATGAACGAAAATCCTGCCCTAGAATCTGGCAAAGAAGAAGACGATTACGAAAAAGACGAGTTTGAGTCTGAAGACTATGACGATTATGATGAGTCTGAATCTGATCGTGTGGATGCTGAAGACATAAACATTGACGAATATTTGAGTCAAGACGATACGCCAGACTATAAAACACAAGCCAATAATTATAGCGACGACGATGACGAGCGCGAATCGCCATTGGCTGCACCCGTGAGTTTTCATCAAGACTTGATCAATCAGCTCAATACTTTTATTTTAAACGATGATGAGCGCGACATTGCCGAATTTCTAGTGGGCAGCATAGATGATATGGGTTATATCCGTAGAAGTGTTTTGGATATTGTCGACGATTTGGCGTTTACACAAGCCATTTATACCGACGAAAAAACAGTCGAAAGATTGCTACACGTCATTCATCAGTTAGAGCCAAGCGGTGTTGGCGCTAGAGATTTGCAAGAATGTTTGCTGCTGCAACTCAAACACAAAACCCCAACCGAATATGTGGCTTTGGCAATGTCAATTATTGACGAACAGTTTGAGGCGTTTACAAAAAAACATTATGAGAAACTAACTGCAAAATTCAACGTGTCGACAGAACACCTTAAAAAAGCGATTCACGAAATAGAAAAACTAAACCCAAAACCCGGCGGATCATTTACAGGAAATAACAAAGTTACCGAAAATGTAGTCCCAGATTTTGCCATCAGAATAAATGATGACGAGCTTGAGCTCACGCTAAATGGGCGAAATGCACCATCACTTCATGTCTCAAAAGACTATCAAGAAATGATGCAAACCTACAAAGATTCACGCGACAAATCGTCATCTCAAAAAGATGCCGTTCAGTTTATAAAACAAAAACTCGATTCGGCCAAGTGGTTTATAGATGCCATTCGGCAACGCCAAGAAACGCTGTTTGTGACCATGAATGCGATCATGCATTTTCAGCAAGAATATTTTTTAGATGGCGACGACACCAAAATGAAACCAATGATTCTCAAAGATATTGCAGATATGGTTGGTCTAGACATTTCGACAATATCTCGCGTGGCAAATTCTAAATATGTAGAAACACCCTATGGCACAAAACTTATAAAAGAATTCTTTTCTGAAGCAATGACCAACGATCAAGGCGAAGAGGTATCGACGCTAGAAATCAAGAAAATCCTTAAAGATGTGATTGAAGCCGAAGACAAACACAAACCGTTGCCAGACGACCAATTGGCAGATATTCTAAAAGAGCGTGGTTATCCTATTGCTAGACGAACAATTGCTAAATATAGAGAATTATTGGATATTCCGGTAGCTAGAATGCGTAAGAAAATGTAGGTTAAATTTGATTTAAAAATTGCACTGATGGAAAATTTATTAAAAATAAAAGACCAATATTTTAAATTAATACAAAACGACACTTTTGACTATCAAAAGTTTAATCAGTTTGCAATTGTACATCATTCCAATGCCATCGAAGGATCGACACTAACAATAGAAGAAACTTTTTTATTATTAGATGAACATTTAACACCAAACAATAAACCGCTTGAACATACACTAATGGCTATCGATCATTTGCAAGCCTTAAAATTTGTGGTCGATTTAGCCACTCAAAAAATGATGTTGACTGTTGATTTAATTCAAAAAATCTCTGCAATGGTTATGAAAACGACGGCCCCAGAAATATCGTCGATGGCAGGAAATTTCGATTCATCAAAAGGAGATTTTAGAAAATTGACTGTTCGTGCAGGCACAACTACTTTTATGGATTACAAAAAAGTGCTAGAGCGAGTCGCTGAACTTGTTAGTTATTTAAACACCAAACTTATACAATGTACAGATTTTTTAGACGCAAACACTTTGGCTTACGAAATTCATTATCAACTGGTTACCATTCACCCATTTGCCGACGGAAACGGGAGAATGTCCAGATTATTAATGAACTACGTGCAACAATATCATGCTTTGCCACTAACGATTGTTTATAAAGAAGACAAACAAAAATACATTAATGCCTTGCAAGAAACCACACAAAACGCGAGTATTTCAATTTTTGTAGCATTTATGTTCAAGCAAACAGAAAAATTCTTGCAAGAACAAGTTGCAACATTGACCAAAAATCAAACTTCAAACAAAAAAGGGAAAGGTTTTGCGTTTTTGTTTTAAAAAAATAAGTAAGTATTTTACAATATACTTTATCAATGAACA
>JBDLWE010000032.1:0-3545 GCA_039804445.1 Bacteroidota bacterium | reverse complement strand
ATGGAGCGCAGCATTGGCCACAAAGAAACCCACGAACTGGCAGTTATGGTCGACACTTTCCGTCCACTCATGGTTACAGAAACCGCCATGGGACTTGATGATGGAAAATATTATAAATCATGGACAGAATAATTTTTTTTTGAAGCTAGTCCCGCCATCATTCCAAATCTTTTGCCCAAATACCTTTTTTTGTTGGCACAAAAAGGAACTCCTGCGGTCGTTCTTTTCATGCCACAAAAAATAGGTTTTCGACCAAAAGGATTTTCCCTTTTGTCGGGGCTAAAAACCAATTACTATGAAAAAATATGCCGAAGTAATTACATCAAATCGCCCAATTGTAGCTGTAATTTTTACAGGCGAAAATGCCGATGAAACCAACTTTCCGTTTTATCTCAACGAAGTAAAAAATGTTTATGAACAGCAGCAAGTCGCCATTATTTTTGATGCAACAAATGCCGTAATGCCCGGACTCTCGTTCCAGAAAATGCAAGCCCATTGGCTCAAAGAAAACCAAAAATTAATCCAAGATTATTGCGCAGGAACCGCCTATATAATTCCGTCTGCAATAATTCGTGGCGTCTTGAAAAGCATTTTCGCATTCCAGAAACAGCCCGTTCCATACTTGGTTTGCAAAACAAAAACCGAAGCCGAGTTTTGGGTAAAGCAGCAGTTGAAATAATCCTAAATAAGATTTTACTGTTTTCTGCAAACTACCAATTATTTTATACTTAACCGCAAATTTTTGTGATTTGTGGTTAAAATATCTGTACAAATCCAAATAATCTGTGGCAAAAGCAAACCAAAATTTGTGCAAATTTGCGTAATTTGTGGTTAAAAAATCTTTTTAATCCTTAGCAAATAAATGTCTATTTTTTGTGAACCTCATGTTGTTTATCTATTTTTACAAATTCATAAAATAGAACTTTCATGATACCTCAAAAACGACTTTTCCTGCTCGATGCCTACGCCCTTATTTTTCGCGGTTATTTTGCATTTATCAAAAACCCACGAATCAACTCAAAAGGTATGGACACGTCGGCTATTATGGGCTTCATGAACTCACTCATGGACGTTATAAAGCGTGACAAACCCGACCATCTAGCAGTAGCATTTGACAAAGGCGGCAGCGATTACAGATACGAAATGTATCAAGAATACAAAGCCCACCGCGACGAAACACCCGATGCCATCAAAATTGCAGTACCATATATTCAAGAGTTGCTGCGTGCCATGCACATCCCGATTATAGAAGTCGCTGGTTTTGAAGCCGATGATTTAATAGGTACCATTGCCAAACAAGCCGAAAAAGAAAATTTTCAGGTCTTTATGGTAACGCCCGATAAAGATTTTGCGCAGTTGGTTTCCGAAAATATTTTTATGTACAAACCTGCCAGAATGGGCAATGGTATTGAAATTTGGGGTGTTCCCGAGGTTCTAGCTCGTTTTGAAATCGAAAGACCTGAACAAGTTATCGATTTTCTGGGCATGATGGGCGATGCTGCCGACAACATTCCGGGGCTGCCCGGCGTAGGCGAAGTGACAGCCAAAAAATTTCTGAAAGAATTTGGCTCAATGGAAAACCTCTTGGCAAACACCGACAAGCTCAAAGGCGCAATGAAAGACAAGATTGAAGCTAATAAAGACAAAGGAATTCTCTCAAAAAAATTGGCCACTATCCTACTCGACTGCCCTGTCACTTTCAACGAAAAAGATTATGAACTCGAAAAACCAGATGTAGAAAAAACTGATATACTTTTTGAAGAATTAGAGTTTCGACAGATGAAGTCGCAGTTTGATAAGCTATACAATAGCAATCCCAATGACAATCCCACTGACAATTCGGAACTCGTAAATAAAAAAGCACCTACAAAAAAAACTAATGACGAGCAATTTGACTTATTTGGATTTTATGACGAGTCTGATTCCGCATCGTCTCCTTCCCCTTTGGGGAAGGTCGGGATGGGGCTGGCAACTTTAGATAGCACCGAGCATAACTACCAAATTATTCAAGGCGATTTGGGTGTGAAACTACTGTTGCAAAACCTAGAAAAGCAATCTTCGGTTTGTTTTGATACAGAAACTACTGGCATCGATGCCATGAATGCCGAACTGGTCGGAATTTCATTTGCCTACGAAAAAGGCAAGGCTTTTTATGTACCATTTCCCGAAAATAAAGAAGAAGCAATTGCCTTGGCAGCAAAATTTAAAACATTTTTTTCCAATGAAAATATCGAAAAAGTTGGGCAAAATATCAAATATGATTTGAAAATTCTGTCGAATTATGATATTGAGATTAAAGGAAAACTGTTTGATACCATGTTGGCGCACTACCTTATAAATCCTGACATGAAGCACAACATGAATATTTTGGCAGAAACGTACTTGAAATACAGTCCACAATCTATAGAAGATTTGATTGGAAAAAAAGGCAAAGGTCAAAAATCTATGCGCGATATTCCGTTAGAACAAGTAAAAGAATATGCCGCCGAAGACGCCGATGTAACGTGGCAATTGATGCAAAATTTTAGTCCGATTCTAGACAAAGCCGAAACCAAAATTTTGTTTGACACCATCGAAACACCACTCATTCCGGTGCTTGCCGCAATGGAGCTCGAAGGCATTAACCTTGATGTTCCGTTTTTGAAAGCCATGTCTGTAGAAATGGCAACAGAAAGCAAGGCATTAGAATTAAAAATTTATGAAACTGCTGGTTCGACATTCAATCTAGCATCGCCAAAACAATTGGGCGAAGTACTTTTTGAAAAAATGAAAATTGGCGGCGCCAAACAAAAGAAGACCAAAACAGGTCAATATGCCACAGGCGAAGAAGTGTTGAGTTATTTGGCAAAAGACCACGAAATTGTGCGTGATATTCTTGAATGGCGACAGATGGTCAAACTGCAAAGCACCTATATCGACGCACTACCCAACCAAGTCGACTCCAAAACGGGTCGCGTTCACACAGATTATATGCAAGCCGTGGCAGCTACGGGAAGGTTAAGTTCAAACAACCCGAACTTGCAGAATATTCCGATTCGGTCGGTTCGTGGTCAGCAAATCAGAAAGGCTTTTATTGCACGTGACGAGAATTATAGTCTGCTTTCTGCCGATTATTCGCAAATAGAACTTCGGATAATTGCAGCCCTTTCGGGTGAAGACAACATGATTGCAGCATTTCAAAACAATCTAGATATTCATAAAGCGACAGCCGCCAAGGTCTTTAATGTGCCGTTAGAAGAAGTTACAAAAGAGCAACGAAGCAATGCCAAGACCGTGAATTTTGGCATTATATATGGTGTTTCGGCATTTGGGTTGAGCAACCAAACAGATTTAAGCCGAAAGGAAGCAGCCGAACTTATCGAGGCTTATTATGCAACGTACCCAAAACTAAAAGCATATATGAGCAATCAAGTCGATTTTGCTCGAGAGAATGGCTACGTACAAACTGTCCTTGGCCGCCGCCGATATTTGAAAGACATAAATTCGCCAAACATGATGGTAAAAAGTGGTGCCGAACGAAATGCAGTGAATGCACCAATTCAAGG
>JBDLWE010000031.1:0-21562 GCA_039804445.1 Bacteroidota bacterium | reverse complement strand
GCCATTTTAAAATCAAATGGGTTCAGTTTGCGTTCTTGGTCAAGGTCTAAATCTAGTTTGTTGTTCAGAATGTCGGTTCCTATGAGCGAATTGCCACACTTAATATTGTTGGTCAAATTGGGCAAAATCTTTTCGTGAAACAAAACCATCATATCATTGGCGGTGCTGGTGGTTTCGTCTTCAAGCATTTTTAAAAACAACGACAATTGGGTTACTTCGGTGGCTTGCAAATCAATGTCAACGCCATAAATATTGTTTAACAAAATGGTTTGTTTCTGTTGAATAGACAAAACATAAACGCCAAAATCTTCATTAAACTTACAGCCGTCTTTTTTGGCAATTTCTGGATGGTCATTGTACCATTTGTTATGATAATCTAGCAAATATTCAAAAACTCCAATCAAAAAACTGCCTGAACCACAAGCAATATCTGCAAATGTAAGTTCCTCAATTTGCTTTGGTGTTTTGCTTTCAATGAGTTTTCCGACGGTATTTTTTACGATATAATCTACAATATATTTTGGAGTATAAAATACGCCACCCGCTTTTCTGACTTCGGGTTTAACCTCAATAGTAGCTTTGCCATTTTCGATGACGACTATTTTGCCCAAAAAGCGTTCATAAATACTGCCTAAAATGTGAATTGGAATATAATTAAAATCATAAGGTGTATTGGTATGGTCCAAATCTGAACATAATGCACGAAACAAATCAGCATTGGCACCACCAAATTTTTTGTCGTCTATAAACAGTGGTTTAAAAACAATTCCGTTGTATTTTGCTTCTAAATATTTTGAATATTCTATAAATTTCGCCCACGGATTTGTGGCTGTTGCAATATTGTGAATAATATTTTCGGTTTCAATAAGTTTATCTTCAAGAAATCGAATAAAAACAATTCTGTCAATAGTGCGTTGTGTAGCCTCGGTAAGTTCATAAGCGTCAAGCGAAGTATTGTTTTGATAAAAAGCAGTTGCTAGTTCAAACCGTTTGGCATCAATGTAGTTCAAAAAACTTTCGTCAATAGATTGATATTTGCCACCCGAAAGTTTAAGCTGTGTCGAAGTTCCTTTTGGTTTTTTAAGTTTTTCAATAAATGTTGAAAGGTTTCCAGCTACTAAAGCTTCGCGCGAAAAAATCCAATAAAATTCTTCGAACGTGTCAAAATCTCTAAATTCTTTGTAATTGTAATATTGAATTTGATTTTGAAGAATAGTATCAAAATCAGGACGGTACCTGCAATCAATAATTACAATTTCTTCAAAATCGGTAAGAATCGAAACGCCAGTTCCTGCATTCCAACCGTATTTTGCGGTTTGAAAATAGTCATCTTTGTTTCTGCGAAGCGTTCGAGAAGGTTTTTTGGCTTCTACAAAAAATTGTTCTTGTTTATAGTTAGGTGCTAAAAAAAAAGCATAATCGGCACGTTTTTGCCCAAGCGCACCTTGTTGGCGTTGCGCTTTTTCGATTTTTACTTCTTGCTCAAAAGGATTTTTTTGATGGTTATGATTAACATCCCATCCCAAACAAGTATAAAATTTATCAATATATTCTTTACGAACTTCGGCTTCTTGATAGTTGGAGGAGAGATAATGTTCAATACCTGCCTCAAAGTCGTTAATTAAAATTTGGGTTTTCTCAAATGCAAGTTGAATGGTAGATATTGACATTTTATTAACTTTTTTCAAACATACCAAATAAATCAACGCAAAACAATAATCTTACGAAGGTCAAAATCAATTTTAAACTTTTTTAAAATATCAAATATTTACTGATTTGTCAATTCTGCTATTTCTGGATTGTCAGCATCGCTGTTGCTCGAAATGTTTTAGAGTAATTTGAAAACCATAAAACCACTCATTGCGATCATCAAACCATCTTCGATAATTGTCACTGTACTCATTGGCAAATTGAAAACTGCACCCAAACATGCGCATTGAATTTTCTTTTTATTTAACACCGATTGTAAAACGCCAATAATACTTATTGACATCACTACAAATGTTAATGTATTGGTTAATAATGGATTAAAATTTATTAAAAAAGCAATTCCTAAACCCAATTCAATAAAACCATAAACGTATCCCCAAATTGGCACCTGTTTAGCAACAATATCATACATAACATAACTTTCTGCAAATCCTTTTAAATTTAGTAATTTGAAAAAAGAAAATACGAGGAAAAAACCAGCCATAAAATGCTGCATTGCCTGCATCAAATTATAATTCTCATTTTTGAACTGAATCAGCACGGTAACCAAAGTGATGTAAAAGAAAATCAAGAAAATAGGCTTGTAGGTCTCAAACCAAGAAGCCCCACCCTCTAATCCCTCCGTAAAGGAGAGGGAAGTTGGATTTTCGTTTTGATTGATATACGAAATTTGATATTTGCTGTCTAAAACTTTTTGTAAATCGACAAGTGCAATGTGTTTATCCATTGTTATTGTTGCCGAGTTATCTTCTTTAGAAACTTCAACATCCGTTATATTTTCGATAGTTAGTAAAGCCGATTTTACTTTGGCTTCACAGCTACCACAAGTCATTCCTGTTAATTTGTAGGTATGTGTCATTTTTTTTAATTTTAAAAAAAGAAAAAACCAAGATTGTATTTGACCTTAAAATAATACTAAATGCCAAATAATAAGCATTTAGTATTAAATTGATTGTTTTTTTACATTTTGCATGCGTCTGAACATTTTTTGCATGCTTCTGCACATTTTGCGCAACAATCATGATTGTGTTTACTACATTCGTTTGCACAATCTTCGCAGCACTTTACGCATAACATGCACAAATCATGAGCATATCTTGAACCTCTTGCGCATAGCTTGGCACAAAGGGCACAAATGTCTGCACAATCACGACATAATTTTACACATTCTTGATGCCCCTCCATCATTAAACATTCTACTCCACATTTCTCGCATTCAACCATACAGGCCAAACATGCTTCGATACTTACTTGAACATTTTTCATTTTATGAATTTATTAAATGTAGATTAATTTCTACATATAAATTTATAAAACACTAATAATGAAATTATTACAAGTTTCGTTCATTATATTGCTTAATTCACACAAATGTTACCCATTACTTTAAATCAAAAAAAGTATAATACAAATTCAAATAAACTCCGTTTGGTGCAGAGCGAATCATTGAACTAAGAAGTTCTTGCCTGTAAGCCAAATCGAGTCTTGCTTGACTGTTAAATATAAATTGTATTGCTGGCACAACATCTACATAAGATTTTCCGTTTTGGTTGATGGTTTGCCCAACAAATTCGACCATTAAATTGATGTTTGTTTGCTTAAAACTTGTATATTTTTTTGGATATACCAGCTTGCCAAACGACAGGGTGTAATTGGTGGCACTGCTTCCTTGGGTTGTCGGAAAAAGGTAATTTGGTTTATTGTCGAGTGCTTTTTCAAAACTTAGTGACGAACTTATAGCCAATTTTTGAACAAGTTTTGTTGCTATCAAACCAGCTTCATAGCCCGTATTATGGCCTAGAATTTCTATTTGTTCTTGGTGAATGTCGGCTCTATTAAAACTATAACGGCCATAAGCGGCCACTCGGAAATGACTGTTTAAATCGTCTTCTGAATAAAACCTATATTTGGCCATAAAACCACCACCTTCGGCATATAACGAATTGCTTCTTGTACTTATAAAAGCCGATCCTCGAACCATCAAATTTTTGTTGATGCCATAGGATACTTCGGGCATAAAATGATAGTTAGTACCTGTTTTAATTTTTTCTTTAAAAGTTGATTGCATAATGTTTACCGCCAACGAATTGGCGGGAATATTGCTTGCAGGATCGGTCACAACAAATAATTCTTGACTAAAAATGTTTTGGCAATAAACTATCAAAAGGACTACAAATATCCTAAGCATTAGTTCACAAATTTTATATGAAAATCGTCTTCGTTATTGTTTGCATATGTCGACATACTTTTATAAGCCTTGGTCAATTTTTTAAACTCTTTGTCAGTTACAAATCCTTTGTCTAAAACCTGAAATTTAACTTCAACTGTCTTTGAATCGTTTGTATTTACTTTTATATAATTTGCTCCAATACTGTTTTCGGACTTGGTAGTTACGATGAGTGTACCTATAAAAAATCCTGCTTTTTCGACTTTGTCTTTAAAAATTTTGGGGGTTAAATTATTGTCTTCTTTCAGACTGACCGTAAAAGTATTGGTGTTTAAATCTGTGGCAACATTGGTTACTTCGGGCATCGATTTTAGTTGCTTGTTAATCGCGTTTGAGCACATAGAACAAGTTAAACCTGTTGCTCTAATTTCGACTTTTGAGATTTGCGCATTTGCAATTGATAAAAATAAAATTGCGATAATGGTGAAATATATGTTTTTTGAGTTTTTCATTTTTTTTGTTTTAATACGTTTATAATTTGTTGTTCAGTTGGATTAATGGCAACTAAAATTCCTTTTGAATCAAAAAGATATTGCGTAGGCAACTCCTCTACCCCAAATCGAACGGCAGTTTTTGCGTCAAACCCATTTGGATCATTGAGCTGTGTGAATGTGATCTTGTCTTTTGCAATGGCTTTTTTCCACTTAGACTTATCAATATCAACAGAAATTCCTATGATTTCAAACTTTTTTTTGTCTGCTTTATCGTATAGCTTAACAAGGTTTTTGTTCGCTTGCCTGCAAGGCGCGCACCACGATGCCCAAAAATCTATAAGTACAACTTTGTTTTGAAAATCTGAATTCGAGATTTGTTTACCAACGATGTTTTGAAGACTGAAATTGGGGATTCGGTCACCAACTTTGATTTGTGCATTTACAATTAACGAAAATAATGACAATAAAATTAATAGCTTTTTCATGTGTTTTTTATTTAGATTTTGTTGTTGCTTGTGCCTGTACAGTTTGACCTTTAGACACTCGGTCGTACTGGCAACAGCCATGCAAATTGTTATAAACGTCGTCTGGTGCCACAAACCTGTCACTGTCGTATCCGCTTAAGGCTATTCTTGTAAGAATTTCGTCTTGGTTGGTTTTTTTTGCGTCGTAGTTCAAGGTTGCCATTTTGGATTCTTTATTCCAAATTACTTTTACCACTCCAGAAACATTGCCTGCTTTTTCGATTGTTTTTTTGCACATTCCACAATTGCCATAAATTTTGACTATTTCGTTTTTGGTGTTTTTTGTTTGCGCGATGCACGAAGTGATTGATAATAACAACATTGTTACTATCAATATTTTTGATATTAATTTCATTAAAATAAATTTTAGATTTTTTTATAAATAGATAAACTCGAAAACGCAAAGTTGCTTTCGACAAGACAAAATATTGGCTGTCACAACTTCAATTTATTTTATTTTCGGCGGGAGCCAAACAGAAATAAAACCTGAAGAAATAAAGGTTTTTGAAGTGTAAAAAATAGATTTTTTTGAGTAAAAATCCATACTAAATTTTTTGAAAAAATAATCAAATGTAGTAATTACACTAAAATTAACTGACGATGCCGACGTGCAGTTAGCATGCCCACATTTGCCGCCGCAGTTTTTGGTTTCTTTTTTTGAATCAGATGCATCGCAGCAAGATTTTTTATCCGTCTTTTTGGCAGATTCTGCTTTGCAACATGATTTTGTGGCAGTTGATGCACATGCAAAAGCAGCTGTTGGTACGAAAAACATACCTACAAACAAACTGAAAACAAATACCTTCAACAACATATACATTTTGCAAAGTTATATGTATTGATTGACAATAATGTTAACTTTTTTGTAAAAATTTGTTAGAATCTTTAAACCACAAATTAAACGAACTGTCGCTAATTGTTTTTGAAAAACATGAGTAGTTTTGGCAGATTTTACAGTTTTTAAATAAGTACTTTGCGCATTAGCATACACTAATTTGTGCAAATTTGTGTAATTTGTGGTTAAACTTAAAAAAATCTTACACGGTTTATTTCCAAATCGATTGTTCTAGAATATCTACAAACGAATTGTTTTTTACAAAAAAGATGATCCGCCCAAAGTGATAAACACCCAAAATAATGCCGAAAGACCATCCCAATTTTTTGCTGAAAAAATATTTATCAAGGTATTTTTTTTTAAGGTTTGGCATTTTTGCTTCTTTTAAATTAATGATTGAATGATTTTTTGTAAAATTAAAAAAATTATTGAAATGCGCTATCAATCGGTTCCCACAGTTCAATTTTATTGCCTTCGATATCCATAATGTAAGCAAATTTTCCGTACTCAAAAACCTGCATTTCGCCAATGATGCGGATGTTTTCTTGTTTCAATTCTAATAGTAATCGTTCGAGGTTTTCGACCCGAAAGTTTTGCATAAACTGCTTTTGACTTGGTTCAAAATAGGTTGTGTGATGCTCAAAAGGCGACCATTGTGTGCTGCAATCGTTGCCGTTTTTGTCTTTCCACCAAAACGTGCTGCCATAGTTATCTACCGCCAAACCAAGGTGTTTGGCATACCACGCTTTCAGCGATTTTGGGTTTTCAGCCTTAAAAAATATCCCTCCAATACCCGTAACTTTTGTAATTTCTTTTGCTTTTTTATCGTCATGAAAATACAAGCTTTTTATTTTTTCGACAATTACCGATGATAATTTTACGTGACTTTCATTGGTCCAACCTGCTATGTGTGGCGACAGTAAAACGTTTTTTACAGACATTAAATATTCAAGCGGTTCGGGTATTTTATTATTTACAAAAAGATTCTCAAACGACAAATTTTCATATTCTAAAACGTCAAGACCAGCGCCAAGTACCTTGCCAGACTTTAAACCATCGACCAAATCGGCAGTAACCACGCTATTGCCTCGAGCAGTATTGATAATCCAAAATGATTTTTGCATGGCTGCAATAAATCTAGCATCAATCATTTTGTCTGTTGATTTGTCCCACGGTGTGTGCAGACTGACAATGTCGGCTTTTTGTTGCAATTCTTGTAACGAGACTTGCTTTGCGTTTTGGTCAGACAAATTTGGTTTAATGTCATAAAAAATCAATTCGCAATCAAAACCTCGCAGTTTTTTTGCAAAAGATTTTCCCATATTTCCATAGCCAATAATACCAACAGTTTTGCCCTCAAGCTCATGTCCACGATTGGCGTCGCGATTCCAACTGCCGTTTCTGATGTCCGAATTTGCCTGATTCAAATTGTTAAAAATCGACAGTAGCATTCCAATTGCATGTTCACCAACGGCATTTGCATTGCCCTCGGGCGACGAAATCAATTTTATGTTTTTAGACGCAGCGTACTCACAATCTATGCTTTCTAGCCCCGATCCTACTCTAGCTATAAACTCTAGATTTGTGGCAGCGTCTATAAATTTTTTATCTATTTGAAAGCGACTACGGATTACAATTCCGTGATAATTAAATATTTTTTTTTCGACTTCAGATTTCGAAGATGCGAAATCAATATCGTTTTGAAAACCCAAAGCAGCCAAATCAGCAATCATGTTTGGGTGGTTTGAATCGAGATGAAGGGTTTTTTTCATTGACTACTCTTAATTTTCAGAAGTTACTATTGTGCGCGATCTTACCTAGTTTTGATATTGTTTTACAAATATAATTTTTTGTCGACGATTATCGTGTGTTCGGGATCTGATTCGGCAAGCCAGGCAACATGAAAATTTTTTTTGTAAGATTAACACCGCGCACAACATAAGGCAGTGGCACTCCCAAAAAAAGATTAAAATTAGATTTCTGCAACCGACTGGAACAAAAGCATCATACAATCCGACAAAAATATAATCAATTTTTTTAAATAAATTGCGTGTCCAAAATTATAATTGGGAACTGTTATCGCGAACGACGGCACTTAATAAATTACAAAATTGAATTTCTACAAATACATTTCAACAAGTCCCTCTGGTAAATTCATGATTACTTTTTTGTTAGTGCGATCTATTTTTACTAAAAATAAATCTATCATCGGCACAAGTATTTGCGTCGAGCCATTCAAAACCTCAAAAAGTGGCTGGGCTGTCGAATCGTTTATTGATTGAATGATTCCGAAAACACCTATTCGCTGGTCTTCGATTTCAAAACCTATTACTTCGTGAAAATAGAATTTATTGCCAGTGAGCTTTGGCAACATTTTTAATGGAAGATATACTGCGTTTCCCAAAATAGCATCTGCAGCATCTTCTGAATCAACATCTTCAAAACGAACTTTCAAAAAATCGTTTTTGTGTAGTGAGCAACTTTCAATAAAAAATGGAACCAAGTTTTTGTTGCATTCAACAAAAACTGATTCCAAGTTTTGATAAATTTCGGGCTCGTCGGTATCTAAATAAATTAGAACTTCGCCCTTGAAACTAAATTTTTTTGCGATTTTGCCTAAGTAGAAACAATCTTCTATTCGCGTCATCGCTATTTATTTATGCCTCAGGTGTTTCTTCGCTAACTTCTTGAGCAGATGCTGCTTCGGCAACAACTTCTTCGCTAGTTTCTTCGCTAGACGCTTCAACTTCTGCTACTTCTTCTACGGCTGGCGTAGCTGCTGCAATTGCATCTGCCTCTGCTTGTGCAGCATCTGCAAGACGTTTTGCGTTTACGGCTTGTTCGGCCTTAAATGCTTTTGCTTTTGCATCTGCTTGTGCTTGAGTCAATCCTTCTTTTTTGGCATCTACTTTTCCTGCTTTTGCTTCTAACCACGTGGCTAGTTTTGCATCGGCTTGGTCTTGTGTCAACGCACCTTTTCGAACGCCACCATCAAGATGATGTTTAAGCAACGCTCCTTTGTACGACAAAATTGCACGAGCAGTGTCTGTTGGTTGTGCACCGTTGTGCAACCACTGAACTGCGTGATCAACGTTTAGGTCAATTGTTGCTGGGTTTGTGTTTGGGTTGTAAGTTCCAATTTTTTCAAGGTACTTTCCGTCTCTTGGCGAGCGTGCATCGGCAGCTACTACCCAGTAAAATGGTTTTCCTTTTTTTCCGTGACGTTGTAATCTAATTTTTACAGGCATAATCTTATGGATTAAATTTGAGGTTCTCGACCTCGATTAATTAAGGTTGCAAATGTATGTATAAAAAATAATAATTCCTACTTAATTTATTTTCTGTATATACAAACTACAAATTTGGCAAATTATCACAAATTTTATTTTTGTAGTAAATTATAGTTTCAGTTAATATCACAAAAAAACCGCCCAATTTCTTGAGCGGTTTTGCATTAAAATTTCTATTAAAATAGTCTTAGAATTTAAAGTTTAATCGAGCAAAGATAAAACGACCGTTTTGACCAAATTGTGAAACGTTTCTTGAAAAAGCAAATTGTGAATTATTTGCTAAATCAATTCTTGTCGTTGCAGCTTGATATGCCACTTGACCATTTGCATCTAATCCTGAGGTTGGTTGTAAAATTCCACCAGCAATATTTGTAGGTCTTCTTGCGAAAACTGGACCACTGTTAAAATCTGGATAAATATCTAAAATGTTATTTGCACCAACGATGAATTTTACGTTTTTTGTGAAAGCATAAGAAACTGAAAAATCAGTGATAATTTTTGAACCATATGTTGGATGTTCATCCTCAAGGGCTTGACCGTTTACAATTCTGGCAGAAATAAACCCATCGCCATTTACGTCTGTAACGTTAGGGTCTGTAACACTTCCAAAATATACATTTCGTAAAAACAAATCAACTTTTCCTAGTGTGATAGAATGTGTTAAGTTTCCTTTTTCTCTCGGAATAGCTTCTTCAAGATAAATTCTTGTTTCTTCGTTATAATATTTATTGATGTAACCATTTGCAATCAATAGCGGAGAACCTTTAATATCTCCAACCCTTCTTGTTTGAGAATATGTTGCTGCTAAATCGGTTTTTAAGGTTGCTTTTCCTAATGGAAGTTTGTGGCTAATTACCACATCTATACCTTTTGACTCTGTATCTAAAGCATTAGCAAAAAAACGAGCTACTTGTGCACCTGCTTGGTCAAAAGCAGTTTGAACTACACCTGCTGTTGCTGGTCTGTCAAATCTATCGGTAAAAGTTACTCTGTCTTTGATATTTATTTGGTAAACGTCTGCAGTCACAGTTAAGTTAGCCGCAGGAATTTTGGCTGTAAAACCAGCACTGAAACTCATTGACTCCTCCTGTTTTAGTTCTGAAACGCCAAACGCCTTTGCAGCCGCAGATGAGTTATTAAAAACAACTACTTCTTGCGGAACACCGTTTGCAAATTGTGTTGATGTATTATTAAAATAAATTTGGTGTAAAGATGGTGCTCTAAAGCCCGTTGCTATTGCACCACGTAGGTTAAAGTTATCTGCAATTTTATATCTTGTTGCAAGTTTATAGTTTAGGGTGCTCCCGAAATCGCTAAAGTTTTCGAATCTGATTGCCCCGTTTACTAACCATTTGTCTGTAACTTCGTATTCTGCATCGGCATATCCAGCTACGCTTGTTCTGCCTTCAGATAGTGCATTTGTGTTTCTGTATCCAGGAAATACTTGAGATCCACCTGCTCTAAAAGCTCCGAAGAAGTTGGTAACTTTTTGATTATTTGGAGTTGCGGTTGTAACAACGCCGCCATTAATATCATATATATTGTAAGAATCAGGTTCTCCGGCAACAATATCAAACTGTTCTTTTCTAAATTCTGCACCAAATGCAAGGTTTAATTTGTCATACTTTTTGTTTAGATCAAAATTTGTGGTGTTTTGAAAAAACTTGAGTGCACCAGCATCAAACGAAGTATTGGATTTGTTTCTTAAAGTAGCGTTTGCTGTGTTTTCGATTTGAAATCCAAATTGGTTTTGACCTGTTGTGTTGCTTAAATCAAAGTTCCAATCACCAAGAATTTTTCCACGTAATCCACCTGCAAATGATATGTCTCTAATGCTTGAATGTATTTCTGGCAAAAATCCGTTAGGAAAAAGACCTGTAGAAACGTTCTGTGCATTTGGTTTTCTATAAAAACCAGCAGAATCACCATTTCGTTGAGAATAACCTCCAAAAGCATAAGCCTCAACTTTTTCTGATATTGGGTATGCGCCGTTTAAGAAAAACTGCGCACTTTCTAGACTAGATTGTCCGATTCGCATATTGACATCGCTTCTGTTCAAGCCCCTAGCACGCAATTCACTTGCAGTTGCATCTACACCAAGTGCGGTTTGCATTCCAGACAATGAGTTGTTTGTAGCAGCTGTATTGACTGCAGCAACTGTTGCCGCTGACAAACCTGCACCCGGCGCATACTGATTAATAACGTTTAAAAGCCCCTGTTGTGTAAATGGTGCTTGAATATTGTTGATATTGCCCCAATAATCGGTTAAACGAACACCACCTGCAGCTGCAACTCTTTCAACAGCGTTGTATGCATTGAAAATTGTATTTGATTCGTCTTGTGCACGACTTGTAATGTCTCGTACTTGAAATGATGCGGTTGCATTGATAAAACTTTTTTCTTTTCCAAGACCAAATCCGTAGTTTAAATCTATTTGAGCATTGTTACCATCATTACCAGCTCTAAAGTTTCGTGAATATTGAGAAACATTTGAGCCATATAGAGCATTGACCTCCAATTTATTTGTGGCTTTCTTCACATTCAAATTGATAACGCCTGCAATCGCGTCAGAACCATATTGTGCAGATGCGCCATCTCTTAATACTTCGATTCGGTCGATAGCAAATGCTGGCAGTGCATTTAAATCTGTACCAACAGAACCACGTCCTGGCGATCCGTTAATGTTTACTAACGACGTACTATGGCGACGCTTTCCGTTTACCAACACCAATACTTGGTCTGGCCCAAGACCACGCAATTGTGCTGGATCGATATGATCTGTACCATCGGCAACTGTCATCGCATTTGAAGTAAACGATGGTGCCACCATATTCATGATTTGATTCAGGTTGGCTTGTGCGCCTTGAGTTGCAATGTCTTTCATCGCAATAACGTCTATAGGCACAGCAGATTCGGTCACTGTTCTTGCAGGGTTTCTGGTACCAAGAATAACAACGTCTTGCAACGCCTCGCCACCGCCAGATAATTGAACGTCTAAAGTGCCCCCATTAATGGTAACAGACTTTGAATCTAAACCTACATACGTAAATTTTAATACATCGCCTTGCTTGGCTACAATTGTATATTTGCCATCAAAATCTGTTGAGGTAGATTTTGTTGAGCCCTTTACTTGAACCGAAACGCCAGCGAGCGGCGTATTTGTCGCGTCGGTTACAAGTCCAGAAAATTTTTCTTGTGCAAAGCCAAAAGCTGTCAAGAAAAAACTAACTACTAAAATAATTTTTTTCATATCATATTTTTATATGGGTTAACGCAACAAAAATATAAATTCTGACTACTTTAGCGCAATTTTTTAAGTGTTTTTTTAAGAAAATATTAAGATAATTACTTTTTTGTCAACAATCCCCATTTTCACTAAGTTTTTTGTTGATTACTATTAAAAAAACCAGTAAGTTTTATCTAAAATTTTAAAATTTTGTCGCAAATAGGTCAGCAACTACATCGATTTCGACTGATTTTTGTCGTTGATTTGTGCTGAACGTCGAAGATTTTTGTTATTTTTAACAATATTTTTCTTAATACACAGTTTGTTAATAAATTTGATTTTTTGAAATAAAATGCGTTTATTTACAGTAATATAATTTTATTATGAAATCTAAAGCTACGCTAAAACAAATTGCAAAAGATCTTGGTGTCTCGGTGTCAACTGTTTCAAAGGCTTTAAATGACAGTCCAGAAATTAGCGAGCCAACCAAGATAAAAATTCAAGAGTTTGCAAAACTCAAAAATTATAAACCAAATATTACGGCACTAAACCTTAAAAATCGTTCTACGAAAACAATAGGTGTGATTCTACCAAATATTTTGAACTCGTTTTTTGCAAAGGTGTTTTCGGGTATAGAAAAGTTTGCCGAGCAAAAAGGCTATCACCTCATTACTTGTATATCAAATGAATCTATTGATAAAGAAAATCATGCCTTACAGATGCTAAGCAATGGTACCATAGACGGTTTTATTCTATCAATATCAGAAGAGGCTCAAAAACTGCAACAGTTTTCTCATTTTGAAGACGTTATAAAAGACGGAACGCCAATTGTGATGTTTGATAGGGTTGCAGATAGCGTAAATTGTGATAAAGTAATTGTAGACGATTTTGAGTCGGCGATAAACGCCACCGACCATTTATTAAGTATAGGTTGCAAAAAGATTGCTCTTTTTTCTGCGATTAATAATTTGAGCGTAGGAAAGTTGCGGGCTCGAGGTTTTTATGAAGCTATAAGCAAAAATAAAGGAACTGCAGATGAAGATTTGATTATTTTGGAAGAATCTGAATCTGAATTTAATGATAATGTTATTCGTTTTTTTGAATCGAAACCGCAGATTGACGGTATTTTTGCATTAGACGAACATACAGCAACTACTGCAATAAAACTTGGTCTTGAATATGGATACAAAATTCCAGCAGATTTGTCTATAATCGGTTTTGCAGATGGGGTCTGGTCACGTCGAATGTCACCAAGTCTATCGACCGTGAGCCAGCACGGGCCTGAAATAGGCATGGCAGCAGCAGCACTACTTATTTCAAAGTTAGAAAACCAAAACAACGAATATAGTTTTACTACAAAAATCATCAAAACAGAGCTTCGTCACCGCGAATCATCGCGCAAGCAAATCGAAAAAGCTTTGTGATTTTAGAAAAGTATTGATTTTAAAATCTATTAATTAATTTTAATCGTATATAGCATAATGCAACTTAAAACAATTTTTTATTTAATAATTTTTATAGCACAAAGTGGTTTTTGTCAATCGAGCAATACCATTTTTGAAGCTGCTAGAAACGGCGATATCGAAATTATAAAGCGATTGTTAAAAGAAAATCCAGAGGTAATTGACAGCAAAAGTAAAGAGGGCTTTTCGGCATTGACGCTTGCGGCATACAGAGGAAATACTGAGGTAGTAAAATATTTGTTAAAAAAGAAAGCAGATGTAAACGCAAGTAGTAGCATGGGGTCGCCGCTGATGGCCGCAGCATTCAAAGGGCATAATGATATTGTACGATTGTTGTTGACCAAAGAAATAAATATCAACGAAGTAGACCAAAATGGTACTTCGGCATTGATTTTTGCTACGATGTTTAGAAACGTCGAGGTTGTAAAATTATTATTAACCAAAAAAGCCGATAAAGCCATCAAAGATAACACAGGCAAAACAGCTTTCGAATATGCCACCATAAACGGTGACGAACTAATTATAAACCTTTTAAAATAAAAAAAATGACTAAAAATTTACTTTTAATTACTGCGTTATTACTGTCAGGATTTTCATTCGGACAGTTTACGACAGGGCTGGTACAAGTAACTACTGGCTATTCTGTACGAATAGATACCGATGCGACAATGGTTGTTGCGACTCTCGTTGGGCCAAGCACAACGTGGCTAGGCATGGGATTTGGTGGCTCTGATATGGGTTCTGCCAACGATATTTTAGCCTACAACTCATCTGCGAACAGAGACTATAACGCTACTGGAACTGGCACACCAGCTGCCGACGCGGCACAAAGTTGGACAACAGTGTCTGATAACGATTCTGGAGGCATTAGAACATTTGTTGCTACAAGACCATTGGTGTCTGCTGGGGATTATACTTTTGTCAATTCTACTTCATCAATTCCAATTATCTGGGCTCAGGGCTCAGCATTAAATTTTGCATATCATGCAAACCGAAGTGCAGCAACCTTAACTAGAACGCAAATACTAAGTACCGAAGATTTTTCTTTAAATGCAACGTCAATTTATCCGAATCCTTCAAAAGGGGCATTTAATGTTAGGACCAAAACTGCTTTAGAAAAAATTGATATTTACACACAAACCGGAGCTTTGGTTCGCAGCATCGACGTGAAATCTGAAATTGAAACCCAGGTAAATATCGAAGGACTTGCAACAGGTATCTATTTGATTGAACTTCAGAATAAAACTGATAAATCTTGGAAAAAAATCGTTGTTGAGTAACCATTTATCTGTATCATTTAAAAAGCCACTCAAGTTGAGTGGCTTTTGTTTTGTTTTTGATGTTTCGTATTTTGATATAAATTGTTTTTAACCCAAATTTGGCAATACAGTTAATTCTGACATAGGTCGCAGAGGGCTTAAAGTTTTGTGGCTTCTAATCAAGATTTTGCTTAATGTTTTTTCTTTTGCGTAGTCTGGGTTTAACTACAGGTCACGACCAAAAGGTGCTATTATTTAGAAACCAAGAAATCTTTATGATCGATTTTTTATGGTTTGGTTTTCAAAACATTTTGTAGGATATATTTTATGGTATTGCGGCAGACATGGTCAACGGTCTTGGTTGCGTTAGGTTTTAAGCGGAAATCCTTTTTTTGAATTTTTGCCATCTCAACGGTCATATTGATGGCAAAAATCCAAAAAAAGATTGAGAGCGGTAAACCGGCGCGCTCCCCGGCGCGCCGGGCGCGCGAAACGCCCAAAAAATAAATATGATTTATGATGAGTGCTTTAGTTCAAAATAAAACTTAATCTACCTCAAATCAACACTTTGCATCACGTCCCAGTTGGCTCGAATATCAATTTTTGTGGCTGTTTTGTAATAATATACAGCCTCGGGTTGTTGTTTGAGCAGTACGTTGCCCGAGTCCCATTTTTTGTTTCGGTTGGCGTCATGGATGATTCTGATAAAAATATTGTCGACCGGCTCAAGTAAATCGAAACTAATTTTTGGGCTTTTTTCAGAATATGCGCTTGCTATTACTTTGCCAAGACTATCAGTTAATTCAATGATTGCCGGAAACTTGTCATAATTTGTAAGGGTAATATTGATGTTGCCATAGTCGGTTTTGCTTTTGGTTTCTAGTCTAAAAACAAGCAGTTTTTTGTTGCTATTGCCTAAGAAATCGGTCATTGCCATTGGCGCAATTTTAAGTTTATAGGTTTCGTTTTCTTCTTTTTTAAACAATATTTTGAGGGCTTGATTATATTGATCTTCTTGAATGTCGAACTTTACGGCAGTAGAATCTTTGCTCAGCAACAAGAATTTTGTTTTGTCAAAAGCCACAATTGGCAAAGACGTTTTGATTTCGACGTCGCTTCTAAACGGCAATGAACCGACAGGACTACACTGAATGTTTAGGGTGTCTTTTTTTTGATCTTTGATTTTAAACGCAAAATTTTTTACAGATTTATTGTTTGTAACATTTAGAACAAGAGAATCGACTTTAATTTTTTCGAACCAGACTTGTAATGAATCTTTTTCAGGAAATTTTGTGACAATGGTTTTTAACACTTGAGCGCCATTTTTTAATATAATGGTTGACCCTCTGGCGTCGCCCTCGTGCGCAAAAACTGCGCGATTGCCCGATGCTTGAAATACTTTTTTTGGGTTGTAGACTGCCGCCTCTTTAAAAAGTATAAGCTCATATTGCTGTGAAGATGGCACTGTTATTTGCGATTGATAAAAACCAATTTTCTCTGATTTTGAGTCGAATTTAAAGTTATTATTGGCATCTTTAAGTGCAATTAGTGCGTATTTGCCCGCTTTTACGTTTTCTATTTTCCAAGTTTTTAAGCTGTCTAAAGTATTGGTAACATAACGCGGTTTTTGTTTATAAACCGTTGAGTCATTGTATTTTTCATTAATTTCATAAAGCATGACTGATACAAAATTTTCAGGTTTTTTTTCTAACGCGTCTTTGATTGTGCCAGAAACCGACAGGGTGTCGATGCTTGAACCGGTAGAAAATACAAACTTGAACTGCGACAAAACATTATCTTCATTATTGTCGCGAATGCAATCGCCAAAATTTAAACTATAAGTTGTGTTGGGCTTTAAGGTGTCTTTTATTCTGATTTTCAAAAATTTACTAGCTACTTGAGGCGAGATATCTGGTGGTGTATTCATGGGTGGCGATACCACAAGTTGCTTTGTCAAATCTTTTAGCTTCACATATTCGTTAAAAAAAAGTTGAATCTCATTGCCCTCAAAATTTGTAGACAGGTTTCGTGGCAAACTAGAAATCAATTTGGGTGCAAGACTGTCTTTAAGTCCACCACCAATGTTGCCTCGGCGCGCACAACCAATTGAGAGTAGGATGCTGCTTAATATTGTTATCAGTAAAAAATTTCGCATGACGGTTTTTAAAAATAATTTGCAAAATAACGATTATATTTATAGCAAAATATATTTTCAGTCATAAAATTTAACCCGTATTATGCTTTATCTAAAATAACGCAATGCAGTTGATTTTGAGCGCAAAGGTCGCAGAGCAAACAAAGTCGTAGTACTTTATCAAGATTTTATTTTATACTTTTTCTAATGTGCAGTTTGGGTTAATTTCGTAATTTTATTTTTATATAATTGAAGCTGCACACAAGCAGCGCAAATGTGTCTTTTGAAAAATTTTTTATATTGTAAAAAAGAAAACCGATGAAGTTTTTTGTTTTGTTTCAACAAGAATTCGCTACAAAAATTGATAATTAGACAATTTTTATAACGGATTTTTGAAAAGCTAATTGTTTCTAAGCTATTGCGGTTCTAACATTTCATGAGCCAATTTTTCATTGAAACTTCATTTTCTATAATGCTTTTTAAATCAGTAATCGCCACACGGTCTTGTTTCATTGAATCGCGATGACGAATTGTAACAGTTTGGTCATCAATGGTTTGATGATCTACTGTGATACAAAACGGTGTTCCAAGGGCGTCTTGCCTTCTGTACCTTCTGCCTACGGCATCTTTTTCGTCGTAAGCAACGGCAAAATCCCATTTTAAATCTTCGATTATTTTTCGGGCTATGTCTGGTAATCCATCTTTTTTGACAAGTGGCAAAACGGCTGCTTTTGTGGGTGCCAACACCGACGGAAGTTGCAAAACCGTGCGCACAGAGCCGTCGTCGAGGGTTTCTTCTTTTAATGAAGTTGCAAATATTGAAAGAAACATTCTGTCTAATCCGACCGAAGTTTCTACAACATATGGTGTGTAATTTGCATTAGTTTCTGCATCAAAATATTGTAGTTTTTTGCCCGAAAATTGTTCGTGAGCCTTCAGATCAAAGTCTGTTCGAGAGTGAATGCCTTCGAGCTCTTTGAACCCAAACGGAAAATTAAATTCGATGTCGGCTGCAGCATTTGCATAGTGCGCTAGTTTTTCGTGGTCATGAAATCTATAATTTTCTCGACCAAGCCCGAGTGACAAATGCCAATTTAGTCGTGCGTTTTTCCAGTATTCATACCATTTCATTTCTTCACCTGGTTTTACAAAAAACTGCATTTCCATTTGCTCAAATTCGCGCATTCTGAAAATGAATTGACGAGCCACTATTTCGTTTCTAAACGCCTTGCCAGTTTGTGCAATTCCAAACGGAATTTTCATTCTACCAGATTTCTGAACGTTCAAAAAGTTTACAAAAATGCCTTGAGCCGTTTCTGGTCTGAGATATAAATCCATGGCCGATTCTGCCGATGCGCCAAGTTTGGTGCCAAACATGAGGTTAAACTGTTTGACTTCGGTCCAATTGCGCGAGCCAGTTTCTGGGCATGCAATTTCTAGCTCTTCGATAAGGGCTTTTACGTCAGCAAGGTTTTCGTCGCCAAGCGATTTTGCCATTCGTGCCAGAATTTCGTTTTTGCGTGCCAAATATTCTACCACTCGAGCATTGGTGGTTATAAATTCTTGTCTATTAAATGCATCGCCAAAACGAACGCTTGCTTTTTCGATTTCTTTTTCGGCTTTTTGGTTTAGTTTTTCGGCATAATCTTCTATCAAAACGTCTGCTCTGTACCTTTTTTTGCTGTCTTTGTTGTCTATCAGTGGGTCGTTAAAAGCGTCTACGTGTCCAGAGGCTTTCCAGGTGGTTGGGTGCATGAGTATTGCGGCATCAAGTCCCACAATATTTTCGTGCATTTGCACCATGGCTTTCCACCAATATTCGCGAATGTTTTTTTTGAGTTCGACGCCGTTTTGTGCGTAGTCGTACACTGCCGAAAGGCCATCATATATTTCGCTTGACGGAAAAATAAATCCGTACTCTTTTGCGTGAGAAACCACGTTTTTAAATAAATCTTCTTGTTTAGCCATAGTTTTGCAAAAGTAGGCAATCGTTTTTAATTTTGAAAATATTTTGAAACGCTTACGTTTTTTTCAATGTCGTTTAACCCAAATTACGTAATACAGATAATTTTAACCGCAGAGGTCGCAGAGCACGCACGGTTTTTGCAATTAATCAAGATTTTGGTTGATTTTTTTTCTAATGTGAAATTTGGAATAAATAAGTCACAACCGTTGCAAGAAGCGCTAATCCAAGCAATATTAAATTTTTTGTGGCAATTTGTTTCTTAAAAACCAGAAAACCGAAAATAAAAACTGTAATGGTTGCAAGCACTATTGATATCACCAATTTGTTATCTGCGGCTATTGCAACGCTATTGTGTATAAAACCGAAGTACAAAACAGGAAAAAGAAATAAAACACTTTTTAAATTTTTTATGATAATTTTACTTTTCGGTGCGTACCGCGCAGTTTCAAACACTTCTATATTTGCCCCAATGAATAATAGTACAAGCAAGACTCAATTATCTGTCACAAAGCTTGGCGGCATCACGGCGATTGACACTTCGATAAGTCAATTGTATAGAATTGAAAACCAATTTCCAAATACAAAATCATTCGCAGCGGTGAATTGCCTAAAACCCCACCCGAGCCTGAAAGAGCGAACAGACGAAGTAATCGCGAAAAACCGCTGTTGGCAGAAGATTTTGCTTTTTATTTAAATTATGTTAGATTTCAAAAATAAAAAATCAGCCTTCCAAAAAATTGAAGGCTGATTGGTTAATCAAAATTTAGGTCTGTTAATCTATTTGTTTTGCGCCTACAATAAAAATAATAACAATACCAATCAATATTGATAGTAGCAGGATATATTTTGGTGGCGATATTTGTTTGCTTTTAATCAAATAAATTACAAAAAACATATTAATTATTGCAAAAATAAACACAATTACAGTTTTAGTAAATTCATTTATAAAATTATTTTTATAAATGAATAAATATAGAATTAAAATGCTACCAAAAGGAACTAATTTTAAATTTTTATACATTTTTTATCTTGAATTAAGGTAATGTTAGGCAATTTTCATATGAGTAGTCGCATTTTTATTTGTTTTTATAAGTAATTTGTTCTTTTACTGTAACTTTTCTGTAATTTTTACTTTTTTAATGTTATAATTTTGTGTAAAGTTTAGAATAACAATCGGTGCATTCTTCGTTTAAAACAAGTTTATCATCAGATATTTCAAATGATTGTTTAGCAAACGAACTTTGTTCGTATATTATTAATTGTTTCTGACCGCCAAAAATTGATTGCTGAGTTTGGATGGTATAACCTTTCTCGAAAATTAAAGTTCCATTTTCGATGAATTTTATTTTATTTGTTTCTATTTCTAATATTATATTTTTATTCGTGGAAAGTGGTGTCAGCGTTGAACCATTTATTCCGGCTGTAGATTTGTCCCATTCCCACTTTCCAAGTAATTTCGAATTACTATTTTCGGCTTCAATAGTTTCGCTATTGTTGCAAGAAATACAAAATTTCATTAAAAGAAACATTAAAACAATTTTGGTTTTCATAATTAATGTATTAGTTAATAGTAAAGTTAAATGTTATTAGTTCGTTATTTTGCGTTTTTAAATAATAGCTTGAATATTTATTATTTTGTTATTTTTAATAATTCTGATTTTATAATTTTTATCGTTTTAAGGCAATCTGACGGCCAAGGTCTCGTGACTTGGCGGCAGTTGGGTTTTTGGTAATCAAATAGATCGATTAAAAAACCAACTTTAAAGTATACCTAAAACCTCACTCGAGCCTGCAAGAGCGAACAGACGAAGTAATTGTGCCAAACTGCTGTTGGCAGATAGTGGCTTTCTATGATAATTTCTCAATTTTATTTGGTGTTATTCTAAACGCAAAAGGTCTTTTATCAGTAGATTTCTTTTTGATATCTGACCAGCGTTTTACTAATTGTTCTACCATATTCCAAAAACTGTATCCATTTGATGGCGGTTTAAAAAAGAAAACTCCCAATCCATGTTTTTTATATAATTCGTTTTGATGTCTTGTGGTATGTATTTTTAAATCTTGTGTTATTACAATTCCATTTTGTTCGCCTATTAAAGGAATCCAAACTTCATCTTTGGCACCTTTACCGAATTCTGCTTTAATTGAAAGTACTCTTATTTGCAACTTTTCCGATGAATTTAGATGTTGCTGAAAAACATTTAAACCGTCCGCTAAATGATGTGAAAAGTTTTCATCTATGTAAATATTTGTCATTATGCGACTTGTTTACAATAAAGAATAGCATCATTAACCTGCTTTAATGAAATTTCAAATGACTCCGCAATAAATTTTTTACTTTCTTTCGATAAATGTAAATTATAGATTGTTTGCGGGTAGATATTTGTATTTTTAATTATAGGTTGTCCAAATTGATGGTTTGGGTCTACAACTACACTATTAGATTTACCAAGTGGATAGAATTTATCTGCAATACTATTTTTATCAAAGTCTA
>JBDLWE010000030.1:0-22386 GCA_039804445.1 Bacteroidota bacterium | reverse complement strand
CCAACTTGATAAGGTTCGTTTTCTTTTGGATAAATTTCGTGTAGATATTTACCTAATGTTTTTCCATCAATGCTGTTTAAAGTATCATCAATTCCTATTTTTCCTTCTTTTGGAACACCTTTAAAAATTGTTCCGTCATCTGCACCACCTTTTCGGCTGTTACTTAAAAAACCACGTCGTTGAATTAAATGATAAAAAATCCTACCAATTTCTTTTAATGATAGTTTTTCATTTAAAGCTCTGTGCCTCAATTCATATGGATTCATAGCAAACCAACTGGCTAATTTATCTTTTGGAAATTCTTTATTCTTTTTCCAATGTTCAAAATCGCTTAATATTAGAGGACACATTTTATTTTCTGAAAGTGCTTCAAGCAGTATCTTTTTTCGTAATCTTTTTCTAAAAAATTGCCGCCGAATACCTCTCGCTGCTGTTCGACTAGCATTCTTAGATATCTCGTTATCGCCATCGCCCAAGTTATCAACGCCCATCGGAAATATTCTGCTACCAAGTCCTAGAATTGAATTTTGAATATCATCCACAATCGCCCAACCAATACTATTTGTTCCTAAATCTAAACCTAATATCTTTGCCATTTTGTAAATTTTAACTTCGTAAAGTTATAAAAAAAGTTTTTATATAAATCTACAAATTCATTTGTTTTGTATTTTTTTATGTATTACTATTGCAATTGATTAAACATTTCCAATCTTTAATCTTATCACAATAAGGCTATATGCCGTAGGTGAAAACCTTTAATCCCGCTTCGGTGGGATTTTTTTTTGTATTTATAGCTTTAAAAAACAAATTGTTTTTTAGTATTTTTGCACCCATGCAAATCCACCAACATTTCATGCAACGCTGCATCGATATCTCTAGAAACGGGCTTTCATTGGCCAAGCCAAACCCGTCGGTAGGCGCAGTGGTTGTTGTTGGTGATCAGATTATTGCCGAAGGCGTCACGAGCGCGTATGGGGGTGCGCATGCCGAGGTAAATGCCATAAATGCCGTAAAAGATTTGTCGGTTTTAGAGCGTGCAACCTTGTATGTTTCGCTCGAGCCATGTTCGCATTTTGGCAATTCACCGCCCTGTGCAGATTTGGTGATAAAGCACAAAATTCCGAGGGTTGTTGTGGGTTGTCTCGACCCAAATCCAAAAGTGGCAGGTGCTGGAATCCAGAGAATGGAAGCGTCGGGAATCGAGGTTGTTATAAATATTCTTGAAAAAGAATGTCGCGAAAGCAACAAACGGTTTTTTTGTTTTCACGAAAAAAAACGACCTTATATCATCTTGAAATGGGCACAATCTTGCGATGGATTTATTGCGCCAAGAATTAGAAATGAACAAAAACCAGTTTTTTTGACCAACCAATATTCGCAGCAATTGGTGCATAAATGGCGGTCTCAAGAAATGGCAATTTTGGTAGGTACAAAAACGGTTTTAGACGATAATCCAACGTTAACAACTCGGCATTATAACGGCAAAAATCCCGTGCGAATTGTGCTTGACGCAGATAATAAAATTCTGCAAACAGCTGCAGTTTTTGATAAACAAGCGAATACTATTGCTTTAAACAAGCGAAACCTTGATTTTTCAGAGAATGTCGCTACACAAATTTGTAAAATTATGTTAGACAATAATTTGCAATCTGTAATTATAGAAGGCGGTACAAAAACAATACAAACCTTTATTGACGAAAATTTGTGGGACGAAGCAAGAGTTTTTTCTGCCAAAATTCAATTGTTTGAAGGCACAAAAGCACCTATATTTGGTGTAAAATTTAGAGATAAAATCTCGATTTTGAATGATGATTTATTTTTTTATGAAAATCTATGATAAAAGCAATTATTTTTGACCTTGGCGATGTTCTGCTCAACCTCGAAATGAGTCGTGCTAAATTTGCTTTTCAAGCCATTGATTTTTGGGGCTTGGACGAAGAATTAGTTCAATCGAACAAAGATTTTGAAATAGGTGCTATAAGCGAAGAAACATTTTTAAAAAACTATCAAAAGCGAGTTCCAGATGCCTCGCTAGAACAAATAAAAAAAGCTTATAACACGATCATTGGCGATTTTCCTCGAAAACGATTAGCTTTTTTAAAAAAATTAGGCAAGCGTGTGCCATTGTTTTTGCTAAGTAACACCGATTCAATTCACATCGAACATCTTAAAAGCAAAGTTTCTAAAAGATTTTATGCCGATTTTGAAAATTGTTTTCAAAAGATATATTTTTCGTTTGAAGTCGGATTACGAAAACCCAATGAAGCCATTTTTAGAAAAGTGATTATTGACCAAAATTTAGTACCACACGAAACACTATTTGTTGATGACAGAATTGATAATGTCGAAGCAGCACAGGTATTGGGTTTGCAAACTTGGCACATCGATTTGACTGTTCAAGACGTGGTCGAGCTTGAAAAGATTTTTGAAATCAAAGATAATTTAAATCAAAAAAATGAATAATCTTAGAATAATATTTTTTGGTACACCTAGTTTTGCAGTAGGAATTCTTGATGCAATAATAAATTATAATTTTGAAGTTGTTGCAGTAGTGACAGTTGCCGACAAGCCTGCTGGGCGCGGGCAACAGTTGCGATTTTCGGCAGTAAAAGAATTTGCGACAGCAAAAAACTTGCCCATACTGCAACCAACAAACCTAAAAGACGAAGTTTTTCTTGAGAAATTAAAAAGTTTTCAAGCAAATGTGCAAATCGTTGTGGCCTTCAGGATGCTGCCACAAGCAGTTTGGCAAATGCCAGAATTTGGTACTTTTAACCTTCATGCGTCTCTTTTGCCAGACTATCGTGGTGCTGCACCTATCAATTGGGCAATTATCAACGGCGATGTCAAGACAGGTGTTACAACTTTTTTTATTGACGATAAGATAGATACTGGCGAGATTATAATTAGTAAAAAAACCGATATCACAACTACAGAAACCGCTGGTGATTTGCATGACAAGTTGATGGTTTTAGGTGCAGAAACTGTTATCGAAACGCTGAAATTGATTAAACAAGGAAACGTTCAAACAACCGTTCAGTCACAACAAGATGATTGTCGAACGGCAAATAAACTTTTTAAAGAAAATTGTAAAATCGATTGGGAAAAATTTGGATTATCAATTTATAACCACGTTAGGGGTTTAAATCCATATCCGTTATCATGGACAAATATTATTGATGGTGACAAGCGATTTTCGATTAAAATAGAGCGTGTGGTTTTTCAAAATGAACGTCATGAATTGCAAGTAGGTTCAGTTATAACCGATAAAAAAACCATTAAAATAGCGGTTGTCGACGGTTTTATTATAGTTGAAAGGCTGCAATTTCCTGGCAAAAAAATGATGGAAGCAAGCGCTCTGCTACACGGAATTAGCTTTAGCAACGCTGCAATTACCGATTAGCGCCAATTAAAAAGAATAAAAGAAACTAATGTTATTAACAAAACAAGCAAGTTATAAACAATTTAGTCAAAAAACATAGAATTTGCTTGCGTACAATTGTTAAACTGCTAATTTTGTTTTCATTAAAAAAAATAATTAACCAACTTTAATACATTTATTATGAACAAATCAGAATTAATTGATGCTATTGCTGCAGATGCAGGAATTTCAAAGGCTGCTGCAAAATTGGCTTTAGAATCATTTTTAGGAAACGTAGGAAGCACTTTGAAAAAAGGTGGTAGAGTTTCTTTGGTTGGTTTCGGTTCATGGTCAGTTTCAGATAGAGCTGCTCGTGACGGTCGTAACCCACAATCAGGTGCCCCAATTAAAATTGCAGCTAAAAAAGTTGTTAAATTTAAAGCCGGTGCTGAATTAGAAGGACAAGTAAACTAATACTTCTTTTTTACAACATATAAAAAGCGTTTGAAATTTTTCAAACGCTTTTTTTATATTTTGACGTCAGACATATAAGCATCTGCTTTCTCAGATATTTTCACAAATATTGTTTATAAATAATTTGCGAATTTGCGGTCGGTATGTTTAAAATATAAACCTAAAATTTCTGCATCACAAAAATACATGGTCTGTTGTGCAAATCTATTTTGGTTTTGCGCCATTGTGCAATTGACAGTGTTTTAATAAATTCTGTTTCAAGCGTAATATCTGTTGCTACACAAAGTCTTGTTTCGGGTTGTAATGCCGCCAAAATGTCTTCAAGCATTTTATTGTTTCGATAAGGTGTTTCCATAAAAATTTGCGCCTGATTTTTTTCTGAACTTAATTTTTCAAAGGTTTTGAGTACAGATTTTTTTTCGGTTTTATCAATAGGAATATATCCGTTAAACGCAAAATTTTGCCCGTTCATTCCAGATGCCATCAGTGCCAGAAATATAGAAGAAGGTCCAACTAGCGGAATTACTCTAATATTGTTTTCGTGCGCCAACTTTGCAATTACAGCACCAGGGTCGGCAATTCCGGGGCAACCAGCTTCGCTCATTAAACCTACATCAAACCCATTTAAACAAGGTTGTAGCATGTTCAAATAATCTTTTTTGTCGGTATGCTTATTCAAAACCGAAACTTTTATTGACGATTGAATTTTCTCTGGATTTGTTAGCTTAATGCTTCTTCGGCCTGTTTTTTCGTTTTCAAAAATATAGAAATCTATAAATTCTATCGATTTTTTGATGCTTTCTGGCAAAACGTCTGATGCAATGCAGTCGCCAAGGGTTGTTGGTATGAGATAGAGATTACCTAATTTTTTGTTGTTCATTTTTTTTAAATATAAAACGCAAAGTTAAATATTTACATCCATTCAAATCGTACCTATAGATTTAATTGAATACTGAATTTTGCAATATATTATGTTTTTTATGTAAGAAAAATTCTCAGTGTTTATGATAGATTTGAATTTTATTTTTAATTGTGGTTAAAAAAATCATAATGAACCATTTAAATACAATAATTGCATTAAATGGTTTTGTTGCCGTAAACACTGATAGAATTGAAGCATATCGAATTGCCGAAAAGGAGGTTAAACAGAAAGATTTAAAAATTTTGTTTGCAAGCGTGGCCGAAACCAGTATCATCAATCGGCGTGATTTGGTAATTCACATTGAAATGATTGGTGGAGTTGTAAACGATTATATTGCAATTGCAGAATTTTTTTTTCAAAATTGGATTGATTTCAAATTAGCAATTTCTAAAAACGACACTATTTTTTTAATGAAATTATGTGACGTTGGCGAAAGAGCTACTTTAGATTTTTATGAAAAATTTCTGTATTTTCCTGTTCAATTCTTAGATGAAATTTCATTTCAACTTGTCAAAAAACAGTTTGGACTTTTGGAATCTGATAGGACATCTGCGCTAGAAAAGCTACAAATAATTCATAACCCCAAAAAATAATGCAAATATTGCAAAGTTGTAATGTATTGATCTGAATAAATAATAATATATGATAAAAAAATTTTATTATCTCACCGAAAACACATTCGAAAAACTAACGGCCTTTGCCACAAAAGTTTTAGGCAACCCTATATCTTTTATCATTGCGTTATGTATGGTGCTGTTTTGGTGGGCGACAAACCTTTTTACTTCAAATGATTTGCATCAAGACATTGGCGATATTATTTTTGGAACTACATTTTTGAGTTTATTCATTATTCAAAAATCTTTTAACAGATATGCCGCTTCAGTACATCTAAAAATGAATGAACTTATTTCTGCTCACGAAAATGCTAATAATGCTTTAATTCATTCTGAAATAAAGACCGAGCGAGAAATCAACAAGTTGCAGGAAGAGTTTAATGAAATTCTAGAAGATCTGTCAGATGTAAAACAAAATGAATAACTATTTAGGTTCTAGTTTGCGTGCAATTGCTTTGCACACATCATCAAGCATCATAAATACTTGTTCAAAACCATTTTCAGTTCCGTAGTATGGATCTGGGACATCGACTTTTTCGTTGGGAAAAACCTCATCTAGTATAAGTTTCACTTTAGTTTTTGCAGTTTGGTTTGGTGCAAGGTTTATCAGGTCTTCAAAGTTTGAAGAATCCATAGCATAAATCAAATCAAATTTATCAAAATCTGATAATTCAAATTGACGTCCTCTTTGTTGTGAGATGTCCACTTTATTTTTTTTTGCAATACCAATAGATCGTTCGTCAGGTGCTTTGCCTAGGTGCCAATTGCCTGTCCCAGCCGAATCAATAAAATATTTGGTGTTGTCGAGTTTGCTTTTTAAAATTCCTTCAGCAAGTGGCGACCTACAAATGTTGCCTAGACATACCATCAATATTTTTATTGGCATTAGAGCGACAATTTTTTCTGAATGTCTTCGACATATTTTTTGAAATGCTTGTCGGTAGAGACAAGATTTTCAACTGTTTTACAGGCATGAAGTACGGTGGCATGGTCTCTATCGCCAATTTGCGAGCCAATGTTTGCGAGCGATGCTTTGGTATGTTTTTTTGCAAAAAACATTGCCAGTTGTCGCGCCTGAACAATGTGTCTTTTTCTGGTTTTTGACTGAAGTACTTCAAGATCCAATTGAAAATAATCCGAAACTGTTTTTTGAATATAGTCTATTGAAATTTCTTTCTTGACGTTTTTCACAAACTTTTCTACCACACTTTTTGCTAATTCAAGAGTAATTTCTTTTTTATTAAAAGAAGATTGTGCAATAAGCGAGATAATGGCACCTTCTAATTCGCGAACATTGATTTTTATATTTCTAGCAACATATTCAATAATTTCTTTAGGCATTTCTACGCCATCACGGTAAAGAATATTGTTGACAATCAAAATTCTTGTTTCAAAATCTGGTTGGTGCAGTTCTGCAGAAAGACCCCATTTGAAACGAGATAATAGTCGCTGCTCAATGTCTTGCATATCAACAGGAGCCTTGTCTGAAGTTAAAATAACTTGTTTGCCGTTTTGATGTAAATAATTAAAGATATGAAAAAAAACATCTTGCGTTTTGGTTTTACCCGAAAAAAATTGAACGTCATCTATAATCAAGCAATCCATTAATTGATAAAAATGAATAAAATCGTTTCTGTTGTTTTTGATTACAGCCTCAGTGTACTGCTGTACAAAAATTTCGGCAGAAATATAAAGCACTGTTTTTTCCGGAAATTTTTCTTTTATTTCAACACCTATAGCATGTGCCAAATGTGTTTTGCCTAATCCCACACCGCCAAAAATAAGTAAAGGATTAAAAGACGTACCGCCTGGTTTATTGGCAACAGCCATCCCAGCAGAACGGGATAAACGGTTTGAGTCGCCTTCTAAAAAGTTGTCAAAACTATAATTTGAATTGAGTTGTGATTCGATTTTTACGTTGCGAATACCTGGAATTACAAAAGGATTTTTAAGTTCAGGATCAATATTTTTTATGGGTGCCGCCACCTCTTGTGGTTTAATGGGCGAACGGTTGGCACTTGGCAAGTGCTCTGAAAAAGCAATTTTATTACCAAGACTATGTTCCATCTTGATTTTATAACGTAAATTTGCAAGCCTGCCAAGTTCTTTTGTTAGCGCAACTTTCAAGATTTTAACATAATGCTCTTCGAGCCATTCATAAAAAAACTTGCTAGGAACCTCAATACACAAAGTGCTTTCAACTAGCTCAACAGACCGAATCGGTTCAAACCAAGTTTTGAACGCTTGTTCAGGAATATTGTCTTTAATAAAAACAAGACAATTTTTCCAGACCGATTGAGCAGTTATAATCATAGTTATATTGTAAAAAGAGCATTAAACCTCAGTTATTTTTTTAAGAAAAAATGGGAAAAATACGTTTTTTTCTGACAGCAAATATGTAGTTAAAATTTTGTAAAAAAAAATTAAATTCTATTGAATTTGTAAAAATAAAGTTGTAAAGAGAATGTAATTTTAATGAAAATTTAATAACAAAATCATCCAAAAATCATGAAAATACATGAATATTCTGTTAGAGTGCGCTATTCAGAAACAGACCAAATGGGAGTGGTTTACCACGGAAACTATGCTCAATATTTTGAAATGGGTCGGGTCGAATGGCTCAGAAACATTGGATTTTCTTATAAATTTATGGAAGAAAGTGGTATCATGCTTCCTGTAGTGTCTTTGTCTATAAATTACAAAAAACCAGCACGATACGACGATCTGCTTCGGGTGCGAACAATTTTTAAAAAACAGACTTCTGTTAAGATAGAATTTGACTACGAAATTTATAATGAGGCAGATGAGTTATTAACAATTGCAAACTCGATTTTGGTATTTGTAGACATGAAAACTGCTCGGGCGACCACGCCACCAGACTTCGTTATAGAGCAACTTTTGAAGATTGTTTAATAACAAATAGACACCCAATGAGGATTTGATAATTGTTGCTTTGCAAAATTGGTTTTTATTCAATTTTTGTAAAAAAATTATTTTCGTCTTGTTTTATTTTTTTTACGTGATTTAAGTTTTTTGGGTTTATAAGCAAATTCGATTTTTTTTAGCAGTTTTTTTTCACCCGCATTGGGGTATCATAATTTTCTACATGCAAATCTAGTAGAGTCTGCAAATCTGTTTAATACAGAATATTTTTTTGACATTTCTAAAACCTCAGCCAATGGTTTCTGGCGGTCGGTTTCGTTGCTGCTAATGATGTAACGTTTTTTTTTGATTGTGCCTCTGTATCACAGTATCGATAACAAAAATAAAAAAAATTATTGCCGACGCATTGGCGTTCCCGTTGCGAGCTCGAAACAAGAAAAAAATTATAAAAGCAGCACTCAAAATTGGCAGATTTTACTTTCAGCTTTTAATGTAAATTTGAGTAATCTGAGCTAAAATAATATAGAAATTCCTTAACTTAATGACAATGGGGGCGAAAAACGCACAAAAAATTAACGAAAATTGTAAATTGTAAACTGGGATAAATCACTCGATAAAATCTAAAAAAGTGCGTATTGGTTATTTGGCAGCAGTTTTACTTTTTTTGATTCTAATAAGTTTTGAAGCACCGTTATAAGTTCAAAATCAGATAGAATAATTCTTTCTTGCAACTGTTGAGAAGTTTGTGGCTCAATCGAGATTGCCTGTACTATTTTTTCAGAATGTAAATCAATTTTTAAACTTTTAACGTCTTTGTTTTTTAGACAATTGCTACAAATGCCACAGTTTTTAAGGGGTTTTTCTCCAAAATAACGTAAAATTAGACTGTTTTTGCACGTTGTTTCGTTTGCAATAAATGCCGCCATCGATTCAAATTGTTCAATCCTGTTTTTGTTATGTATTGTAAGGTGTTTAGATATTCGCGGTATATGCCGGTCTTCATCGCGGTTTTCTGTAAATATTATTTGCAAATCATTGTTTTTTGAGATCATTGATAAAATGCCTTTCGTTTGCAATTGCGAAAAAACATCTACCACTTCCCCCTCAGTTTTATTTGTTTGTTTTGCGATTAAAAACGTATTTACCCCTATGTATTCCTCTTGTTTTACATAATAATTTCTTAACACCGCCGTAATTACTTCTTGGTATTTTAAATTCAAATTTATAAAATCTACAAGCGCGCTCGATGCAATCAAAAATCGAAGTGAAACGGTATTAGTATAAATATTCGTGAGTCCGATTAAATTTTGTTGATCCAAAAACTGGAGCGCCTGATAGGTTTTTTGAACAGCAAAACCATACTTACCACAAAATTGATTAAAATTTATTGTAAAAACAGCATCTGCTCCTTCGCCAAACGGAACTTGTAGATGGTTGCAAAGTTTGTTATAAACCAGTTTCAAAAAATCTTTGTCTGCCATGTTTCCATACAATTGTTTTTTGGCAATGTCACCGTCAGATTTAGAAACTAAAAGCACCGCCAATGCACGCTGGTTGTTGCGTCCAGCGCGCCCAGACTCTTGATAATAATTTTCGATATTCTCCGGTGCTTGGTAGTGAATGACTGTTTTTACGTCGGCTTTATCAATGCCCATCCCAAAGGCATTTGTAGCCACAATGACCTGTACTTTGTTACTCATCCACAAAGTCATATTTTTGGTTTTTTGGTCGTTTTGAAGTCCGCCATGGAAAAATGTTGCCGAAAAACCACTCGAAATTAATTGGTTCGAAATCTCGACGCAGGCCTTTCTATTTCGCACATAAACAATAGACGATTCAGGATTTTTTCTTAAAACTTGGGTAATCTTGCGAAACTTATCTTCGGTATAAAGCGAAATGTAAGCAATATTCGGGCGTGTAAACGACTGTCGATATGTTACATATTCTTTCAACTCAAGTTGCGCAGCAATATCATCTTCGACGCGGCTTGTCGCCGTTGCAGTTAATGCCAAAAATGTAATGTCTGAAAATATAACCCGAAGTGTTTTTATTTTTAAAAAAGCTGGTCTAAAGTCATGACCCCATTGCGATACGCAGTGCGCCTCGTCGATAGCCACAAAACTTATTGGCATTTGTTTTATGCGTTCTAAAACAAATTCATTTTGTAATCGCTCTGGCGACAAATACAAAAATTTATAATTCCCAAAATGGCAATTATCAAGCTGTACCATCAATTGTTTATGGTTTATAACACCGGTCAAGCCCATGGCCCTAAGTCCGCGTTGCGTCAGGTTTGCAACTTGGTCGTTTATGAGCGCAGTAAGTGGCGATATAACCAAACAAATACCTTCTAATATAAGGGCTGGCACTTGAAAACAAATTGACTTTCCGCCGCCAGTTGGCAATAGTGCAAGAGTATCTTTTTTGTTTAAAACAGACGATATAATATCAAGTTGCAGCGGGCGAAAACTGTCGTGATTCCAATATTTTTTTAAAACATCAATTGGTTGTTCCATAGCGTTTTAAATCGACACAAAATTGATTTTCAATTTTTTTAGATTATAAGTTTTCTAGCACAAAATCAACCCGCTTTTGCACAGTATCAAGCGGCACTTCTATCAAATCATAACCATATTTTTGATAAGTATCAATTAAATGTTTTTGAATAACCACTGCCTCTTCAAAAGATTCATATCGCTCATTATCAGAAACATATATGTCTCGCCAAGGTGGCAGTATAAAAGCTTGTGAATATTTTTTGTGGTTACAAATTTGCACAAAGTCATCAGGATATTCATCACCAATATAATCCATATAAGCCACGACGTCTGGAATTCCGCGATCAACAAAAACAACGTCGTAGGGCTCAAGCAGTGCGTCTTCGTGTTGTTTTATGCGCCCATCAATCAGCATTTTGCTAAACAAAAGCGGATCTGTCAAAAAAAGTTGATCTACACCGTTTTTTTGCGCTTCAATGGTTACTTGCCGCGAAATTTCAGGATAACAACAAAACCCGCGACTTTTCAGTTCTTCAATCAAAGTAGATTTTCCGGTACCGGGGCCACCAATAATGGCAATAATTTTTTTTTGCATCAAATAAAGTTCAATATACAAATTTATACAATCCAGCTGTAAACTGCAACCCAGCCAACAAGACTTTTTTCTATTTGGGCGAATCCGCTTGGTTGCTTCCCTACGGGCAACCAAGCCGTCGGGCTGTTCGCTGCAAGTCCTCGCACTTCCTTCGTCAGGCTGTGGGCTTTTTGCTGCCATCCCTTTCGCGGTCGCAATTTAACAATAGAAAAATATGTAAACAACGATTACATTTTTAAACATCTAAACTTTCAAACATCTAAACTTCTAACCTCTATTCTCTAATTTCCTACGTTTTTTGCTTCTTCTTTTTAGCAGCCGGAAACAACACATTGTTTAAAATCAGTCGAAATCCGGGCGAGTTTGGGTGTAAGTCCAAAACCGTTGGCGCATCGCCCACTTGATGCCTATAATCTTCGGGGTCGTGACCACCAAAGTACGTGAACATCCCTTTGCCAACCTCGCCGTGCACATATCGGGCTTCGTCGTTCAGTAGGCATTCACCCATGACTAGCACACTTGATTTCAGGTTTTCTCGCCTAAAGGCAGTTGTTTGTCCCATAAAACCTTTCACTAGTTGCGTGTGATTTTGAGTGAGCATACTTGGCACAAAATCCCATTTTGCCGAAAATTCTAACAAAGTGAAATAGTCTTTCTCCATTGGCACATTTCGCCGTTGATTGGTCATGTCAATATCAGAAAATTCATAAACATTGGGGTTTCTTTCGAGCAAATAATCTTTGAAAGCAAACGATTTTCTGAAGTCTAGTTTTGTTTGGTAGTTGCCTTCAGATGCGTCGCCATCAAACATTGGCTCACAAATGTCGACACCCTCGGCGGCAAGTGCAATATCAAAACTGTCTGTTGCAGAGCACATTGCAAACAGAAAGCCACCGCCTATAACAAAGTCTCTTATTTTTTTTGACACTGCCAATTTCTCTTCTGATACCTTGTTATAGCCTAATTTTTTGGCCAAATCTTCGGCGCCTCGTTTTTGTTCAATGTACCAAGGTGCATTTTTATAGTTGCTATAAAATTTGCCATATTGCCCCGTAAAATCTTCGTGGTGCAAGTGCAACCAATCGTATAAAAGCAGTTGGTCGGTCAAAACCTCTTCGTCGTATATAGGAGTAAACGGAATTTCGGCATAGGTCAAAACCATAGTAACGGCATCGTCCCAGGGTTGTTTGCCTTTTGGTGTATAAACAGCAACTTTTGGGGCTTTCTCAAGCGCAACAACTTCCATGTTTTGCGACGGGCTGCTAATTTCGTCTAGAATGGCACCCATTGCCGACTCAGAAAAAGACTCGAAACTAACGCCTCGAATTTGACATTCTTTGCGAATTTCGGGTGCATCGGGCAACAAAAATGAACCACCGCGATAGTTGAGTAGCCACGATACTTTATATTGTTTGTCTATTGCCCAGTAGGCAATTCCGTAGGCTTTCAAGTGATTTTTTTGGGTGTCTTCGTCCATCGGAATCAAAATGAAACTAGCCTTTACAGAAAACGATATGACCAGAAAAAATGTTAATGCAATGTTTTTCATTTTTAAATTCTATGTATGTAACGAAAGTAATGATTTTCTGGGGCTTTATTGACTTTGAAAATATAAAATTTTATATAAAAAAATAATTTCAAAATTTGTTAATTATTGTTGTTTTGCAACGCCGCCTTGTGTGAACAAAAAGGGCACACCCAAAAAATTTTACTTTTTTAGGAACCAATTTCTGCCTTCGTGAATTCGGGCAACGACGAGCGACGAAACCAAATCGCCGTTTGCATTGAGCAATGTTGCCATAGGATCGACAAGTGTGCCAATGATCATGGCTGCTGGCAGGGCTTGTTCCATCGGAAAACCATATACAGTTATTGCCAAAACCTCGCCAATATAACCTCCGTTCGGGATGCCGCCTTCGACAACCGACACGATTATTGTAATGCCGAGCGCCAATAAAAGTGTGGTGGGTTCGGTAAAATCTTTTCCAAAAATGGCAAAAATCACCGCTATTTTAATGATGCTTGACATGGCAGAGCCGTCTTTGTGAAGTGGTGCGCCAAGCGGAATAACTATATTTCGGATGTGGGTTGGGACGTTCATTTTTTGGGCACCAGCCAAGTTTGCAGGAATTGTGGCGATGCTTGAACAAGTGCCGAGTGCCGTGAGTGCAGGCGTAATATTATTTTTCCAGAACATTTTTAGAATCGACAATCCGCCTGAACAATAGGCATAAATACTAAAAAATATTACAAAATATAAAGCGCAAACACCGTAATATAATGCTAGAGGTTTTGCGTAAGTGCCGAAAAGTTGTGGACCAAAAATGCCGACTTGATTGGCAAAATAGGCACCAAGGCCAATGGGTGCGAGCTTCATGATGATGTTTAGGAGCGTTGCCATGACTTCGTTACCCGAAATAAGAAAAGTTTTGAAAGCGGCTCCTTTTTCGGCAGTTTGCAGGGTTGCAAAACCAACGAGAAACGAAAAGATTATTAAAGCCAGCATGTTTTTTCGCGAAAGCAATTCCCAAAAATCGTTGGCGGTCAATAGTTGCGTGATTTGTGCGCCTGCAGAAATTGTTTTTTCTTCGGCGAGAATGGTTTTTGAGACAATCAATTCTTGATGAATCGGGAAAAGTAGCGTAGCGAGAATCATGACCACAGACGATATAATGACTGTTGCCAAGAAAACCAAGATAACGGTCGAGAAAAGTTTGCCCAGGTTTTCGGTTTTTTCGAGATTGGCGATTGATGATGATATTGTAAAAAATATTAGTGGAATAATGGCGGTAAAGAGTAGATTCAGAAAAATATCGCCTAGTGGTTTGATGATTTCGACTTTTGTGCCAAAAACCAGCCCTAAAATACTGCCAACGACAATGCCTGATAATAGAAAAATGATGCTTTTGTAGGTTTGAAAAATTGACATGGTTGGTTTTGGTTAAAGTTTTTGTAAATATAATAAAAACAAAAAAGCATCCAAATTTTTAAGGTTGGATGCTTTTTGGGGCTTGTGTAAATTATGTTAGAAATTTTTAGAAACACCCACCACAAACGAAGATCCTAAATTCATTAAAAACGAATTCCCCTGATTTAAGAGTGCATTATCGCTCGAACCTATAATAGAAGAATATCCAATGCCGCCTAAATTAAAATTCAATCCAAAGTTATTTGATAAATTTAAAAACACGGCAGGTGTTATATTGAAATTTAAGTAATTAACTCTAGATCTTGCTGCGGTTTGTATGTTTGATTGCACTTTTGAGAAGTTTATACCAGAACCAAAATCAGAATAAAGCGTAAACAAGTCACTTATTTTTTTAGAATACCGATAAAAACCACCAACATAAATGTTATTGGCGCTATCTGTTAAGCCTGAAGTTAGATTATAATTATACGAATAATTACCAAGTGAAAAATCTAGCCCTATTGTTGAATGTTCAGAATATTGGTAACCTAATTTACTTGATAAACCGAAACTGTAGCTTTTAGATTTGGTGGTATTATCTGAATTGGAAAAATTTGAATTTTGATAACTTAAACCTCCCTGCACCAAATAAGTGCTTTTCTGTGCAGAAATCGATAAACAAAACCCGATTGAAAATAATAAAATTAGTTTTTTCATGTTTTAAATATTTTTAGTTTGAGATTTCAAAAATAAGACTTTACGTAAACGATAGATAAACTTTGTTTTATTTTTAACATTCTGCGATTTAGAATTTATTTTCTAATCAACAACAATTAAAAATAACTGCAAACTCATTACTTTTGTAAAAAAAAATTCTCATGTCCATCGAAGTCAAAAATATATCTAAAAGTTATGGCAAGCAAAAAGCGCTTGACAATATTTCGTTTTCTGTAAAAAAAGGCGAAATTGTTGGTTTTCTGGGTCCAAACGGTGCCGGCAAATCGACGCTGATGAAAATTTTGACAACATTTATAGCTGCAGATTCGGGTGATGCAATCGTGAATGATAATGATGTGAAAACCCAGCAAAAGGCGGTTCAACAGACAGTTGGCTATTTGCCAGAACACAATCCATTGTACTTAGAGCTTTATGTTAGAGAATATTTGGGGTTTAATGCCGCCGTTTACGGGGTTTCTAAAAGCAGAATCGATGAGGTTATTGTCTTAACGGGTTTAGAAACAGAGAGTCACAAAAAAATCGAACAACTCTCAAAAGGTTATCGGCAGCGCGTGGGTCTGGCAAACGCACTTTTGCACAATCCTGATGTGCTGATTCTTGATGAGCCAACCACAGGACTTGACCCTAATCAATTGGTAGCGATTCGCGACCTGATAAAAAACGCTGGACGAGATAAAACAGTTTTTCTGTCTACACATATTATGCAAGAAGTCGAGGCCATTTGCGACCGAGTCATCATCATTAATAAAGGACAAATTGTTGCTGACAAAAGCCTTGAAACACTTTTGGCAGCCAATAAAGAACAAATTGTGATGGTAGAATTTGATTATAAAATTGAGGAAGAGGCCGTTGCAAGAATTTCTCATCTCAAGACTTATAAAAACACCCACGATTTTGTATGGGAGCTTACATTTGAATCTGATAAAGATATGCGACCAACCGTTTTTGATTTTGCACATGACAATGGATTGAAAACATTGCAGTTAAGCCAAAAAAACAAAAGCCTAGAGAGTTTGTTTCGAGAATTAACTTCATAAAAAAAGCGTTTCATTTGAAACGCTCATTGAACTAAAACTCAATTATATTTTATTTTTAAACATTTCTAAAAGTGGGGCGAGTTCTTTAGTGCTCAAATTGCTGGCTTGTAGTGCCTTGACCACATCGAAAACTTTGTTGATGGTCATGTCTTTTCCCGTAATACGCACAATAGCAAGTCCAATATCTGCTTTATTGCCTTCAATTACGAATTCAGATATGTGGTTTTGGTCGCCAACATAACTAATTGACCCACCTTGTCTTCCCAGCGAAACTCTCATTAATTCTTGATACTTTTCGTTTTTCAAAATTGTTCGAATTACTTTTCGTTCATTTTCTAACGCTTCCGCGTTGGTTGGTGTTTTTTTGAGTACCACAACATTCATTTTGTCAAAACCTTTCAAAGCCTCTTTTTGCGCTTCGGTTAATGCCATCTTATCTGTAATGAGCATTGATGGCGACACGTCAAGATTCACAAAATTTGGTTTGTCGGCACTTTCTACAAAATATTTTTCGAGCGAGGGACTTTGATTGCAAGCAGTTGCCAAGAGCAGGTAGCATAATCCTAAAACAATTTTGAACTGTTTCATAATGTTATTTTTTAGCTGCTTTTTTTAAGGCATCGCCGCCCGGAATTTTCATTTTGTCGGTTAGAACCGAAATTTCATCTAAATCAAAATCGCCTGTTAATGACATTAGCACAGTTTCATTTTCTTTGCCAGACCCTTCAATAAACATTAAAAGTTCTTTAATTTGTGATGTTGTAGCGCCAGATTTTACCATTATTTTAATATTTTTTCCACTGTCAGAAATGCGCATCAACTCTTCTAAACCAGCAGATTTTATGTGTTGGGTAGCTGTTGCCTTCATTTCGTTGGTGGCACGCACGCTTGAAGTTGTAAATACTTTAAGGTTATCTAGTTTTTTGATAAGGCTCACAAATTGTTGTGCATCATTATCTTTTATGTCCATCTTGACATTGCTCATCAATTGAAACATTTTTTTGTTTACGATGATGGCCTTAACATCGTCTTGACCATCATATTTATCAAAAACAGATTGTCCAAAAGATGTAGTTGATGCTGCAAGAAATGTACAGATTAAAATTATTTTTTTCATTTTTTCTAAAATTAAAAATTGTTGTTATTTATTAAAAATTTTTTTGCAGGCCTGAATTTTTTTCTTCGTAATTATTATGTATAATTTGCAAATTCTGTGCCCTTTTTGATTTCAATTGGTCTAGACAATAATTTTTGGTCATTGTTATTGCCATGGCTTCAATACTACCACAAGTTTCTAAAATTTTGTTTCTGCTCCATAATTTTAGCATTACTTCTTGCAATGCGTCTTCAGCCTCTTCAACACTTGTCAACAGCCGTGTGGCAAATCGAAATAGTTTGCTTTGAATAGGCACTACATTTGCGACAAACTCAGGTTGATTCATTTTTCGCACATTTGATTGGTTTTGATCGATATTATAAAGACGAACATATCTTTTTTTTGTTACAAAAAACTCTAAAATAAATTATTTTATGTATGTTTACATTTTAACTTTTAACTTTTGGAATGAAAAATTTTTTAGTTTCTATAATTTTATGTTGTGCATTATGTGTCGGAATTGTTGGTTGCACAGATCAAGATGATATTGCGGCACCGAATGAAATTTCGGTTCAAAATTTTATTTGGAAAGGTTTAAATCTTTATTATTTGTGGCAAGCCGACGTGCCAGATTTGGCAGATAGTCGTTTTGAGTTTCAAAGCCAATTGAATTCATATTTATTAGAACAAGGAACGCCAGAGAACTTGTTTCAAAAGCTGCTAAACAAGCCAACAAGTCAGTTTCCGTTTGCTACTGCGGTCGATAGATATAGCGTTCTTGTAGATGACTATACTGTTCTAGAAAATCTTTTCCAAGGCATCACAACATCGACAGGAATGAATTTTGGACTGAAACTTAAATCTGGAACCACCACCGAAGTTTTTGGTTGGGTGCGGTATGTTTTGCCAAATTCTAGTGCTGCAACAATGAACGTGCAACGGGGCATGATTTTTCATGCCATTAATGGAACGCCGTTAACGACCGCGAATTTCAGTACGCTTTTGGCGTTAGACGGATTTACAATTAATTTAGCTAATTTCAACAATGGTAATATCACGCCAAATGGAAATTCTATTGTGTTGACAAAATCGGTTTTGAACGAAAATCCTGTTTTTTTGACTCAAACTTATAATGTTGGTGCTCGAAAAGTAGGTTATTTGGTTTATAACGCATTTACAACCAACAACGAATCGCAACTCAATGCGGCAATTGCGCAACTCAAAGCTGCAAATATCACACATCTTGTACTTGATTTGCGCTATAATTCTGGAGGCGCTATCAAAACGGCTGCACGACTTGCAAGCATGATTACTGGTCAATTTGCCAGTCAAGTTTTTACAAATGTACAATGGAACAGTAAGGTTCAAACATTTTATCAAGCGAATAGTCCAGCGCAATTAGTCGAGAAATTCCCCACGACCCTCGCAGACGGCAGCGCAATCAACAATCTGAATTTTGATAAGTTATATGTTTTGACTACCAATAGATCTGCATCTGCCAGTGAGTTGGTTATAAATGGATTAAAGCCTTATATGCCGATTGTGCAAATTGGCGATGTGACTTCGGGTAAAAATGTGGGATCTATTACTTTGTATGATTCTCCAACTTTGTCTGCAGTCAACCGAAATCCTGCACACAAATATGCAATGCAACCTTTGGTCATAAAACTAGCCAATAAAGATGGTTTTGCAGCCTATGAAAACGGAATTGTGCCCACAAATTCATTGCCAGAAAACCTTGGAAATTTGGGTCAATTAGGCGATAGAAATGAGCCGTTGTTGGCTGCGGCACTTATGATAATTGGCAATGGGGGGCGTATGTCTCAACCAAATTTCAAAATTTTTGAAGATATAAAAGATATAAAAACCATCGAATCTAGGTTTGAGTCTGAAATGTATTTAGATAAAGTTACTGCCATTAGTTTTAAATGATTAGTATAAATAAAAGCCACAAACACATAAAAAGTTATTTATGCGCCTGTGGCTTTTTATTTTAAATTAGATTGCTAGTTTCTGGAGCTTGCGATTAAAATTTAAAATCTAAACCAAATCTAATGTTTCGCCCTCGTGTACTAAAACCTACATTTTCTACAAATTCTTCATTGGTAGCATTGGTCACATTAGCAAATACATTCAAACGGTTTGGAATTAATTTGTATTGAATCGTAGAATTTATCAATCGATAAGCACCCAAAACCGTTTGAACAGACTTGAATGTATTGCCGTCAAAAAAAGCGTCATTTCGTTGGTCGGTATATTGCCAATTGATATTAAAGTTAAATCGTGACGTAACCGCGTAGTCAATAGCCGCATTGATTTTATGTTTTGGAATCAATCTTTTCAACGCTTCATCAACTTCCGTAAACGTATAATTTGCATTAAAAGTTATTTTATCTGTTGCCAAAAATCTTACTTCCGTCTCAACACCTTTTGCCTTGGTCTCGCCGTCAATATTTACATAATTGCCTGCAAAAGTTACTGGATTTGTAAAAAATCCAATAAAATTATTTTGCTCTCTAAAAAATGCTACCGAATTTACACGAATTTTTTTAGATAACAAATTGGTTTCAAAACCAGCTTCAATAGTTCGGTTGCGCTCAGGCGTTAGGTTCACATTGCTGTATTGAGAATATAGTTGATACAATCCTGGTGTGATAAAAGCTGTGCCAACAGACGCCAAAAGTTTTAGAGGTATTGCCTTGAATTCAAAACTTGGATTTACATTATAAACCATCTGATTGCCATATTGCGAATGGCTGTTTAGCCTAGCACCAGCATTTAGATTTAGACCAAAGCCTGACGTATAAACAAAGTTTAAATACGGATCAACCATATTAAATTTTGCGTTTTCACGACGTACATTGTCGCCAAACGGATTGGTACTTTCAATACCCATATCATGAAACTGATATTGAACACCAATGACAGCAGCAATTTGATTCGAGAATTCATATTTATTAAATCCATCAACGTTTACACTTCTTGAATTATAATCGCTCACAAAGATTTTATTGTCAAAACTACTAAATTCAGCGAAGTTGCGATTTGTGTTACCAATACTATTGTTCAAAACAAATTCGCCTTTTTTATATTTATATTTAGAAATAAATCCAAAACGAAATTGCTGCGACGTAAAATTATTGAATTTGGTATCGCTCGCTCCCGTATTGTCATAAAAACCATCATAATCATTGTAAAATCGGTCTGAATTTCCAAAAAAATCAACTTTAAATTTTGATGAAAAATCAACACCAATTTTTGCCATAATGTTTTTTCGTGACATTCTATCGGCTTCAAAAATCTTGTTGCTGCTGCCTGCCACTTGCGAAATTCCGTTCATTTCCAAAACATCGGCACCAAACAAATAGTTCACTTTTTGGTTTCGACCACTTACAGAAAATCCTGACGAAAAATCAATATCGTTGCCGTTTTTGTTGTCAGCAGTATAGTTAGACCCCGAACGAACGTATGCGCTACCAGCGATTGTCTCTGATTTTGCTTTCTTCAAAACAATGTTAATCACGCCTGTTGCCGCGCCAGAGCCATACAAAACGCTAGAGGCACCGCGCATAATCTCGACTCGCTCTACTTGGTCGGCGCTCAAAAGTCGCAGGTCGTATTGAAAACTAATTTGCGAACCATCAACTACAGGCACACCATCTATCATGACCAAAACCTGTCTAGATCGGCCGCCTCGCATAAAAACGCCAAGGTCTTTACCAGCACCATTTTGATGACCGTTAATCTCGATGCCGGCAACTGAGTTGAGCACCGTTGCAATACTCTGCCCAGGGTTGTTGGCAATGTCTTTGGCAGAAATTATCGAAATTACTTTACCTGATTTTTCTCTACTCAATTCAAATTTTGAGTCAGAAATTACTACTTCGTCCAACTGCTGCACCGCATTAGACTTGTTGTTTTGTGCCACAAGACACCCAGTGAAGCCTATGAAAAACATAGCAGCACCCCTAAAAATTTTGTTCATTTTAAAACATTTTTAAAAAAAATAAAAATGGGAAGAAAGCATGAAATTACCCATACCCAAACCTTTTTTCCCGAAAGTTTGTACATCATGAATAGGGGCAGGTCTCCTGGCTTGCGTCTTTTTGGGCGACCTTCCCATCGACCGAGGTCAACAGTGGTTTGTGCAGATGCCAAAAAGCTTTTTAGCTTACAGTTGCGGGTACAGCTCGTGAATTTGACAGGTTTTTTATAAAAAAAAAATAATACTTTGGGCGTTTCCCTTCGGGTCGGGCTATCCGCTACAATCTGTTATTGCTTCGTAAACTCGCAACAACAGGATTTTCGCTTCTATCCCTAACGCAAAACCTCACGTCAAAAAAAAATTATTTCTTAAAAATAAAACCGTTGTCACACGATTCCCTTTTAATGTCGTTTTACTAAAATCATAAAACAACAACCAAAATTCATGGACAAAAGTAAATTTATTATATTGAACAAATGTTAAAACACGATTTTATTTTTTTTAAATATATCTTTGTCAAAAATCTGTTCATAATGCATATCAAAACTTATCACGTTTCAATACTTTTGCTTTTTGTTATTTTCATAGGATGCAAAAAAGAAAATTCTGGTAAAAGTCAAAAAAAGTTTAATGCTGAAAATCAAATAGAATACGCAAAAGGCTTTTCTATAAATGAGTATGCTGGTTTTACAATCTTGAAAGTATCAAATCCGTGGCCAAATGCAAACAAAACTTATACGTATGTTATGCGAAAAAAAAGATTTAAAATCCCAGATTCGTTGGCTCAAAACATTATTATAGATATACCAATAAAATCTATCGTAGTTACTTCAACCACACATTTGCCATCGCTCGAGATGCTTGGTGTCGAGAAAACATTAGTTGGTTTTCCTAATCTTGATTATATTTCATCAGAAAAAATTAGGGCAAGAATCGATGCCAAAAAAATTACCGAACTTGGTAACAATCAAGATTTGAATATCGAGAAAACCATCGAACTCTCACCGGCCGTTTTTATAGGATATGGTATTGACAACAGCAACAAAACATTAGATAATCTTGCCAAAAGCGGACAAAAAATTCTGATAAACGGCGATTGGAACGAAGAAACACCACTTGGCAAAGCCGAATGGATTAAGTTTTTTGGGGTTTTGTACGGTAAAGAAAAATTGGCAAAATCTATTTTTGATAAAATTGCAACCGACTATAAAAATACTGTGGCAATAGCAAAAAAAGCGACGTTACAGCCAACGGTTTTGTCAGGTGCTATGTTTC
>JBDLWE010000029.1:0-23033 GCA_039804445.1 Bacteroidota bacterium | reverse complement strand
TTGCTGCCCTCATACATTTCATATTTTACCAATCGTGCCTCAAGTCCGGCATTAAAAAGTTTTATTTTTCGAGATGGTTTTAGACCAACAAACTTTAGTGCTTCAAGATTTGCCGTTATAAACCAAGCATTTGTATTTTTGTAGTTTTTCTTGAGGGTGTCGCCAATGTCTTTGTAAAAATCTTCCATTTCTATATTCAATCTTTCGTCATAGGGTGGGTTAAAAACCATTTGCAAATTGCGATCCGATGTTTTTTCGGTGTCAAAAAAGTTTTGTTCTTTGATGGTCACATATTCATCAAGATTTGCGTTTTTGATGTTTTCTCGGGCTTTCAAAACAGCACTTGGTGCTTTGTCATAACCCGTAATCGTGTAATGAAATTCGCGAACTTTTTTGAGCAACGACTCCAAAATGTTGTCAAACAAATCGGCATCCCAATCGTTCCATTTTTCGAAGGCAAACTCTTTTCGGTTGATGTTCGGCGGAATATTGCAGGCAATCATGGCGGCCTCTGCCAGAATAGTTCCTGAACCACACATTGGGTCGAGTAAGTCGCACTGCCCGTCCCAACCCGAGAGCAGTAACATTCCTGCTGCTAAAACTTCGTTTATAGGTGCGATGTTGGTGGCGGTGCGGTAGCCTCGTTGGTTGAGCGCATTGCCCGACGTATCTAGCGCCACCGAAACTTGGTCTTTGTCGATGTGAATGTTGATACGCAAATCTGGAAATCGTTTTTCGATGCTTGGTCGTGAGCCTGTTCGCTCCCGAAACTGATCGACAATGGCGTCTTTGCATTTTTGAGATACAAACTCGGTGTGGTTAAAGTGCGGCGAATGCACGGTGGCGTCTATCACGAAGGTTTGATTGGCGTTGAGATATTTGCTCCAATTGACGCCCGAAATGCCTTTATAGAGCGATGCATCTGTGGTTGCTTTGAAATTATAGATGGGTTTCAAGATTTTTAGAGCGGTTCGTAGGCCTAGATTTGCTTTGTACATAAAGCCTTTGTCGCCTGCAAAACTGACCATGCGCACGCCTTGCTCTACGTTTTGTGCACCCAAATTTTTGAGTTCGTAGGCTAGAATATCTTCAAAACCAAAAAAGGTTTTGGCTATCATTTTGTAGTTTTCCATGAATGAATTGTTTTATTTAGTTTTTAAGTAGTGTAATATTTACCAAATTGGTCAACGGCTGCACAAGCGTTAGGTGTTGAGCGGAAATCCTGTCATTGCGAGGGACGAAGCAATCCGTCAGGAGATTGCTTCGTCCCTGGCAATGACAGATTGGGAGCGGAACACCGGCGCGCTCCCCGCTGCGGCGGGCGCGCGAAACGCCCAAGAAAAGACAAAATTTTTTTAATGGCAGAAATGACGTTAAGTTTTTGCAAAAATAGTCTAAATTTGTAACTTTATTGATTTACAAAATTTTTAATGTCTCTAAACGCTACAGCAATTAACCAACCGAAGGATGCTTGGTTTGAATCTTGGTTTGACTCGCCATACTACCATATTCTTTATAAAGACCGTGACGATGCCGATGCGCAATTGTTTATGGATAATATTACGCAATATTTGAATTTGCCCGATAACGCAAAAATTCTGGATTTGGCTTGTGGCAAAGGGCGACACTCTAAATATTTGAACGAACTTGGATATGACGTTACGGGTGCCGACTTGTCTGAAAATAGTATTGCAGAAGCAAAAGTGTCTGAAAACGAAACTTTGCACTTCACGGTTCACGACATGCGAATTCCGTTTGCAGAAAAATTTGATGCGGTTTTTAACCTTTTTACAAGTTTTGGATATTTTGAAAACGATGCCGATAATCTGAAAACACTGTTGGCGATTAAAAAAAACTTGTCTGAATATGGTTTTGCGGTTATTGATTTTATGAATGTTGATTTTGTTATTAAAAATCTTATTGCGCATGAAAACAAGGTGATTGACGGGATAGATTTTAAAATTCGTAGGCATTTTTCGGACGGATATATTTATAAGGAAATTAATTTTGTTGACAATGGCAAAGCGTTTCATTTTACCGAAAAAGTAAAAGCATTGCAACTTTCAGACTTTGAAAACTTGATGAACGAAGCTGATATTTATTTGTTAGATATTTTTGGTGACTACAAACTGAAAAAGTTTTTTAAGGCTGAAAGCGAAAGATTAATCATGATTTTTAAATAAAATGAATTATATCTTACCACTTATAGCGGTTTTACTTGGCTATTTGATAGCGATTTTTGTTCGTCCGAAAAACAAAAATAACCTAAAATTATTGCTTGCTTTTAGTGGGTCTTTTTTACTGTCGATAACCGTGTTTGATTTGTTGCCATCAGTTTATGAAGCCAATCAAAAATCGTCAGGAATTTTTATTATGCTTGGGATTTTGTTTCAAATTATACTTGAATTTTTTTCGAAAGGTGCAGAGCATGGTCATGTTCATGATAATGAGAAAATGAATCAAATTCCGATTTTGTTGTTTATGTCGCTTTGTGTGCATGCGTTTTTAGAAGGTTTACCTGTGGGGCATCATCATGATTTGGCGGTTGGAATTGCAATTCATCATTTGCCTATCGCCGTGATTTTGACTTCGTTTTTTTTGAATGCTGGACTTAGTAAAAATTCTATTTTTGTTTTCATGATTACTTTTGCAGCAATGACACCGCTTGGCACGATAGCCGCAACAAATTTGGTTTTTTTGACTGAGTATACGTCACAGATAGGTGCGTTTGTGGTAGGAATTTTGTTTCACATTTCGTCGACCATTATTTTTGAAAGTAGCGAAGGGCACAAATTTAACATTGCAAAAGTATCGATGATTGTTATCGGAATAATTTTGGCTTACTTTATTTAAAAAATAATTTTAAAAACAGTATTTTTATACAAATTTTAAAAAACCAAGTTTTTTTATGACCTTCACTAAAACCACTGAACAGCCATCTCACTACGATCATCTTGAAACAATGACAGTTCACGAATTAGTTTCAAACATTAATAATGAGGACAAAACCGTGGCTTTTGCTGTAGAAAAAGCATTGCCAGAAATAACAAATTTGGTCGAAAAAATTATTGAGCGTATGCAAAACGGCGGCCGAATTTTTTATATCGGTGCCGGAACATCAGGGCGACTTGGTATTCTTGACGCATCTGAGTGTCCTCCAACATTTGGTGTTCCTGCAGAATTTGTAAACGGAATTATAGCCGGTGGTGATTATGCCATTCGCAAAGCTGTAGAAAATGCCGAGGACAACACCGCACAAGCATGGTTAGATTTGCAAAAATTTAATATCAATAAAAACGACACTGTCATTGGCATAGCAGCCTCTGGCACAACACCCTATGTAATCGAAGGTTTAAAGAAATGCAACGAAAACGGAATTTTGACTGGCAGTATTTCGTGCAATGCCAACAGTCCGCTTTCGCAAACTGCAAATTGCCCTATTGATGTAGTGGTTGGTCCAGAATTTCTTACAGGGAGTTCACGCATGAAAGCAGGCACGGCACAAAAAATGGTTTTAAACATGATTACAACCGCCACCATGATTCGCCTTGGAAAAGTGAAAGGCAACAAAATGGTAGATATGCAACTTAGCAACGAAAAACTAGTTGACCGCGGTGTAAAAATGATAATGAGTGAAATTGATGTTGATTATATGACAGGCTCAACACTTCTAGATAAATATGGAAGTGTGAGAAAAGCAGTTGAAAATTTCAAAAAATAAAACATGGCAACCAACAAAATCATATTGAACAAAGGAATCAAGTTTTTTGCTTGGGCACTGCCGTGCATGTTCATTGGGCCAAGCATTTTACATTTTGCGTTTATTAACAAACAACAACCACTATTTTTATTGGTATTAGGAATAGGATTAATGTTTTGCAGCGCCGGAATAATTTGTATTGTAATGGGTTTACGAACTATTTTGAAAGCACTTTTTGACCAACAATAATGGAAAATTTAGTCAACATAAATCAAGTTTATGACAAAATAAATTTGGTCAACAAATTGGTGACCAACAAAGAATTTGAAGATTGCGTTTTCAAAAAATGCGATTTTACAAATGCCAATTTCAATAACAACAGCCTTTTGGATTGTGAATTTGTTGATTGTAACCTGTCAATGATGCAGGTTGCAAACACAAGCCTAAAAAATATTTTGTTTACTAACTGCAAAATAGTTGGCGTTTTGTTCAACAATTGTAATGATTTTTTGTTTGAAGTAAAATTCACAAATTGTTGTGTAGATTTTTCAACTTTTAATGATAAAAAAATGTTGAAAACCGTTTTTACAAATTGTTCATTAAAAGAAGTGAATTTTTCTGAAACCAATTTAAGCAGTTCGATTTTTGATAATTGCAATCTTGAAAATGCTGTTTTTGATAGTTCAAATTTGACCTCTGTTGATTTTAGTACGTCTTATAATTTTAAAATTGATCCTGAATTTAATGTGCTAAAAAAAGCAAAGTTTACAACAAACGGTTTGCTTGGTTTACTTGAAAAATATGACATCAAAATTGTTTAACATCATGCCACGAATATTATTACTTTTTATTTCAACTATTTTATTTTCAAGTTGTTACAAACAAGAACGCAACTGTACAGATTTCAAAAACGGTAAATTCCGATTCGATTTTGTGGTTAATGGCAAAAAGCAAACCACTATTTTTGAACGTAAAGACTCGTTTGAAATAGAAACTTTTAACAACAAAACAGACACCTCAAAGATTAGATGGGTGAATGATTGCGAATATGTTTTGACTAAAATAAACCCAAAAACAATTCAAGAAAAAAAATCTGTCGCAATGCGCATTATAACCACCACCAAAGATTCATATACTTTTGAATTTGGATTGGTTGGTAGCGACAAAAAGCAAAAGGGAACTGCACTAAAAATAAAATAAAATTCATTTTTTGGGCGTGCCACCAAAAAACCAAAACCGCCATCACCCAACCGGTGATGGCGTTTTTGGTTTTTTGCTGTCGGGCTTTCACTCCCGCTTTTTTAAAAAGGCAGAAAAAGCCTTTTTAAAAAAGAGCTTCGTTACAATCCCTCACGCAGAACTACTTGCAAAAGAAAATTAATTCAAACCAAAAACTCATTATTCTAAAACCAACCCTAGCTGCCCATCATCATCAAGATCTGTATTTGGCTCTATATCAGGAATAACTTCTTCAATAACAATTTCTTCTGCAAGTAACTCAAATGGCAAAGCTTCTAACAAATTTACTTGTTTCAACTTGTCTGCAGTCAATTGATTTCCAAATGCTTTCATACCTTTTACGGCTATAAAATTTTCGATATCAACAGTCAAATTTGGTTTTTGAACGCCTTTTACTTTCGTAAAAATCAACTCGGCAACAGGCCTATAATCTGTAGAGACAATTTCTAGTTGCGACTTTTCGTGTTCTGTAATAAAAGTTTCTTCTTTGTTTTCGACCTCAACCAAAAATCGTTTCAAGAAATATTTTTCTTTTTCGCCATCATAATATATTGCCGAAATTGGTTTTTTGGGAATCCATTTTTCTAAAACCACCATGTCTTCATCAAAATGTGTCGATAATTCTGGCGTTATAACCTTGAGTTTACCAGATTGCGAAATCACCAAAATTTTGTCCGAAGGTTTAAATTCGCCCAGCAATTCGCCACGAGCATCGGTGTTTAATCTTTGCACCGTATCATCAAACCAAACTTTACGTGGCAATAGTGTTGAAATTCCTTTTTCTTTTAACTCGATTTTTTTTATTGGGTATTTGGTCACAGTATTGCCCTTGCTCGTTCGCCCTTTTATGGCAATTGTCGCAAAATCTACATCCCACTTCAGTTTCTTGATGCTGCCAACTTGGCGCAACAAAATAGTTAAGACTTCGGCCTCGCCATTTGGGTTTACCGAAAAATACAAAACTTGCGACCCCACAGTTTCATTAGTCAAATCATAAAATTTATCGCGTGTTACACCAGAAACATTAAAACGCTTGATAAACGATGGTCCTGATTTTCCGTCGCGGTACACCAGATTATAAATGGTGCGTTTGTCAGATTTGTCAAAAACCGCAGCATGAATAATGTCTTTTCCTACAAATTTTTTTTCATCGACTTTGCAAATCATCATTTTTCCGTCACGCAAAAAAACAATCACGTCGTCGATATCCGAGCAATCGCCAATATATTCGTCACGTTTTAGACCGGTTCCTACAAAACCTTCTTCTTTGTTAACGTATAGTTTTGTGTTTCTAAGTACCACTTTTGTGGCTTCTATGTTTTCAAAAGATCGAAGTTCGGTCAATCGCTCGCGACCTTTACCGTATTTTTCTTTTAGTTTTGTAAAATAGGCTATCGCAAAATCAATTAGGTTTGCCAGATGATGCTCGACTTCTTTCATTTCGTCTTCTAACTTTGCAATGCCATCATCGGCCTTGTCAGAATCAAAACGAGTGATTCTGATCATCGGAATTTGGGTCAATCGCTGTAAATCGTCATCATTTATTTCGCGAACAAAAGATGCTTTGAATGGCCCGAAACTATTATACAAATAAACATACAGCGATTCTCGATCTGAATAAAGTTTGAAATCGATGTACATTTCTTCACGGATAAATATTTTTTCTAATGTCGAAAAATGCCATTTGTTTTTAAGTTCTTCGAGTTGAATTTCAAGTTCTTGTTTGAGCAGATCGGTTGTACGCTCTGTCGAAATTTTTAGCATTTCAGACACACCCACAAAAAGTGGTTTGTTATCTTCGATCACACAACCTAGCGGCGCAATTGACGATTCGCAGGCTGTAAATGCAAATAGTGCATCTATTGTTTTATCTGGCGAAACTCCTGGAAATAAATGAATTAAAATTTCGACTTCGGCGGCCGTGTTGTCTTCTATTTTCTTAATTTTTATTTTGCCTTTCTCATTGGCTTTCAAAATACTGTCTATAAGCGTTACAGTGTTTGTCGAAAACGGAATTTGAGTAATGACCAAAGTATTCTTGTCCCACTGCCCTATTTTTGCTCGCACGCGCACACGACCACCACGAAGACCATCATTATAGTTCGAAACGTCGGCAATGCCAGCAGTGAGAAAATCAGGATAAATAATAAACGGTTTGCCTTTCAATATTTTTATGGATGCCTCTATCAACTCATTAAAATTGTGTGGCAAAACCTTGGTTGATAATCCTACGGCAATTCCTTCGGCGCCTTGTGCCAATAGCAACGGAAATTTTACAGGCAAATTGTTAGGCTCGGCTCGTCGTCCGTCATAAGAAACGCCCCAATCTGTGATTTTTGGACTGTAAATAACCTCAAGTGCGAACTTTGAAAGTCGTGCCTCGATGTATCTTGAAGCCGCAGCACCATCGCCCGTGAGAATGTTGCCCCAGTTGCCTTGACAGTCAATCAGTAATTCTTTCTGTCCGATTTGCACCATCGCATCGCCAATAGACTGATCGCCGTGCGGGTGGTATTGCATGGTATGCCCCACCACGTTAGCCACTTTGTTATATCGACCGTCGTCTAGTTCTTTGAGCGAGTGCATGATGCGGCGTTGTACGGGCTTGAAACCGTCTTCGATAGCGGGCACGGCTCTTTCTAGAATTACGTAACTGGCATAGTCCAGGAACCAATCTTTGTACATTCCTGTGACTTTAATAAGGCTGTCCTCGCCTACTTCATCATTTTCATAAAAATGTTTGCCTTCAAAATTACTTTTATCGACATTAGTGACCTCTTCGTTCGGGTATGAGTTGTCTTGAATATTGTCGTTTTCGTATCTTTCTTCTTCGTCTTCGTCCTTCATTTAATCGAAATCTTTTTTTGGGAAAGGTAATACTTTTTTGAATTTAATAAAATTTTTTACAAACTGGATCTTGCGTGAGTGATGGCAGTGGAACTCTTTTTTGGAAAGGCTTTTTTTGCCTTTCAAAAAAAAGTGGGAACGAACAGCACGACCCGAAGGGACACGCCCAAAAAAATTTTTTTTTTGTTATCGATTTAATACTACTTGACCGCAACCCCACAATGCGGACAAAATTTGTGAAACAATTCTATTTGTTTACTGCAGTTATTGCAAATCAAAAAACTTTTCTTTTGATGTTTGCTTTTTTCCATTTGCAAAGTCTTAAACTCGGCAGGAATTTCTCGCAAAAACCTAGATGAGTTTCCTTTTTCGGTGATCAAATATAATTGGTCTTTAGCACGAGTAATTGCCACATAAAAAAGTCGGCGTTCTTCTTCGAGCAGCAAGTCGTGATTGGCTGGTTTAACAACCTGAAAAATGCGATCCTCTAGCCAAACGTCTGGAAAACCACCGTAACCGTCTGTAAGCCCGATAATGAAAACTACTTTGGCCTCAAGCCCCTTTGCGCCATGAATTGTCTTGTTTTGTACTTTCAAATTTTCGTTTTTAAGTGCAAAAAAGTAAGGCACGTTCATTTTGCTTCGTCTGTACAAAAACAAAATATCGTCGTTTTTGAACCCGTCTTTTAATAGTTCACGCACTTTTTCGACACAAAAATCAACGTTTTCTTCAATGTTATTTCCCGCAAATTCTACTATTTTAAAATTTGATATTTTTGACGCAAAAATTTCTTTGTCGATACGAAGTTTGTTGTGTTTAATGACCTCGTTGCTTGCTCCAACAATATTTTGGGTGCTGCGATAATTAAGATTAAGCTTAATAGTTTTTGCTTTTTTAAAAATTTTATCAAAATTTAAAATACAATCCACATTCGAACCGCGAAATCCATAAATGCTTTGCCAATCATCACCCACACAAAAAAGCTGCGTTTGTGGTGTTATCATTTGCTTGATAAGTTCGAGCTGCAAATTGTTTACATCTTGAAACTCATCGACCAGCAAATACTGAAACTGTGTTTGAAATTTTTTGGTAATATCTTTGTTTTTCTTAAAAAGTTGCACCGTTCGGCTTATCAAATCATTGAAATCGAGATAAGATTTGTTGGTACAATACTTCACAAATTCTTCAGCTAAAGGCATTGCAATACTATAAAAAATTCTAACACGCTCATGTGCATCTGCCTGCGATTTTTCAAAAACTGCGGGCCAATCGCTGCCTTCGACCTTCAACATATCGCAAATTCTAATGGCCTGGTATATAAAATCTTTTACCTCTTCGCCATACCGTTTAAACTCTTCTTGATAACTCAAAATACGATTAGAAACGTAGTTTTCGGACAATCTGCCTTTTACGATTTTGTCCAAAGCATAATTGAAAAGTGCAGAATCCTCGGTCATTTTCTCAAAAGTTCGCACACAAAGTATGTTTCCTTTTTTGAATTGTTCGATTTTATTTTTTGATGGATAACTTTTGTTAGAAACATGTTCAAGGTACAAATTTGCATCTTCTACATAAAAGTCCGGCTTGAAATCAAAATCTTTAATGTTAATTACAGGCTCATATTGATAATTTATGCTGTGCCTAAAAAACCAATCGGCTATGTACTGTTCTGATTTTGATCTTACTTTTTCACCTCGAAGCGTAGTGTAAATTTTCCCTTCGGGATATTGGTTTAGGTTTCTAAACTTTTCGATATGGACTTTATCGACCGCATAATCAAGGATATATTTTTTTAGCGACAGCAGATAATCTGTATTTTCGCACTGCCTAATCAACAGTTTGTGAAAAACTTCAAAACTAGTTTCTGACGCTGCAAATTGCAACATCGGGTCGTCGTCTTTCCTTTTGTCTTCAGAAATGATTTTAAATTTATTATCAAATTCTTTGACACCATAGTTTTGCATTATTTTATAACAAAGACTATGAAACGTACGAATAGTAAGATTTTCTATCCACCTGAATTTTTTGATATAAATACTTCGTTGACGATTTTTTTCGTCGATTTTTAAATATTTATCAAAAATTATAGTTTCGTAAACCCCACTTTTATCAGCATCTATAATCAAACGATCGATCATTTCGTTTGCAGCATTTTTGGTATAGGTGATTGCAAGAATTTCTGAAGGTTGCACTTTTTTTTCTTCGACTAAGTACTTAATTTTTTGCAACAATGTTTTTGTTTTGCCCGAGCCTGCACCTGCCAAAACCAAAACCCTCTTGTTTTCGGATTTAATTGCCTCGATTTGGCGTTCGTTTAAAGTATCGAAAAGAGTTAGGTTGTTCAAAATCAAATACTTTTTATTAGTTTCATCAAATCTTCTTTACTCGGTAGTATAGTTTTGTACTTGCTTGCGAAAATTTGTTCGTTATTTTTGGGTAATGTATATTCGACAACCAATTCGCTTTTGTTTTGACACAACACAATACCGATGGTTTTATTTTCTCCATCCAATCGCATATTTCTGTCATAAAAGTTTACATACATTGGCATCTGTCCTAAATCTTGGTGTTTTAAATCTCCTATTTTTAAATCTATCAAAACAAAACATTTTAGCACGCGATTAAAAAATACTAAATCAATTCTAAAATGTTTATCGTCAAAAGTTATTCGTTTTTGACGGGCTACAAATGCAAAGCCATCACCTAATTCTAAAAGAAAATGTTCTAGTTTATTAATTATTTCTTGTTCTAATTCAGATTCAGAATACTGGTGCCGTTCAGGTAAGCCTAAAAATTCTAAAATATATGGATCTTTTATTATGTCTTTCGGTTTTTCAATAATCTGACCCTTTTGAGATAATAATAAAATACCTTCTTTATCTCTGCTTAAAGCCAGGCGAGTATATAATGCTGTATCGTACTGACGTTTTAGCTCTCGAACGCTCCAATTGTATTTTTCGGATTCAATTTCATAAAAACTTCTTTCTTTTTCGTTGTCAATTCGCATTAAAAAAACATAGTGTGTCCATGATAATTTAAAAAACGATATTAGTGATTGTATTTTTTGACCATCAAAATTAGTAGTCAGCGATGATGAATTTGCGTGATCAGAATTCCGATTCAATGCCTCGGAATTTAGAATTTGTAATATCCGAGTCACTGACTCGGATATTGAGTAAGTCACATAAAACTTCCTCATATTTTCTAAACTATCAACAGAAAAACCTTTTCCAAACTCCTTCGTTAAATCATTAGACAAACCTTTAAGCAATTGCGCACCATATTCCGCTCTGTCTTTTCCATTTTGTTCTTCTTCCACAATCATTCTACCTATTTCAAAATAAGCACAAGTCATTGTTGAATTTACTGCACGCAACAAATGTTGTCGAGCCTTCGAAAGTAGCTCAACAACTTGAGAAAAAAGTTTTTTATCTAAATTTTTATCTTGCACAGTAATTACAAAGCATATTTTTTTTTACAAATGTGCGTTTTTATAAAAATAACGTTTCCATTTTCTAAATTTTTTTTATTCCTCACAGTTGTGCATTCAACATGATCATTTGATTTTTTAAGAAAAAACAAAACCAAAGCAGTTGAAATAATTATTACAAAAATCAATAATTTCAATTTTTCATATCAATCAAATTTTCAATTCATTTCAACCTCATCCAGTTCAACCTTCAAATTATTTATGATAAACTCTTGACGATCGGGTGTGTTTTTTCCCATATAGAATGACAATAACTGCTCTATCGAAGTATTTTTGTCCATCATTATCGGGTCAAGTTTTATTGTTTCGCCAATAAAATTCTTGAATTCATCGGGCGAAATTTCTCCAAGCCCTTTAAAACGAGTGATTTCGGGCTTTGGTTTTAGTTTTTCGATGGCATTACGTTTTTCTTCATCAGAATAGCAATAGATAGTTTCTTTTTTGTTCCGAATCCTAAAAAGCGGTGTTTGCAGAATGTATAAATGACCTTCTTTGATAAGTTCTGGAAAAAATTGTAGGAAAAATGTTATAAGTAATAATCGAATATGCATGCCATCAACGTCGGCATCTGTGGCAATAACAATGTTGTTGTATCTCAAATCTTCTATAGATTCTTCGATATCTAGTGCTGCTTGCAACAGATTAAACTCTTCGTTTTCGTACACAATTTTTTTGGTCATGCCATACGAGTTCAGCGGCTTTCCTCGCAAACTAAAAACCGCTTGTGTGTTTACGTCGCGAGATTTAGTGATTGAACCTGACGCAGAATCGCCCTCGGTTATAAAAAGTGTAGATTCTAAATATCTTGGATTTTTGATATCGCCAAGATGCACCCTACAATCACGTAGTTTTTTGTTGTGCAAACTGGCTTTCTTGGCACGGTCTTTTGCCAATTTACGAATGCCCGAAAGTTCTTTTCGTTCGCGTTCTGCTTGCAAGATTTTGCGCAACAATGCATCGGCAGTTTCTGGATTTTTATGCAGAAAATTGTCGAGTTTGGTTTTTATAAAATCGTTTATAAATGTTCGCACAGATGGCATTCCAGCTTCTGAACCAATGTCAGTCGAACCTAATTTGGTCTTGGTTTGTGACTCAAAAACGGGTTCCATGACCTTGATAGATACTGCCGATACTATTGATTTTCTGACGTCTGATGGTTCAAAATTTTTGTTATAAAATTCTCTGATTGTTCTGACGATGGCTTCGCGAAAAGCGATGAGATGCGTGCCGCCTTGTGTAGTATTCTGTCCGTTTACAAAACTATGATACTCCTCAGAATATTGCGATTTTGAATGGGTTAATGCAATCTCGATATCTTCGCCTTTCAAATGAATAATATCATAAACTTTATCTTCTTCGGCAATGTTTTCGTCAAGAAGGTCGCGAAGCCCGTTGTCTGAAAAATATTTTTCGCCGTTATAAATTATTGATAATCCCGTGTTCAGATAGCAATAATTTTTGAGCATTTTGATAATGTACTCACTCCGGAATTTATAGTTTTTGAAAATTGCTTCATCTGGCGTAAAAGTTACTTTTGTACCTTTGCGTTTGGTCGTTTCGACGATGTCTTCTTCTAAAGTAAGATTTCCTGCCGAAAATTCTGCTGCTTTTTGTTTATCATCACGCACAGATTCGACCCTAAAATAGTTTGAAAGTGCATTAACGGCCTTGGTTCCCACACCATTTAGTCCTACAGATTTTTTGAACGCCAGCGAATCATATTTTCCACCTGTATTCATTTTAGAAACTACGTCGACTACTTTGCCCAGCGGAATGCCACGGCCGTAATCTCGCACCGAAACGGTTTTGTCTTTAATGGTCACTTCGATGTTTTTGCCCGCTCCCATCACAAACTCGTCGATGCAATTGTCAATCACTTCTTTGACTAGAATGTAAATCCCATCGTCGACCGACGAGCCATCGCCAAGTTTACCGATGTACATTCCAGGTCGCATCCGGATATGCTCTTTCCAGTCGAGTGATCGAATATTATCTTCGTCGTATTTGTTTATGTCTGACATCAAAAATCATTGTTTGGTGCAAGATACAGATTTTGAGCGAAAACGAAAAAAATAATTTTACATGGTTTTTAATCATGAAGGTTTTTTTGCGCAAAGAAGTAACATTACAAAATTTACTTTAAGTTTTTTTAATTTTTTGCCACAAAGACACGAAGATCAGAACGGGAATCACTTGTTGGTGCTTTTTTTACATGTGAAGTAAAAGTGGTTCTCTTGCTATACTTGACTTTGTTTTCAAGATATCTGTTTATGTATTGTAAACCCCCTACCCCAGATTGAAGTGAAAAGCATTTTGGGCGAAAACACATTTTTTTCTTGACAAAAAATAGCGACCAACGAAGCTCATTTTTTGGTGTAGAAAAAAAGTGTTTTCGTCCAAAATCTTGAAACGGAAAGCTGGATTAGGTTCTGACAAAAAATTATGTTTTTCTGAATTTTGGCACCATATAATATTTTCCATAATAGTAACCTAGAAACAAAATACCTATCGAAAACGGAAAAATTGCAAGATTTTTGCCCGTAAGATTAGCAATAACAACAGTATTATCAAAATGAAAAAACTCAGACACCATCCAAAAACAGTTGGCAATTATCCAGAAAAAAACGGCCAGGTTGTGGTATAATTCTGTTTTGATATTACGGTTTTGATACGTGATGCCTGCTGCTATTGCTAGCGTCGGTAATATCATGGCGATTGCCAACGGCTTGAAAAGTATGCACCAGCAAAGGTCTTTGAACAACCAAAAAACAATGTGCATGTTTTCTATTTTGCGAAGTTTTGCTGGAATTGAATAGGTTTGATTTTCTGATTGTTGCATTTTATATTTAAAAATTTTTAACAAAAAAACCATTCAATTGCTTGAACGGTTTTTAAAATTTATTTGTTTTGAATCGCCATTGACTATTTCCCGAAAAGTTTGCCAAGAAGTCCGCCAATGCCGCCGCCTTTGTTGGTTACGGCTGCCATTGCATCGGCAATATCGACTTTTCCATCTGCATTTTGGTCAAGTCCAAATGCTCCGCCATATTTTGAAACTGCGTCCATAAGTCCGCCGCCTTGTGCGCCACCGCCTGATATTGCATCAATTAAATCTGACATTTGAAAGCCAGACACATTTGCGTCTTTAGCATTGCCAATGAGTGAACCCAAAATTTTCGGAATCATGCTAGTTGCCAGTCCCGAGGCTGCGCTGGCATCGATGCCAAATTTTGAGCCCAGATTTTCAACAAGTTGTGTTGTAATTCCGCTAACTACGGGGTTTGAGGAATCTGCCGACCCACCGCCCAAAAGGCCGCCTAGTTGCTCGAGCCCGCCACTTTGTCCTAAAACATTTTTAAGTCCAGACAAAATGGTCGATCCTGCTTCTTGCATAACGGCCTCGTTATGCTCGTTTGGAATGGCAGAATTTTGCACAATGTCTTGCTGCCCAAATTGTTGTACGAGTTGTGTGAGTTGCTCTAACATAAGTTTATAGTGTTGAGGGTTGTAAAATATTTTTTCAAAAATAGAAAAAAAACTACAATTTTGTAATTTATTTTTCGGTTTTCAACAAACTAACAATCTGCGAAGCAAGTTCTGTGCCAATTCTGTCTTGTGCCTCAAGTGTTGCTGCGCCAATGTGTGGCGTGAGCGAAATTTTTGGGTGCATCAATATTTTTATTTCTGGCGATGGTTCGTTTTCAAAAGTATCAAGTCCCGCAAACAATACTTTTCCTGAATCTAGAGCGTCAATTAGTGCAACTTCGTCTATAACGCCACCTCGAGCACAATTGATAATGCCAACGTCTTGTTTCATCAATGCAATTTCTGGCGCACCAATTACATACGTTTTTTGTGCAGGAACGTGCAACGTTATAAAATCTGAATGTTTCAAAAGGTCTTCCATCGGTTCGGTTTCTATCTCAACGTTAATGAACTGACCGTTATAAAAATCGACTTTTACCTCGGCCTTTCCCACAAATTTGTCCGACGCAATTACTTTCATTCCGAGACCTAAAGCCATTTTGGCAACAGCCTGACCAATGCGCCCAAAACCAATAATTCCGATGGTTTTACCGCGCAGCTCGATGCCGTTTGCGTAGGCTTTTTTGAGACCGTCAAAATTTGAATCGCCCTCTAAAGGCATATTTCGGTTGGCATCGTGCAAGAAACGAACGCCCGAAAACAAGTGTGCAAAAACCAATTCGCCCACAGATTCTGACGACGATGCAGGCGTATTGATGACGTGAACACCCTTTGAACGGGCATATTCTACATCGATATTGTCCATGCCTACGCCACCGCGACCAATGATCTTTAGGTTTGGACAGGCATCAATCACGTCTTGTTTTGCTTTTGTGGCGCTGCGAACTAACAGCACCGCAATGTTTTTTTCGTTGATAAAATTTGCAACTTGTTCTTGTGCAACTTTTGTGGTAATTACTTCAAAACCAGCAGTTTCAAGTGCCTGAATTCCACTTTTTGAAAGTCCGTCGTTTGCTAATATTTTCATTTATAAGTAAAATGTTTTTAATAAAATGTGAAATGTTTTTTTTGTGAAATGTGTTTAATACACACTATTCTAATTCTTCTTTTGAAGCTAATCCTGCTATTCGCTTTATCTTTTTTTCAAAAACCTTTTTTTGAATGCCTTTGCAGGAACTTCCGTTGGTCGTTCTGCAAAACCATCAAAAAATAGGTTTTTCTCAAAAAAGGATATCGCTGCTATCAGGGCTAGAGAATCTAACTAGTAGACAATATCTTTATCATCGACTAAACAGACTGCTCTAACTTTTGCATAGCATCAACCAAAACCTGAACGCTTTCTAGCGGCAATGCATTGTACATCGAGGCACGATAACCACCAACCGATCGGTGGCCAGTGATGCCAGAAACTCCTGCGGCTTTCCAAATACTATCAAACTTGGCGGTCAAACTGTCGTCTTTTAACAAAAAACACGCATTCATCGCGCTTCTGTCTTCTTTTTTGGCTGTTCCTACGAACAATGAATTGCGGTCGATTTCGCTATAAATCAATTCGGCTTTTGAGTTATTCTTTTGTTCGATAGCTGCAATTCCCCCCTGATTTTTGAGCCATTGCAACGTTAACAACGATGCGTAAACCGGGAAACAAGCAGGTGTGTTGTACATGCTTTCGGCAGTTATGTGTTTCTGATAGTCAAGCATACTTGGGATGATGCGACCAGATTTGCCTAAAATTTCTTCTTTGACAATGACCAGAGTTGTTCCGGCTGGTCCCATGTTTTTCTGTGCGCCTGCATAAATTAAATCGAATTTAGAAAAGTCTAGAACTCTCGAAAAAATATCAGAGCTCATGTCGCAAACCACAGGAACATTGGTCTGCGGGAAATTCTTGATTTGTGTGCCGAAAATAGTATTGTTGCTTGTGCAATGAAAATAACTTGCATCGGCGGGGATTTGAAAATCTGTTGGGATATGGTTATAATTTTCTGGTTTTGACGAGGCAACTACCACTGTTTCGCCAAAATTTTTGGCTTCTTTTGTGGCTGCGCTCGCCCATGTTCCAGTATCGAGGTAGGCGGCTTTTCCATTGGTCTGCATCAAATTGTATGGCACCATCAAAAATTCTAGACTTGCACCACCATGCAAGTAAAGTGCTTGGTAACCTTTGTTTGTCAAACCAAGAAGTTCAAGTGCTAGGGCACGGGCTTCGTCCATAACAGCAACAAAGTCTTTGCTACGGTGCGAAATTTCAAGAATTGACAATCCAGAATTATTAAAATTCAAGATTGCTTCTGATGATTTTTGAAAAACTTCTTGTGGCAAAATGCAGGGTCCTGCACTAAAATTATGGATTTTCATAGTCAGTTTTTTTTAAATGCAAATTTGCGAAAAAATATGTTGATTTTCAAGTTTAAAAGTTTAAAAGTTTAAAGGTTTTTAGTGTAGAAGTTTAGTGATTTAGTGGTTTGCAATTTTAAACCGCTTAAAATAGTTTCGCAATAGGTTACTTTTCGGCGTAAGAGAAATTTGAATATTTTGATAAAATATAAAATTTGTATATTTGTTTTTCAAAATTGTATATAAAATGGGAGCACTAGAAAAACTATTGATGACTGAAAAAGATTTTCTTGAATTTGAGAGAGAAGCAACTGAGAAGCATCAATTTATAAAAGGTGAAGTTTTTGCGATGAGCGGTGCGTCGATTCCGCATAATGTGATTGCAATAAATGTAACTGGTGAAGTGATAAATAAACTAAAAGGTAAAAAATGCCGTCCTTTTGGTAGTGATTTACGAATTTATAATCCTGCCAGTTCGCAATATACTTATCCTGATTTGAGTATTATTTGTGGCAAAATTGAAACAACCGATGACAAGTTTGATACGGTTACGAATCCAACGGTACTTTTTGAAATTCTTTCGCCTTCGACTAGGAATTATGATTTGGGATCGAAATTTGAATTATACCGTCAAATCCCATCGCTAAAAAACTATGTAACCATTGACAGTCAAGCAATATGTGTTATTTTATGGACCAAGAATGACGATAAATCGTGGTTGATGATTGAGAAAAAATCTTTAGACGAATCGATTTTTATTGAATCGATAGATGTGCTGTTGAAATTATCGTCGATTTATGAAGAAGTAAATTTGGATAAAAGTTTAGATGCTTAACAGAAAATCAATCGTGTCAACATTATCGGCATAGTCCCATAAATTTGGTTTTTGTGTTTGCCCGAAATCAATGCTGTTTTCTATTAAATTATTTGAAACTATGCACTGAATTTTATCATGGTCATTTTTAAGTTTTGATTTTAAATCGTCAAGATTGTCATAAAATTCATAAAAAATAGATGCAATTGGCGACGCATAACTTTGGTCTTCTTTTATGGTAAGAAACTCATTGTCAAGTAGTTTAAAATTTGACATCAGAAAAACTGCTTTGTTGTAGTCATAATTATTAGCATATTTTTCATATTTTATGACGTCTTGATAATCGAAAATTCCGTTAAAAAATAAATCAAAATTATAGTTTTGAGGTACAAATAGTTTGGAAACCGAGCGACAGCCCAATCCAAAATATCTGAAAATATCTTCGCCTAATGCAATCATTTGTTCAGAAGATTCGTTACCCGTAAGAACTGCAACTGAATTTCTTGATTTTCTTATAATCGACGGTTTATCTCGAAAATAATATTCAAAATAACGTGCGGTATTGTTACTTCCTGTAGCGATAACTGCGTCGAAATTTTCGAGTTTTTTGTCTGTAAATTCTATTAAACCTTTAATGTTTCTGTTACAAAAAATTAAATATTCTGCCAGAAACGGTAAAAGTTTCTGATCGTTTGACGATGTTTTGATAAGTACTTTATTTCCGGACAAAAGAACAGATAAAAAATCGTGAAAGCCTACAAGTGGAATATTTCCTGCCAAAATAATGGCAATGGTTTTTGGTTGTTTGTCGTCTAAAATATTATAATTTTCGAGCCATTTTTCTAAATTTTCTAAAGTTAATGCGGTAGCCCACGACTGAATTGCATAAAAAACATTGTCTGGCGTGTACCAACCGTTGTGTGATTGCGAGAGTTTTATCAAATCTAAAAAATCAGTAAAAAAACGATCGTTACCAACCTTGTTTTGTGCACGTTTGGAGTCGTGGTCGGTAAACCGCCTTAGAAAATTTCCTAATTCTACAAAACACCTAATTTTATCGATCTGTAACATTTGTTTATTTGTTTTTGAATGATATACATTGTAATTTTGCACAAAAATATACTATCTGATCGAGAGCCGAAAGCCATCAAGTCAAAAAGACTAAAAGCAGATCGTTAAAAACACTACTAATCTTTTAGAATTATATAAAAATGGCAATAATCATAACCGACGAATGCATTAACTGTGGTGCTTGTGAACCTGAATGTCCGAACACTGCCATTTATGAAGGAGCAGACGATTGGCGGTACAAAGACGGTACAAAATTATCTGGAAAAGTAATTTTGCCCGACGGTACAGAAGTCGATGCAAACGATGCGCAAATACCCGTTTCTGACGATATTTACTATATTGTTCCTAGTAAATGTACTGAATGTAAAGGTTTTCACGATGAGCCACAATGCGCAGCTGTTTGCCCAGTTGACTGTTGTATTCCCGATACTAACCATGTCGAAGCCGAGGAAACATTGCTGAATAGGCAGGCATTTTTGCATAATAACTAAAAACATTAACCTGATTGATTCAGGTTTTTTTTTGATATAAACTTTGTGCCAGAAAAATTTTTAATTATTTTTAACAAAAATTAAAGTTTTATTGAAATCCCTCTTTGTCATGAAACAGTTTTTGCTTGCTTTACTTCTTGTATTTTCAACACCTATATTTTCGCAAAATACGGAGAAATCGATTATTGTTAAAGATGCATCGACTAATCTGCCAATTGAAGATGCACTGATTGTTTTGCTAAAAACCAAACAAAATGTTTTGACAAATATTGACGGCAAAGCTACTTTTGTGCTAAAATCTGCCACAAGTATTGCAATATCACACACTTCTTATAACAAAATTAATATCAAATCAACATTGTTAACCGCCAATTTAACCGAAGTCTTTCTAAAAAACAATACAAACGACCTCGAGGAACTGGTTATCACAAAAAATCCGCAAAAAATGCTAAAGAATTTAGTCGAAAACTCAAAAAAACGCCTTACAATTCCAGCAAGATTAAAGGTTTATGCACGCGAGTTTTTTAAACTAAACGGAAAATATGCTTATTATAACGATGGTTTAATAAACTTTCAAATATTTGGAAAAACCACAAAATTTGATTCTAATATTTTGGTCGAACAAAATCGAGCTTTTGGCCTTTTAGATAAAGAAATTTCGCAAGATTTGTTGGGATATAATTTGAATGATATCATGGAAAACTATTATAATTTTAAATATCTTAGCGCTATTTTAGATCCATCTGCAAAGAAAAAGTATGATTTTGTGGTAAAAGTGTTTTCAAAAAACAAACAATATAATGTGTATTCGGTGCAACCTTTGAATGATACCGATGGGCTTTTAGACAATTATTCTATTGTATATGAACCACGACGCAACTTGATTGTATCTGTAACTACCATCATTCCAGCAACACGAATAGCGAATTATCCAAAAAAAACAGGTAGTGGTTCAAAAAACATTACAAAATCACAATTCAAATCGATTTATAAATTTGATGACGATAATTATCATTTAGTAAGCTCGAAAGAAGAGATTGCTTTTGAAAAAATTGAGCGAAAAGAAATAACAACTTATGAAGTTCGGCATTATTTTGTGACAACAAATTTTAGTAATCAAAATTATAATTATAATGAAAGTGATGTTTTTAAAGACAAAACATTGTTTAACAAAAAAAACCAAATCTTGACCGAATATTGGAATGTTTCGGGCATTACACAAACAGCAGAAGAAGAGGTGATTATTAAAGAAATTGAGAGCAATTAATAAAAAAAACCCCGAACCGAAGTCCGAGATTTTTTCACCTAACAAGTTTCCCCAAACTATTTTGTAATATCGTATATATCGGTTTTGACAAGGTCTTGCTTGTCGTCGTAAGAATCTACAATCATATTGCCCGTCGTGTCAAAATATACGATAGCAGTTTTTGATGATGTTTTAAACAAATAACTGTTGTTTGACGTTTTTCTTAAAAAACCAAGTTTTTTACTGTCACTACTAATTATATAACCCACGCTATCAAGCACAAGTTCCATCTTCTTGCCGTTCATATCATAAATGCCAGACCTATCTTGGTCGATGGTACGAACTGAACCATCTGGATTAGTTATTTTTGTTGTAGATACTACTTCAACTGGCGAGTCTTTCGTTTCGATATTCAAAGTATTTGGTTTTTCTTCACCAAGCATCACTTTTTGAATTTCTTTTTTATCTTCAGTTTTGATTAAAACCTTCGTGCCTTCACTACCAGTAATTGTTCTTTTTGTGATAGTGGTTTCGTCTATTACGTTTTTGTTTTGCGCTGTTGAAAACAAACTTATAATAAAGATTGCGATAATTGTTAAAAGATTTTTCATCAGATGTATTTGTTTTTATTTTTACAAATATATTACTATGGTAAAGTTTAAATATTACATCAAAATCTAAAATTGTTACAAAATTATTATATACAAAAAAAAGAGCCACCATTTCTGATGACTCTTTTTTACATTTTAAAAAAATTAGAACTTGTAGTTTAATGATAAATTTAACATTGTACCAAGTTGACTAAAATGGTATCCGTCATAACCCATTTGAGAATAACGACCGTTGAAAGTAACTAAATTAAATTGCTCCCTAGTTGATGCTGCACTATTTAAAATGGCTTGACCAGCAGAATTTTCTGCTTTAAATTCCCACTCAGGTAAAACATTTAATAAGTTGTTAATGTTTGCTTGGATAGTAAATTTATCCGTTGCAGAATATGTGATGCCAAGGTCAGAAACGATTTTAGTTAAGAATTCAATTCTTAAATCATTAGACATACCATCATTTTTAAACTTTGTTGGACCGAACATAGTGTTATTTAGAGAGAAGCCCCATTTGCCAGCTTCATAATCTACTCCGCCAATTACTTTAAATTTTGGACGTGATGTAAACAAAAGTGCTTCTTGAGTTGCGTTAATTACATTTTGACCAAGTGCTCTTACGCTTGCTGGATTGTTTATGGCTCCGTCTCTTTCGTTTCTAAAAGTATAGTTGCCTGAAAGATTAAATGCCATTTTACCAGAACCCACCATTAAATTTCTATAACTAGATACAAAGTCAAGTCCTGAAGTAACAGACTTTAAACCGTTGACAAAAAATGCATTGCTTCCTGCAGCACCAAAATCGATTTGATTTCCTAAGATAATTCTTTTATCTACAGTAATATTGTAGTAATCTAGAGTTACAGAAAAATTTTTGCTTGGTCTTAAACCTGCACCAATTGTAAAGTTAGTAGACTCTTCGGCTTGCAATTTTGGTACGCCATTTAACAAGGCAGCAGATGAAACATTGTTTATAAGACCTTGAACCACAATTCCTTGTCCTGCAACAAATGATGATTGTGATTTTTGAGTATAAATTTGGTGCAATGATGGTGCTCTAAAACCTGTAGAAAGCGATCCTCTTAATGTTACTTTGTCATCTGCAAATTTGTATCGTGAACTAATTTTCCAAACAAACGCATTTCCAAAATCAGAATAATTTTCGACACGTGCTGTAGCGTTTACTAAAAAATCTTTGGTTACGTCGTATGCTAAATCAACATATCCACCAATATTGTAGCGATTAAATTTTCCAGAGTTTTCTGGAGTATTACCTTGAAACGAATCTGCACCACCACCAATATAAGAGGCTGTATCTCCTTCTAGTACTTCAAAATTTTCTGTTCTAAACTCAGAACCAATCGCAAAACTCAACTTGTCTGTGAAATTTTTAGAAATATCAATGTTACCAACATAATGCGTAAAGTTTGTTCCGCCTGGCTTAAAGGTGATTGGCCCAGTATATCGATTTGGATTACTAGCATAAATAAAATTGCCGCTAGCGTCTTTTGATCGGTTTTGAGAATTAGTTACAGTATACATTTGACTGTTTCCACCTGTTGTTAAACTGGCATCTGCATTCCAACCATTTTTTACAGTCTTGTACCCAATAGTTGCGTTGTAATCATTCAAATCTCCATCAAAAGTTGGAACATAACCCATGTATGAACCAGGCGTCCCGTTTCCGTAAAGTGATGCAAGATATGGCAT
>JBDLWE010000028.1:0-15864 GCA_039804445.1 Bacteroidota bacterium | reverse complement strand
AATACATCACCAGAAAACTTCTTAAAATCTATAAAATGTTATTAACAAAAGTTGTTAATTTAATGTTAACTGAATATCAATGAATTATGAAATGATATCAACACTTTTTTTAAGTTGTTTGTTATCAGTTATTTATATTTACCTATATGACTTATATGTTTAATTTTCAAACATATAAGTCAAATAAGTTTAGGCATTAAAAATGACTCTTAAAAACTATTTTTTAATCTAAATTCTTGACAATCAATTTGAAATTGAATAGGATCGAGTTTGCCTTTATTTCGTTTGAGATGCTCCATTAAAACAAACGATTTTTCGATGCGTAATTCAGGATTCTTTACTTTAGATATCCAATAAATCAAACTTCGTTTTCTGCCAAGTGTGAGTTTTTCGAACAATACATTTCCGTCAGGATCACTGTATAAAACCTCTTGTAGCTCATCGCAATCGTGCATTCCAAATGTTGATGAATCTGGAATTATTTTTACAAAAATAGTTGTACCAATTTCGGAGTTTATAGATTTTAATTTTTCTTTGCTAATCATTATGTAATGAAAAGCTTTCTTAGGGTTCATAGCACAATGAAAAGTCAAAGTATTATTGATGGTGCAAATAATTCGTTTGTTTGGCGCAATTTTTATCATTTTTAGGAAAATGTCATTAGGAATAATAATAATCGATGTCCAAAAAACTTCGCTGTCGTCAAATCGAGTAATATTGGTAGTAAATTCCATTATAAAAAGCATTAATTTTGTAAAGATAAAATATTTAGAATTGGTCAACAAGATGTTGACTTAATACATAATCAAATACACTACCAAGATAAGCGCTTATGTCAATCTAATTAAAAATGAAAATGAAAATCTCAATTGGCAACGACCACGCTGGTCCAGAATATAAATTTGCAATTATAAAAATGCTTGAGGCAAATGGTCACGAAGTAACAAACTACGGCACCGACTCGGCAGATTCAGTTGATTATCCAGATTTTGGGCACGCTGTCGCTAAAGATATAAATGACAAAAATACCGATTTCGGAATCATCATTTGCGGAAGCGGAAACGGCATTGCGATGTCTGCCAACAAACAACAAAACGTACGTGCGGCATTGTGCTGGACCAAAGAAATTGCAACTTTGGCAAGACAACATAACGATGCCAATATCATTAGCATTCCCGCACGATTTACCTCGATTCCGCAAGCGGTAGAAATGGTTGAAACTTTTTTAAAAACCGATTTTGAAGGTGGCAGGCATGCCGTGAGGGTTGGAAAAATTAGTTGTTAAATCAAATTTTACACATTCTCTATTGACGGAATTAATGCTAATTCAGTCAACGTATTGACCGAATTAATGTAAATGTAGTCAACGCATTAACTGAATTAACGTTTTTTGATTATATTTGTAACATAATTTATAAAAATATTTGTTATGAATTTTTTAAATCGAGGTATATTACCGTCTTTTAACAAAAAAGTTTTACCTAACAAAGTATTGATTTTACTGGGTGCAAGGCGCGTTGGTAAAACGGCTTTTATAAAAAATTATCTTTCCAACATTCCAAAACAAGATTATTTACAGCTCAACGGCGAAAACCTTGATGATGCAAATTTATTAAAAGAACGTTCAATAAGTAGTTACAGTCGTCTTTTAGCAAACGTTAAGCTGCTAGTAATTGACGAGGCACAAAACATTCCAGATATTGGTTTAATTTTAAAATTGATTGTAGATTCTATAGACGGTATAAAAATTATTGCAACCGGATCGTCGGTTTTTGATTTATCAAACAAATTAGGAGAGCCGCTTGTTGGTCGCAAAAACACTATTTTTCTTTTTCCGTTGGCACAAATGGAGTTTGCCAAATATGAAAATTATAAAGAAACAACCTTAAAACTTGAAGAAAGGTTGCTGTTTGGATCCTATCCAGAATTGGAACAATATCCAGATTGGAATGAAAAAATTAATTATCTCAAAGAAATTCTGAATTCATATTTATTAAAAGATATTTTAATTTTTGACGGCATCAAGCAGTCTAATAAAATCCTTGATTTGTTAAAATTAATAGCTTTTCAAATCGGTCAAGAAGTTTCTTTGCCAGAATTAGCCACACAACTAGCCATGTCTAAAAACACCGTCGAAAGTTATTTAGATTTGCTCTCAAAAGTTTTTGTGATTTATAAATTACCAGGATATAGCAAGAATTTGCGCAAAGAAATCACCAAATCTAACAGGTGGTATTTTGTAGACAACGGTATTCGCAACGCAATAATCGGCAATTTTACAAGACTTGATTCTCGAACAGATGTTGGTGCGTTATGGGAAAATTATTTGGCATCAGAACGCATAAAGCACCAGAATTATAATGAAAAATGGGTAACCAATTATTTTTGGCGCACCTACGACCAACAAGAATTAGATTGGCTGGAGGTAGAAAACGAAAATTTAGCTGGTTTCGAATTCAAATGGAATGAAAAACGCAAAGCCAAAATTCCGACCGCCTTTGCAAAAGCCTATCCCGAGGCTAGTTTTGAGGTTATTACCAAAGGAAACTATTTGGATTTTATAACTTAAATTAAATTTTATTAAAATTTTTATCAACCAAAAAACTTAAAAATCTTTGCGTCTTCGTGGCAGAAAATTTAACATATAAAATTTACATTTTTATTTTCTTTGTGCCAAAATTAGAATAAAAAACTTCTAATTTAAACCACGAAATCAAACCATTTCTGTTCCGATGCACTTGATGCAACCACGTTTTCTATAAAAGCCATACCACGAAGACCATCATTTTCGTCAGGAAAATCAAGCATAATTTCAGTTGGTGTCTCGCCTTTTAAATCAGCTATCAGCGTCAAAGCAAAATTTCTGTAAATATTAGCAAAAGCCTCTAAGTATCCTTCAGGATGTCCGCCAGGAGTTCTACAATTTAGGGTCATAAACGGACTTAAATTGTTATAATTTCCGCCGGCGCGCAAAATTTCAGTGGGTCGGTCAAGCCATTTCACAAGCAGCGTGTTAGGCTCCATTTGGTGCCATTCGATGCCACCTTGTTCGCCATGAATCTTAATTTTCAAAGCATTTTCTTCGCCAGCCGCTACCTGACTTGCAATCAAAACACCACTTGCACCATTGTTAAACCGCAGTAAAACAGCACCATCATCGTCCAGATTTCGTCCTTCGACAACAGTATTTAAATCGGCACAAAGTTGAGTGATTTGCAAACCCGAAATATATTCTGCCAAATGCGCCGCATGCGACCCAATGTCGCCCATGCAACCTGCCTTGCCACTTTTGGTAGGGTCGGTGCGCCAAGCGGCTTGCGCATTTCCTTCTTTTTCAGACAATTGACTGAGCCACCCTTGCGGATATTCGACCCAAATTTTGCGTATTTTCCCAAAATCGTTGTTGGCAAACATCGCTCTTGCTTGTTTGACCATCGGATAACCAGCGTATGTGTGCGTCAAACAAAGTTTCAATCCTGTTTCTTGAACTTTTTGGTGCAACATTTTTGCTTCATCAACCGTAAAAGTCATTGGTTTTTCGATCACGACGTTAAAGCCTAAGTCCAAAGCCAACATTGCGGGTTCAAAATGAGCGTGGTTTGGTGTTACTATACTCACAAAATCAATCCTGTTGTTTTCGGGCAAAGTTGCTTCGGTTTCAAGCATTGTTTTATAGTCGATATAAATACGATTTTCGTCTAAAAACAAATCTTGACCTGACAAAACTGCGTTTTCGGGGTTTGTACTAAAAGCACCACAAACCAATTCTACCAATCCATCCATATTAAACGCGTGCCGGTGAATGCTGCCAATAAAAGCACCACGTCCGCCGCCAATCATACCCATTCTGAGTTTTCTGTTTTTCATACTCTCGCACTAACAAATTAAATAATAACAAATATAACAAAATCTATCATTTTAATTTTCATTAGAAGCCAATCACGCCATCATTCCAAATCTTTTGTTTCAAAACTTTTTTTTGTTGGGTTTTAATCTCGTCTTTATATGACGAGACCGTTGGTCGCTTTTTAAAACCCACAAAAAATAGGTTTTCTCTCAAAAGGATTTTCCCTTCTGTCGGGGCTAACCAGTAACGCATTCAGTAAAGTAAACCCCCAATACTTTAACGTTTTCGTTACACACTTTTCAATTTTTAACACCCAAAAAAACACATTCAAAAAATAATAATATATATTTGAAATAAATTAGCAACAAACCAACCCAAACCATCTTCCAAAAATGAAAATCAATATCCGAATTCTGTTATCAACCATGATGTTTTTTAACTTTTTTATTTGGGGTATTTGGTTCGTAACCATGGGAACTTTTCTTACCAAAGGCGCAATTGCTGCCACAGGTGCACAAACAGGGCTTGCCTACGGTACACAATGCCTTGGCGCCATTATAGCACCTTTTATAGTAGGTATGATTGCCGATAGGTTTTTTGCCGCCCAAAAAATCTTAGGTATTTTGCACATTTCAGGAGCCGCATTACTATATTTTCTTTCGTCACAAACTAGTTTCGATACATTCTATAATTTTCTTCTTATATATATGATTTTGTTTATGCCAACATTGGCACTTGTAAACTCTATATCATTAAACCAAACCATCAATGCCGAAAAAGAATTTTCTGGAATCCGAGTTTGGGGCACCATCGGCTGGATAGCATCAGGACTATCAATAGGTTATATGGCTTGGGAAGCAAAACCAGAATCGCTAAATATTACTTTTTTGGTCGCAGCGTTAGTTTCATTGTGCTTCGGAATTTTTTGTTTTTTCTTACCAAACACACCACCACCAAAAGCAGGAAAATCGGTTTCGTTTGCCGAGACAATTGGGTTAGATGCTTTCAAAGTTTTGGCAGACAGAAATTATTTTATATTTTTTGTAGCATCAATTTTGATTTGTATTCCGTTGGCTTTTTACTATGGGCAAACTAATCAGTTTCTAAACGAAGTTGGCATGCAAAGTGCCGCTGCCAAAATGACTCTGGGGCAAATGTCAGAAACACTTTTTTTGTTTGCCATGCCATTATTTTTTGTACGTTTTGGCATCAAACAAATGTTGCTAATCGGCATGTTTGCTTGGGTTTTGCGATATGTGCTTTTTGCTTATGGAAACATAGATGACAATCTTTGGATGCTTTATACAGGAATCATTCTGCATGGTATTTGCTATGATTTCTTTTTTGTGACTGGGCAAATTTATACGGACCAAAAGGCTGATTCAAACGTTCGATCGTCGGCGCAAGGATTAATAACATTGGCAACATATGGCATTGGAATGTATATAGGTTTTATAATTGCCGGTAATATAGTCGACAAAAATGCCATCGAAACTGGTCACAACTGGAATCAAATCTGGATTTTCCCATGTTTTTTTGCAGCGGGAATTGCCTTGTTATTTTTTGTGTTTTTTAAAGAAAAAGCGAATGTAGTGACGGCAAAAGTTTAAAGGTTTAGATAGTTTAAAAGTTTAGTAAGTATAAAAACAGAATCTACGACAATCTGCGTGCAAAAAATTTAAAGCAATATTAAGAAAATGAACCGACGCAATCTCATAAAAAACCTCACACTAGGTAGTCTTTTGTTACCAGCGGTTTTTGATATGCGCGCAAACGAAGTTTCAAAAAAAACCGAAGCCAAGTTAAAAAACAACATAAACCACTCTGTTTGTGCATGGACTTTTGACGAACTTTCTATAGAGCAACTGTGCGCTTTAGTCAAAAAAATAGGTTTTTCGGCAATTGATTTGGTCGAGCCCAAAGATTTTGAAACCCTCAAAAAGCATGGTGTATATTCAAGCATGTGCACAGGTGCTCACATAAGCCTAATCGAAGGCTGGAACGACCCAAAAAACCATAAAATTCTTATTGAAAATTATACAAAACACATAAACCTTGTTGCCAATGCAGGTCACAAAAACCTGATTTGCTTTTCTGGAAACCGAAACGGAATGACAAACGAAATAGGTCTAAAAAACTGTGTTGAAGGTCTGAAACAAATTTTGCCGTTGGCAGAAAATCGTGGCGTAGTCATTCAAATGGAATTGTTTAATTCTAGGGTTGACCATCCAGATTATATGTGCGATTCGTCGGCGTGGGGCATTGAGTTGTGCAAAACATTGGCATCAGAAAATTTTAAATTGCTGTTTGATATTTACCACATGCAAATTATGGAGGGCGATATTATTCGCACGATTCAAAAAAACCATCAATATTTTGGGCATTATCACACGGCAGGTGTGCCAGGCCGAAACGAAATTGGCGACGACCAAGAGTTGTTTTATCCTGCAATAATGCGCGCCATCGTGGCCACAGGCTATAAAGGTTTTGTGGCACAAGAGTTTATGGCAAAAGCAAAAGACAAAAGAAAATCATTGGAAGAGGCAATTGCAATTTGTGATGTTTGAAAGAATTTGAAGATTAATAAATTTAAAGATTTTTGTGCCACCGAGCGCAGTCCAGGTGCCGCCAATTAGGTAGTAAAAATTTTTTAAATTAAAATAACTTTTTCAAAAGCAGTAGTTTCTGCGTTAGGGATAGCAGCGATATCCTTTTTTGAGGTTTGGCCTTGAACTGCAGTCTATGTTGGCCAAACCTCAAAAAAGATATAGCGAATAGCCCGGCCTCGTCTTTTTTCGGACGAGGAAACGCCCACCCGAGTCTGCAAGTGCGAACTGACGAAGTAAAAAACAATTAAATTGACAACAGAAACCTAGTGCCCTCGTGGCAAAAACAATAAAACATGACAAACGATAATTACGATGCAATTGTAGTCGGCTCTGGAATTTCGGGCGGTTGGGCCGCTAAAGAACTTACAGAAAAAGGCCTAAAAGTTTTACTGCTCGATCGCGGCAGAAACGTAGAACACATAAAAGATTATGTGGACCAGAACAAACCCATTTGGGAGTATCCGCACAGGCATTATCGCCCAACTAAAGAAATGTTGGAAGAAAATCTTGTGCTCAAACGTGACTATCCGCTCAACGAACGAAACTTGAGTTATTGGGCCTCGGATAAAGACAATCCGTACACCGAAACCAAGCGTTTTGACTGGTTCAGAGGCTATCAAGTGGGCGGGCGCTCGCTCATGTGGGGCAGGCAATCGTATCGTTGGAGCGACCTTGATTTCGAGGCCAATAAAAAAGAAGGTATTGCCATTGATTGGCCTATAAGGTATAAAGACATTGAGCCGTGGTACAATCATGTAGAGAAATTTATTGGCGTGAGCGGCTCAAAAGAAAATTTACCACAATTGCCAGACAGCGTCTTTCAACCTGCAATGGATTTAAATGTGGTCGAAAAATCGGTCGCCGCGAAGATAAAAGCACATTATAAAAACGCTAGAACGTTGATTATCGGGCGTGTGGCACACGTTACAAAAGCGTTGGAAGGCCGAATTCCGTGCCAGTTTCGCAACATGTGTTGGAACGGTTGCCAGTTTGGCGGCTATTTTTCTACGCAATCATCAACATTGCCGGCGGCTGTAAAAACAGGGAATTTAACACTCCGTCCGCACTCGATTGTCAAAGAAATCAACTACGACAAAACCACCAAAAAAGCATCTGGCGTAACCGTTCTTGATGCCGAAACCAAGGAAGAAATCATGTTTACTAGCAAAATCGTATTTCTCTGCGCATCGTCTTTCAACTCGACTTGGGTGCTCATGAACTCTGCCAAAGATGTTTGGTCGGGCGGACTAGGCAGCAGCAGCGGCGAGTTGGGTCACAACGTCATGGATCATCATTTCAGGGTAGGTGCCAGCGGTGATATCGACGGTTTTACAGATTCCTATTACTCTGGTTTTAGACCTAACGGATTTTACATTCCACGATATAGAAATTTAAATGATGCCGACAAGCGCGATTATCTGCGTGGTTTTGGCTATCAAGGTAGCGCATCCAGACAAGGTTGGCAAAGCCAAGTTGCCGAAATGAACATCGGCAAAGACCTCAAAGACGTAATGGGAACCGTGGGCGGATGGAGCATGGGAGCCACCGCTTTTGGCGAAATGTTGCCTTATCATGAAAACAAAATATCGTTAGATCCAGATAAAAAAGACGCATGGGGATTGCCTGTTCTTAATTTTGACGTCGAAATAAAAGACAACGAAAAGAAAATGAAAATTGACATGATGAACGACATGAAAGAAATGCTTGAAATGGCAGGCGCCAAAAACGTAAAAACCTTTGATGCTGGCTATTCACCAGGAATGGGAATTCACGAAATGGGAACAGCCCGAATGGGCAACGACCCTAAAACGTCTGTTCTTAACAAAAACAACCAAGTTTGGGATTGCCTCAACGTGTTTGTGACCGACGGTGCTTGCATGGTTTCGGCCGCTTGCGTAAATCCATCGCTGACCTACATGGCACTCACGGCGCGAGCCGCCAATTTTGCTGCCGAAGCCCTGAAATCGGGTGCACTATAACCCTCAAAAACACGACAAATGAACCGACGAGAACTCATCAAAAACATAGCCATCATCAGCGGTGGTCTTTTCATAGGCAGCAACTATTTGCTTAGCAGCTGCAAGCGCGACGATGCAGGCATCATGACCTTGAGTCCTGATCTGCTCGCGCTCTTGAGTGAAGTTGCCGAAACTATAATTCCAGAAACCGACACTGTGGGCGCAAAAACCACCAAAGTAGCCGAGTTTATAGGCGTGGTTTTTCAAGACATCTACACCGAACAAGAGCAAAAAGATTTTATTGCCGCACTTGAAAAAATCAATAAAAAAGCAAACGAACTGCATAAAACCGATTTTGCAAAATGCACCACCGAACAGCGAATAGCCACATTTAATGCTTGTAAAAACAAAGACGACAAAGGCTTTTTGGCCATGTACCAAATTGTACTTTTTGCACATCTAACTTCAGAACAAGGCATGAAATCCAGTTTTCGCTACACACCAGTTCCTGGCAAGTACGTGGGTGATATTCCCTACAAAAAAGGCGACAAAGCCTTTGTAGGGCTTGATGGATAATAATCAAAATCATAAAATGAAACAAAAAAGAACATGGTTGTTGTTGATTCTTTCAACTTTTCAACTATTGAATGCCCAACAAAAATGGACTGAAATTTCAAAAAACACCTTTTCTATAATCGAAAATAAAGGAGGGCTACAACTTGGTTATTCGCCTATGTCTGGTGTCAAAATACTTACTGTAGACGGATTTGCGTTTAAAGATTTAAACAAAAACAATGTTCTTGATGTTTATGAAGATTGGCGTTTAAACGCGGTTGATCGTGCAAAAAACTTAGCTTCTTTATTAAGCATTGAACAAATTGCTGGTCTCATGTTGTATAGCAAACACCAGTCAATTCCAACAACCGAGCAAGGTTTTTTTGCAGGAACCTACGAAGGAAAACCTTTTTCTAAAAGCAACGCAAAATCTACCGATTTGTCTGATCAACAAATAGAATTTTTAACAAAAGACAATCTCCGACACATTCTTTTAACAGCCGTAGAAAGCCCCGAAAGTGCTGCAATTTGGAATAATAGTGTGCAACAAATTGCCGAAAAAATTGCTTTTGGAATTCCGGCCAACAACAGCTCTGACCCACGACACGGTGCCAACAAAGATGCAGAATATAACGCTGGTTCTGGAGGAACAATATCGCAGTGGCCAGAAGAATTGGGTTTGTCTGCTACTTTTGATCCGTCTATAACATACGCATTTGGGTCTATTGCCGCAAAAGAGTATCGGGCTCTTGGCATTACAACGGCACTTTCGCCACAAATAGATTTGGCAACAGAACCACGCTGGAACAGATATATAGGCACTTTTGGCGAAGACCCAAAACTCGCCACCGATATGGCACAGGCATACATAGACGGGTTTCAAACATCCACAACCGAAATTGACGCATATGATGGCTGGGGCAATCAGAGCGTAAATGCTATGGTAAAACATTGGCCAAGCGGTGGCGCAGAAGAGGGTGGAAGAGACGCACATTTTGCTTTCGGAAAATTTGCTGTCTATCCCGGAAAAAATTTTGAAACACACCTAAAACCATTTTTAAACGGCGCATTCAACCTATCTGGCAAAACAAAAAAAGCATCTGCCATAATGCCATATTATACAATATCATTCAACCAAGACACAAAAAACAGCGAAAACGTTGGCAATAGTTTTAGTAAATACATCATCACAGATTTACTCAGAAATAAATATGATTATAATGGGGTTGTTTGCACAGATTGGCTAATAACCGCCGACGAAGGCAAAACGCCCGATGTTTTTGCTGGAAAACCATGGGGAACCGAAAAACTAACAATTGCACAGCGGCATTACAAAGCTCTTATGGCCGGAGTTGATCAATTTGGCGGCAACAACGATGTTAAACCCGTCATAGAAGCTTACCAAATCGGCACTCAAGACCACGGACAGACTTTTATGCGATCTAGGTTTGAACAGTCTGCAGTAAGGCTTTTGCTCAATATTTTTAGAGTAGGACTTTTTGAAAATCCATACACAGACCCAAAAGAAACAAATCTGATTGTTGGAAAATCACAATACATGAAAGCAGGATTTGAAGCACAATTAAAGTCGATTGTAATGCTAAAAAACCGTAAGCAAACCCTACCGATAATAGGCAAAAAAACGGTTTATATTCCAATGCGAACCACCCCAGCACTCATCAATTTTTTTGGTATGCCAGTTCCAGAAAAAACAGAGTATCCAGTTAATTTAGAACTAATAAAAAAATATTACAACGTAACCAATAATCCGGCATTAGCAGATTTTGCAATAGTTTTCATAAAAAGCCCAATCAGCAGCGGATATAGTGCCGACGATCGAAAAAACGGCGGAAATGGCTATGTCCCAATTAGTTTACAACTAAACGATTACAAAGCAACTTATGCCCGGTCACAAAGCATAGCATCGGGTGATCCGGTTGTTGATGCCACCATTACAAACCGTAGCTATAAAAACAAAATTTCAAAATCAAGCTCATATCCTGATTTGAAAACCATTGAAGTTACAAAAAAAGAAATGAAAGGCAAACCCGTAATTTTGTCTATAAATGTATCAAACCCCATGGTTTTTAGCGAAATTGAAAATCAAGCCGATGCCATTGTTTGCGAGTTTGGCGTTCAAATAGAAGCCCTGCTCGACATTATATCTGGCAAATCAGAACCCTCGGGGTTGTTACCGTTGCAAATGCCAAGAGACATGAAAACTGTTGAACAACAATTTGAAGACGTGCCACACGACATGATTCCATACACAGATTCCGAAAAAAACACCTACGATTTTGGCTTCGGATTAAACTGGAAAGGAAAAATAAATGACAAAAGAACAATAAAATATAAACCTAACAAAAATTCAAAATAAAAACACAGATAATTAATTTGGGCGTTGCTTGTTTGGCAAAAAAACGCAATCAGCCAACCGTTCAGGGCGTTTTTTTGCCAAACAAGCCGGGCTTTCGGCTTTATCTTTTTTCAAAAATTGGCGAATACGCAACACCGTTGAGCGCCAATTTTTAAAAAAAGGATACCGCCTTTATCCCTAACGCAACCTACTGAACTTTATCACTATATATAAACATAAAGAATATATCAAAATGAGCAACATACCGTTTCAAACCATCGATTGGTCGCAAATTCCAAAAACCGAACACGTTGGCGAAACTGGCAAATCGTTTTGGCAAGCCCAAACTTATGGTAGTTTGCGCTTGCGAATTGTAGAATATTCTGAAGGATATTTAGCAGACCATTGGTGCCAAAAAGGACATATTGTTCATTGTCTTGAAGGCAGTTTTATGTCAGAACTGCAAGATGGTCAAAAAGTCATGCTAGCAGCAGGACAAACCTATGTTGTATCTGACAACTTGAGTTCACATCGCTCAACATCGGCAAATGGTGTAAAACTACTAATCATTGACGGAGATTTTTTACAGTAAACAAATTCAAAAACAACTAAGAACCAACAACCAACAACCCAAAAAACTTATCCAAAACTACAATGAACCTGCTTCAACCACTCCATAAATTCCTAAAATTTCGTCGCGAAAACATAAGTCAATTCTGCGAAAATTATGGTATCAAAATCAACCAATTTTTTAAACAAAAAGGTGCATCGCAACCATTCAAATTCGACTAAAATATATAAACAACAGCAAACTCTAAAATAAAGTATATCATGCACAGACGCGAATTTATATCAAAAACGGCACAAGCAACAGCACTTTTGGCTGCATTGCCACACCTGTCTTTTAACGATATCGACAGCAGTAAAATTATCAAAAAGTTTGGCATTCAACTCTGGACTTTGCGTGACGTGATAGAGGCCAACCCAAAAGAAACCCTTGCCCAAGTTGCCAAAATGGGTTTTTCGCAAATAGAAAGTTTTGAGGGCAAGCTAGGCATTTTTTGGGGAATGACCCCTAAAGATTTTGGCAACTATTTGAAAAGCCAAAACCTCTCGATGATATCTGCGCACTGCGATTGGACAAAAGATTTGCAGCGCAAGGCAGCCGAAGTGGCAAGCATAGGCGGGAAGTACATTGTGTGCCCGTGGCTTGGGCCTCAAAAAGCAATTGACGACTATAAACGAGCAGCTGAGAGTTTTAATAAAGCGGGCGAAGTGTGCAAAAAAGAAGGGTTGAGGTTTGCTTATCACAACCACGATTATAGTTTCAAGGAACTTGAAGGTCAAATTCCGCAAGACATTTTTATGAACGAAACCGACCCAACTTTGGTCGATTTTGAAATGGATATGTATTGGGTCGTAACCGCAGGCGTTGACCCGATTGAATACCTAAAAAAATACAAAAACCGATTCAGGCTTTGCCACATAAAAGACCGAACCAAAAACAGCACCGAACAGTTTGATAGTTGCACGCTTGGCGAGGGCAGCATTGATTATAAAACAATTTTGAAAGAAGCCAAAGCTTGCGGAATGCAGCATTTTATTTATGAGCAAGAAAAATATGATGCAAAAGGTGTGATAGAAAATGCTAAAATAAGTGCATTGTTTGTAAAGAATGTACTAGGATAAAGTGATCAAATGCTTGTCCCACTGAGCGCATTCGAAGTGCAACAGTTCTTGAATAGACATAATAGATTGCTTCTTATCTCGCAATGACTCTTCTATTAGCAAAAGTGTCTTGCGAAAGGGATAGTAGCGGCATCCTTTTTTGATCTCGTCTTTTGGGACGAGATCAAAAAAGATATAGCGGAAAGCCCGACCACCATTTAAAAAATATTTTTGACAAAAAAAACATTTTTTAAATGGTGGTTTCGCCCAAGAAATTAAAAACATTATTTTTATAAAATGACAACAATAAAAGGACCTGCCATTTTTTTGGCGCAATTCTACAGCGACGTTGCGCCGTTTGACACCATTGATAATATCTGTAAATGGGCAGCTAATTTGGGTTTCAAGGGTGTGCAAATCCCGACTTGGGATAGCAAGTATTTTGATTTGGAACGTGTGGCAACCGACAACGTTTTTGCGTCGGAATATCGGGCGAAAATTAATGGCTACGGACTAGAAATAACCGAATTATCGACGCATTTACAAGGGCAATTGATTGCCGTTAACCCAGCTTACGACCATTTGTTTGACGGGTTTTGCCCCGAAAATTGCAAAGGAAAACCAGCCGAACGTTACAAATGGGCAGTGCAACAACTGATGTGGGCGGCCAAGGCAAGTCAGAATTTGGGATTGGTGGCGCATGCTACTTTTAGTGGATCGTTATTGTGGCACACAGTGTATCCTTGGCCACAACGCCCTGCAGGTTTGGTTGATGATGGTTTTACGGAACTTGCCAAACGATGGACTCCTATTTTGGACGAATTTGACCGCAATGGCGTTGATTTATGTTATGAGGTTCACGCTGGCGAGGATTTGCATGACGGTGTGTCGTTTGAACGTTTTTTGGAGAAAGTTAACAATCACGAGCGGGCATGTTTGCTGTATGATCCTTCTCATTTTATATTGCAATCGCTTGATTATGTGACCTATATTGACCATTATCACGAACGAATAAAAGCGTGTCACATCAAAGATGCCGAGTTTAACCCAAACGGAAAACAGGGCGCATGGGGCGGATTTCAAAACTGGGGCGATAGGGCAGGGCGGTTCAGAAGTTTGGGCGATGGGCAGGTCGATTTTAAGAAAGTTTTTAGTAAATTAGCGCATTATGATTTTCCGGCGTGGGCAGTTTTAGAATGGGAGTGTTGTTACAAAAACCAAGAAGATGGTGCTAGAGAAGGGGCAGAGTTTATAAAAAACAATATTATAAAAGTAACCGAAAAGGCATTTGACGATTTTGCGAGTGCAAAGCCTGATGCGGAGTTTAATAGACGGGTTTTGGGGATTTAGGAAGTTAGAAAAAAGAGATTAGAAAATAGAAGTTAGAAATATATAAAATGAAAAATACACTTTTATCAGTTATTTGCATAGCAATGATTACGGCTTGTGGCAACAAAAAAAACACCGATAAAACCAATGAAACCAGCATGAGCACCGAGGATATGCACACCGATGAGGTGGTTGCAGTTGCACCCGAGTTTCAAAAAGGATATGATTTGATCGAAAAGTCTGATTGTCTGTCTTGCCACAAGGTAAACGAAAAAGTGGTTGGCCCGAGCTATGAAGACGTGGCGGCAAAATATACGGTTGCCGATATCGATATGTTGGCAAAAACCATCATCAAAGGCGGTTCTGGTCACTGGGGCGAAATTCCGATGACACCACATACAGACCTTTTGGAGGCAGATGCCAAAGAAATGGTAAAATATATTTTGTCTTTAAAGAAAGCGGAGGCAAACTAACTTTTCAAATCTTTATGACTTTTGTAGCAAATTAAGATTGTTTTGTTTTGTCACCCCGATCGCAGTCGATGGGCAAACAATCAATATCATTTTACTGCGATTTCTTTTTTATTTAATCAAAATGCACTTTTATGAAAAATCTACTTCTTGTTTCTTGTTTAGTTTTGTCTTTAACATCGTGCAAAAAAGCCATTACAGACCTTGCTGTCCACGAGAAAGCAACCGACACCTTGCACAACCAATTAACCGAAACCCAAATCGCCGACGGTTGGCAACTGCTGTTTAATGGTACAAAAATAGAAGGTTGGCACAAATATGGCACGGACTCTATCGGTCAAGCGTGGGAAATTGACGACCAATCAATTCACTTGAATGTGTCTGACAAAAAAGAATGGCAAGCCAAAAACGGTGGCGACATCATCTCGGGCAAAGAATACACTAATTTTCATTTCAAAACCGATTGGAAAATTGCCAAAAACGGTAACAGTGGACTTATTTTTTATGTAAAAGAAGAGCCTGCAACCTACAAATATCCGTGGATGACCGGTCCCGAAATGCAAGTTTTGGACAATAGCGGTCATCCAGATTCTAAAATAATCAAACACCGCGCCGGCGATTTATACGATTTGATTACAGCTACCGAAACCGTGAAACCTGCCGAAGAGTGGAACACCGCCGAAATTATTGCCAATAACGGCAACCTTCAATTCTTTCTGAATGGCGAAAAAGTGTTAGAAACCACCATGTGGGACGACGCTTGGCGCAAAATGATTGCCCTTTCAAAATTTGTAGAATTTCCAGGATTTGGAACCTTTAAAACCGGCAAACTTTGCTTACAAGACCATGGCGACAAAGTTTGGTATCGCAACATTATGATTAAGGAATTGTAAAATTGTAGAATTGAAAAATTGAAGGATTTAAAGATTGAAGAATTGGAAGATTTAAGTTTTCCGTTGTTCTGCGAAGTCTCCCGACTTCGTAGTGATGTTATAAAGTCTCCCGACTTTACTGTATTTATCAAGAACTTAAAATAATGTGGAAAACGTTGTTCTGCGAAGTCTCCCGACTT
>JBDLWE010000027.1:0-12793 GCA_039804445.1 Bacteroidota bacterium | reverse complement strand
TCAAATCTGCTTTTTGAATGGTAGACAGTCTGTGTGCAATAACTATGGATGTTCGGTTTTGCATCATGTTTTCGAGAGCGACTTGCACCAATTTTTCGCTTTCAGTATCTAGTGCCGATGTAGCTTCGTCCAAAATCATGATGGGTGGATTTTTTAGCACCGCTCGCGCAATTGATAGTCGTTGTTTTTGTCCGCCTGAAAGTTTGTTGCCCGCATCGCCAATGTTGGTATAAATTCCTAAAGGCAAATCGTTTACAAACTCAAATGCATTTGCAATTTTCAAGGCTTCAATAATTTCGTCATCGGTGGCGTCTTGCTTGCCTAGGGCAATATTGGCTTTTATAGTATCATTAAAAAGTATAGAATCTTGGGTGACAAGCCCCATTAAACTTCGCAACGATTTCAAATTTATTTCTTTTATATTGACCTCATCAATAGAAATATCGCCATCAGAAACGTCGTAAAAACGCGTCAACAAATTAGCAATTGTGCTTTTGCCCGATCCTGACTGACCAACAAGCGCGACCGTTTTTCCTTTTAGAATTTCGAGCGAAAAATCTTTTAAAACAGTTTCTGATTCGTATTTGAAGTTAATGTTTTTTATAGAAATGGATGTTGTAAAATCTCGTTTTTCGATCGCATCAATTTTGCTAACTATCGGATTTTCTTGGTCGAGAATTTCAAGTACCCGTTCTGCTGCTGCATTGCCCCGCTTTATGGCATAAGATGCTTTTGAAATGGCTTTGGCCGGCGTTAGAATATTGTATGCCAAACCCATATAGGCAATAAACGATGCGCCGTTTAAAGATTTTTCAATCAAAACCATGTGGCCACCGTACCAAAGCAAAATGGCTATAACCATGATTCCCATAAACTCGCTCATGGGCGAAGCTAAGTTTTGACGATTGCCAATAACGTTTGACAATTCAAAAAAACGATTGGTCGAGTTTTGAAATATACTATTAAAATAGCCTTCGGCGTTATAGCCTTTTACAACCTTTAGACCACCCAAAGTTTCTTCTATAGTCGACAAAAAAACACCTTGTTCTTCTTGCGCTTTGGTCGATTGTTTTTTGAGTTGTTTGCCAATTAGCGAGATAATGTAGCCAGAAACTGGAATGAAGATAAACACAAAAACCGTGAGTTTAAAACTGATTGTTACCATGGCAATGATGGTAAAAACAATAGTAAGTGGCTCTTTTACAGCAAGTTCAAGAATCGACAAAAACGAACTTTGCACTTCGTTTACGTCGCCTGCAATGCGCGAAATGGTATCGCCTTTTCGTTTTTCTGAAAAAAAGGCAAGTGGCAAATCGATGGTTTTTTTATACATGGCGTTTCGCATGTCTCGCAAAATGCCGTTCCGAAGAAAAGTGATGTAAAACAATGCCAAATAGTCGCACAAGTTTTTGATGAGGAAAACAGAAATAATCACCACTACCATCAGCGAAAGCGTGTAGCCAGGGCCAAAATCACGCGTTGAGGTTGATAGAAAGTAGCTCAACTCGTTTTCGAGATATAGTTTTGTGGAAGAAAAATATTCAGAAACGCTTGTTGATATATTTTCTTTTTCTACATAGCCTAAATATATTGGTTTTATGTAATTTGTTTTTGCCTTTTCGAACAAAACTTGCATCATAGGGATGAGCGTCATAAACGAAAGTGTACCAAAAAGTGCATACAAAACATTGAAAAATATGTTTAGATATGCATACTTTTTATAAGGAACTATGAAGGGCAATATTTTTTTGAAGTTATTCATTTATTGTTTAGTTCGGTGGATGTTTTTCATGTGTACGGTGTTTTTTAAAATTATAATTATGGATCAAATATCTCAAAAAAATGCTTTTATCTTGATGGATTCTTGCGTTAGGGATTACTTCGTCTGTTCGCACTTTCAGGCTCGGGTGCAGTGAAAATCCTTTTTTTGTCTCGTCTTTTCGAACGAGACAAAAAAAGATTGAAACGAAAAGCCCGGCCGAAGGGAACGCCCAAAAAATCAAGAAACTTTCAAATCTTGTAAAATGTTCTTAATTTTAATATCCAAATGTTTTTCTGTTTCCTCAATTTCATTAACCGAATGAACTTTGGCATTCACACTCACATAAAACTTAATTTTCGGCTCTGTACCACTTGGTCTTGCTGCAATTTTGCTGCCATCTTCGGTGTAATAAATCAAAACGTCTGATTTTGGAATTTCCATTGTTTCGATTTCGTTTGTCAAAAGGTTTACAGCCGTCGATGTTTTGTAGTCTTCGACCATCAAAACCCGTTGTCCACCAATTTCTTTCAAAGGATTGTTTCGCAAATCGATCATCATTTGGTTTATTTCGGCCAAACCATCGATTCCTTCTTTGGTCAATGATACCAAATGTTCTTTATAAAAACCATGCTCGACATATAATTTTTGTAATTCTCGGTAAACAGAACTTCCAGCGGCTTTGGCTTGTGCAGCCACTTCACAAATAAGTAAAGTTGCGGCAACGGCATCTTTGTCGCGAACGGCATCGCCAACCATAAACCCAAAACTTTCTTCGCCACCACCAATAAATTCAAGCTCGGGAAAATCTTTTATAAACTTGGCAATCCACTTAAAACCTGTGAGACCAACCTTGCATTCAACGTTGTATGCCGTTGCCAACTCCATCATCATTGGTGTTGACACTATTGTTGAGCCAACGAATTGTTTGCCGTTTATTCGTCCAGATTTTTTCCATTGCTTGAGCAGAAAATCTGTCATCAAAATCATGGTTTGATTGCCGTTCAGCAAAATCATGTCATTGCTGTTGTCTCTAACCGCCACCCCCAATCGGTCGCAATCAGGGTCGGTGCCAACCACAATATCTGCATTTAGTTTTTCTGCCAATGCCAATGCCATTTTTAACGCTTCTGGTTCTTCGGGATTTGGAGAAACTACAGTCGGAAAATCTCCGTTTGGTTCGGCTTGTTCAGGCACAAGATTCACATTTTGATAACCCGCTTGTGCCAACACATTAGGAATAACTGTTATTGACGTGCCATGCAACGATGTAAAAACAATATTCAAATTGTCTTTTGCAGCCTGTGGCGTTTCAAAGCTCACATTATCGATAGACGATTTTATGAACGCATCGTCAATTTCGGTGTTAATATATTGTATTAAACTGTCGTTTGGCTCGAACTTTATTTCGCTGTAATCTAAATTTTCAATAACATCAATAATAGCCTTATCTTGCGGCGGAACCAATTGCCCACCATCTTGCCAATACACCTTGTAACCGTTATATTCTGGCGGATTGTGGCTTGCCGTCAAGACAATTCCAGCATGACATTTCAGGTGTCGAACTGCAAAACTCAATTCGGGTGTCGGTCGCAAATCTGAAAATAAATATACATGAATGCCGTTTGCCGAAAAAACATTGGCAACTATTTTGGCTAGACTTTGGCTGTTATGCCGACAATCATAGGCAATTGCAACCCGCAAATCTTGGTTTGGAAAAACGGTGTGCATGTAATTTGCAATACCTTGGGTGTTTTTGCCCAACGTATATTTATTGATTCTGTTGGTACCTACGCCCATAATGCCGCGCATGCCGCCTGTACCAAATTCAAGGTTTTTATAAAAACTTTCGTTCAAAGCCGCTGTCGAACCCGTCATCAAATCACGAACTTCGTCTTGTGTCTTTTGGTCAAATGTTGGCGTAAGCCACTGGTTTACAGTTTCTAAAATGTTTGGTTTAATTTTCATAATAGTTGTTTTTTTTAGGAGCCAATCCCGCCATCATCCCAAAACTTTTGAGAAAAAATCTTTTTTTGTTGGCAAAAAAAGGAACTTCCGTTGGTCGTTCTTTTTTAACCACAAAAAATAGCTTTTTTCTCAAAAGGTTTTTCCTTTCTGTCGGGGCTAGGGCATTTCGTTTTCAAATAAATCTTAAATTGTTAATCGATATTCTTTAATCTACAATCTTATGTTTTATAACCAATTGTGGTTCTATCATTTTGATTTTCAATGACATTATCCTTATCGACAAGATAATTCAAAGCGTTATATATTTCAGGGAAACGATTTTCAATTTCTTCGATTTTAGATTTTAGTTCAGCATACGACAAGGTAAATTGCCTAAAAGTTACAAATGCACGGATAATTGAAATGTTTATTTCGATGGCTTTTTCAGAATTCAGAACACTTGAAAGCATTGCGATGCCTTGTTCTGTAAAGGCAAAAGGCATATAACGCATACCACCACGGTTTGAGGTCGCAATTTGCGACCTCAAACTTTGGAACTCTATCTTAGTAAGTTCAAACATAAAATCTGTCGGAAACCGCCCAATATTTCGTCTTACGGATTCTTTAAGTCGCCTATTTTCAACACCATACAAAAATGCTAAATCAAAATCGAGCATGACTTTGCAACCTCGAATTTCATAAATTTTATTTTGAATAACTTCTATTTCCATAGATTTTTATTGTTTAAATTCACAAATTGTGTCCCTAAAGATTTTTCATAAACTTGAGGTCACAATTTGTGTACTCAAGTTGATATCAAAAATTATGATACTATCTCATATATCGATACTAAATTCTTCTTTTTTTGAAAATGTAGCTGTGCAGCTCGCAATTTTATATCTCTCCTCATTATTTTTGGTTCTCAAAATAATTTCGCCCAAAAAACCTGCCAAAAACATTTGTGTACCAATAATCATGGTTGACAATGCAATATAAAACCACGGATTTTCAGTTACCAAAATCGTTTCGTGATGCAAAACAAATAGTTTGAAAAGTTTTGAAATTCCGATATAACCTGCAGACATAAAACCAATTACGAACATTACAGTGCCAACTGCACCAAACAAGTGCATAGGTCGTTTGCCAAATCTCGACAAAAACCAAATGGTTATTAGGTCCAGAAAACCATTAATAAAACGGTTCATTCCAAACTTGGTTTCGCCATATTTTCGGGCTTGGTGTTGCACTACTTTTTCGCCAATTTTACCAAATCCTGCATTTTTTGCTAACACCGGAATGTAGCGATGCATTTCGCCAGAAACTTCTATGTTTTTTATAACAACATTTTTATAGGCTTTCAAGCCGCAATTAAAATCATTCAATTCAACACCCGAAGTTTTTCTTGCTGCCCAATTAAACAATTTTGAAGGTAAATTTTTGGTCACAACTGCATCATAGCGTTTCTTTTTCCAGCCAGAAACCAAATCGAAATTTTGCTCGGTTATCATTTGATATAAATCTGGAATTTCATCGGGCGAGTCTTGTAAGTCGGCATCCATCGTGATGATCACGTCGCCAACTGCGGCGGCAAAACCTGCATGAAGTGCTTGTGATTTTCCAAAATTTCTTAAAAAACGAATGCCTTTTACCGATTGATTTTCTAATGATAATTGCTCAATTATTTGCCAAGAATCGTCAGTAGAACCATCATCAATAAAAATAACTTCATATGAAAAGTTATTAAACAACATGACTTTTGCAATCCAAGAATGCAACTCGGGCAAAGATTGTTGCTCGTTTAGAAGCGGAATTATAATTGATAAATTCATTATTAAATTCCTGCTGGATTATCTTTTTTGACTATGAGCCCCACAAAAAGTGAATACAAAAATCCTAAAAATGTAAAAATCACCATTGTTAGTGGAAAAGAATACTGTGGTGCTGCAAATTTTCTACTCATGCTTACACCCATATTTATTTGCTCTGTTGTAAGTTTTGGTGTTTGCAGAACCATCATCTGCCGCGTTTGTCGCAAAATATTTTCAAGATTATCTGGAAACAAATAGTAAAAAACAACATTAAAAGCACCAAAAATAATTGCTCCTAAAAAAATAATGCCAACACCAACTTTAAGACATTCAGTGAATGAGATATATTCATAATTATTTTTTTTAAAATTGACACAACCTAAATAAATAAAAAGTATCGGAAGAACCAGGTATCCTAAAATGCTATTTCCTGCGGCAAAAGCACGATCCTGAATAATATCGATATCAACAACATAAATTACCACAGCAAATAAAATCATAATAACACCATAAAAAACACCAAATTGAAAATAAGACCGATTTGCTTTTACTTCAGATTTCATTAAACTATACTTTTAAATTAATTTTACAAATATAGCAATTCAAATAATTCAACTTCATTTTATTACTGAAAGAAAAAACTAAATAAAAACTTGAAATATCAAAAAAATGTTTACTTTTGCAATCTTAAAATTTAAATATAAAATTGTTTATCGTTGATACCTTTTTGAAAAATAAAAGCATCAAAACGTTTAGCAATCATTACAAGAAAAAATAATTATCATGAAAAAAGGAATCCATCCAGAGAATTACAGATTAGTTGCTTTTAAAGACATGTCAAACGAAGACGTTTTTATAACTAAATCTACGGCAGATACAAGAGAAACAATAATGCACGATGGTGTAGAATATCCAGTTGTTAAAATGGAGATCTCTAGAACTTCTCATCCTTTCTATACAGGTAAATCTAAACTTATTGATACCGCAGGTCGTATTGACAAGTTCAAAACCAAATATGCAAAGCACACCAAATAATATAATTGCTAGTTCAAACTTTATAAAAAACCTTTCAATTGATTTTGAAAGGTTTTTTTATTAAAGAAACTTTGTATTTTTGACACAAGAATACGATTAAACTCTCTAAGCTTTACAACATTCTAAACTTCTAAAATGAACTATATACTATTTGACGGCCCAAATCGAACTGCACTTTTGCCATTTACGTTTACTCGACCAGTAGCAGACATTCGTGTTGGAATTTTGACCATTCGTGAAAAATGGGAAAAATATTTAGGCTCGACCACAACAACATTAACTGAAGAATATTTGCAAGAAAAATATCCGATGGTCGAAATGGAAGAAAACGTGATGATAAACGCGTCTTATCTTCCAAATGAAAAATTGGCAAATCTTATTTCAAGTTTAGAAATTAATCAAGCAATTTTTCAAGACGACGAAATTATTGCGTTTTATACCACCGAAAATCAAGAAGAAGTTAACTTTGATTTATACGATATAATAGAATACAATGATGATTGCCTTAAAATTACTGCAACTTGGGATATTTTTTCTAAAAATGCCGAAGCCATCAAACAAGATTTTGCGCTATTAACAGAAGGTCGAACGTCGCAACCGATTCCTGAAACCGTAAACGTGATTTCGCCAGAAAATATTTTTATTGAAGAAGGTGCAGAACTAAATTTTGTGACTTTAAACGCATCTACAGGATCAATTTATATCGGAAAAAACGCCCTGCTGATGGAAGGCACTTTAATCCGTGGACCATTTGCGATTTGCGAAAATGCCCGTACCAAAATGGCTGCCAAAATATATGGCGCCACGACAATTGGCCCCAATTGCGTGGTTGGTGGCGAAGTAAACAACTGCGTTTTGTTTGGCTATTCAAACAAAGGGCACGACGGATTTTTGGGTAATGCAGTACTTGGCGAATGGTGCAACATTGGTGCCGATAGTAACAACTCTAACCTCAAAAACAACTACGACGAAGTAAAACTTTGGAGCTATGAAACAGAGAGTTTTGCTAAAACTGGACTTCAATTTTGCGGATTGATGATGGGCGATCACTCAAAATGTGGTATTAACACGATGTTTAACACAGGAACGGTAGTTGGTGTTTCGAGCAATATTTTTGGAAGCGGTTTCCCTAGAAATTTTGTGCCTAGTTTTTCGTGGGGAGGTGCAACGGGATTTACAACTTATTTAACCAAAAAAGCTTTTGAAACCGCACGGACTATGATGGCACGCCGCGACATGATTTTTGACGAAACAGAAAGTCGCATTTTAGAACACGTTTTTGAAGAAACCAAAAAATGGCGCAACTATTGAATTTGTTTTAAAAAACTTTTAACAAAAAACAAGATTACCAAACCAACAAAACCTCTAGAAAACCAAAGAAAAAGTTTTGAATTCCAAAAATTTTTGGATTTACCGGATTTCAAATTGTAGACAATTACGGTCAAGTTTTCAATAGCGGCTTGTGGCAAATTGCTACTGTTTATGTTTTCAAACTCACACAAATCATAGATTGGGCTTGCTACATCTTTATTTTGTGTTTTGACGTTAAAATTTTGATGTGCTTGCAGCAATGTCAGAAACATTTTCCACTAGATTACATTCTGAAATCGTAGTTTCACATTTATTAAGAACATCTTGACTTGTGTGAAACTGCGTTTTGATCTTGACAACATTTGCAAAGGCAAAACCGCACGATGCACTCCTAATGAAAAAATTTTTAAGACCTGTCTAAACCATCGTTCCTGACCGAAACACATTTGCGTAAGCAAAAAAAATAGAAAACCTATTCTATTATTATTCATGATTTTCAGAAGTTTTTTTATCATCAATAACCAAAACTTTTAATTTTTGATAAACAAACGAAATTATCAAAATCAAGACGCCGAGCAGAATAAACGCAATGATTCGACCAGTTTCTGAGGCATTGCGAATGTCATATAAAAATAGTTTCAAAATCGTGATCCCTAGCAATGACAAAGCCATGATTCTGAGTATTCGAGATTGTTTTTTGATGCCTAAAATGAGAAATAAAAACGCTAATGAACCCCACAAAACTGGCATGCCTGATTTAAAAAGAATGGTTCGCGTAGCAGCGATTCGATTATCAGAAACGAATTCTTTCATCCAAGATTCTTCTGTTTTTGCATAACTATTTGGAAATTGTTTTTGAACGTCGACTATGTTTATTGGGTCGTTACTGAAAATTAATCCGTGAATCAAAAGCTCCGTACTTGTTGCATAAACAATAAAAAACATTGCAACCCATGGAATGATTGCATGGTACAAAATCTTTGGTAACTGTTGGTTTTTGTAGAACCGAAAAGTCAAATAGGCAAAATAAATCGTTACTGCTAGCGACAAATAATGCACCCAAAATGCTGTACGGCTGAAAATTGCAGTTTCGATAAATTTATGGTGCTCTGTAAATGCGAATCCTGAAATATAAAATGTAAATGCAAAAATATTGAAAACTGCAAGACCAATAATCAAGTTGATTTTTTGGAATTGATATCTAATCAAAACAAAACACAAAATTGCGGTAAACAACAGATGATAAAACCAAGTGATAGCATTTGCACCCGCATTTGTGACACAAAATTTGTTTGATTGATAATCTGTTTCTAGCAATCCTACGAAATATGCGATTGAAATACCGAGAATCAATTGAAATTTTGAATAATCGATTGGATTAAAATTTATGCCAAAAAAAGATGTCGTTTCGGTTTCTTTTTTCAAAAGAAAAATCAGCATGAAGCACGAAACAATACTTATGAGGCCTGTTGTGAATATCGGACTAAAAACAATTGATAGTGTTTTTGAGCCATTATAAACCTGATACCAATCTAAAACAAGACTGCAAACCATCAATAAATGAACTACAACTGCACAAAATTTATACGAATCGATTTTTGATTTTTGCGAAAGCCAAAGCAGCATGACCGCTTCGATTGCCCAAAACATTGTGATATAATGACCGTTGAACTGCACCGGAACGGTTAGTGTAATGAATGTTAAAGTCAAGCCAATCAACAAGTAAAGTACTTTTTTGTCGGCACCAAATTTTTTGAAAATAAAATAGGCATATCCCAAATTAAAAATCCCAACGGCAGCCGTAAAAATACCACGAAATTCTGGATGAAATTTATTTAAAATAGCAATTCCAAAACTATAAAACAAAAATGTGTTTGCAGCAATAACGCCCATTTGCAGTTTAGAAAATTCGCCTCGTACTTTCAATGTATTGATGATTGTGATGATGCAAAATAGCACATAAAACAAAAACGCAAAGACCAAACCACCAACATAATGTGGTTTAGGCAGATTTAATTCTGTTAATAGCCAACTTGCAAAAAGCAAATTTGTAAACACAAAAGCCAACAAATTCAACACATTCCATTGTTTGAAATAGGCGACTGCCAAAATACCGATATCGAGTATTAGCATATAGGTAAACAAAACGGCGTAGTTGTCAGCACCCGTACTAACCATAAATGGAACGGCAAAACCAGCAATAAGTGTCATGATTCCCAGTTCTAGTCTGTTATAAAAAACAGTAATTGCGGCAGCAAAACCCGTTATCAAAACCATGATCGAGAATGCAACTTCTTGCCCAAAAAGTTTATAGTCATGAAACGCAACGGCGATCGTGAAATAGAAAATCGAAATTGCACCGGCTACAAAAACCGAGCTAAAAGCAGCAAATTCCTGACGTAGTTTATGTGCAATACCCAAAACTGCTGTTCCAGTTAAAATACCTAATGCAACACGAAGTGGTTCAGAAATCCAACCTTTGTCGATAGAATATTTTACAAAATAAGAAACGCCAAGAACCAGAATAAAAATCCCGATTTTAGAAATCAAATTCTCGCCAATGAATTTCTCGAGATCGGGATTTTTTTCTTTAAAATTTTTATAGAATGATTTTTTTTGTTCTTGATAAACTGCTTCTAGCTTTACTGCCATTGGTATTGGCGCTTCAAAAACTACTTTTGTGACATTAACGTTTTTATCATCAACAGGCACAAATTCATGCAAATCGAGAATTGGAATTCCGAATTCTACTTCTTTGATTATTTCTTTTTCGACTACTTTTTCTTTGATATCTTTAAATTCATCTTTGATTTTCAAAGATTCTACAAGTCGCCGTAGCGATTGAATCTCATCATTCAAATCATAAAACTTTCGTTCGATTCCAGATTTTATAACTACCAGAAACATCATTATCGCCAAGAAGAGTATAAAATCGAAAACCATTTTTTTAGATATTTATTGAGATTGAAATGTAAATATCGATAAAATAAATGAACTCTCAAAAAAAGCTTTTGTCAACAAATATTATTTCAAAAAACATGTACTAGATTTTATTCAATTAATTTAATAAATTTGCAAACTCAATTTTTTGACAACGATTTCATCAAATTGACTAATTTATGGAAAACAAAAAAGTAGCCTTCTACACACTTGGTTGTAAACTCAATTTCTCGGAAACATCGACCATTGCCCGCGATTTTATAAATCAAGGTTTTGAAAAAGTTGATTTTGAACATTTTGCAGATATTTATGTAATCAACACTTGCTCTGTAACCGAAAATGCTGACAAACAATTTAAACAAATTGTGCGTAAAGCACTCAAAATAAACGACCAAGCTTTTGTTGCGGCCGTGGGTTGTTATGCTCAACTAAAACCCGAAGAATTGGCCGCTGTAGATGGTGTTGATTTGGTCTTGGGGGCTACCGAGAAGTTTAAAATCACAAGCTATATAAATGATTTGTTAGGTGATCACGAGCGCAGTCGACTTGGTCATCCCGAGCGCAGTCAACTTGGTGATCACGAGCGCAGTCGACTTGGTCATCCCGAGCGCAGTCGACTTGGTCATCCCGAGCGTAGTCGACTTGGTCATCCCGAGCGTAGTCGAGGGACAGCCCAAATTCACGCCTGCGAAATCTCTGAAGCCGATTTTTATGTCGGCTCCTACTCTATCGGCGACCGAACACGCGCATTTTTAAAGGTTCAAGACGGCTGCGACTATAAATGTACCTACTGCACGATTCCGTTGGCAAGAGGCATTTCGCGCAGTGATGCTTTAGAAAACGTTTTGCAAAACGCCAAAGAAATTTCTGCTCAAGGCATCAAAGAAATTGTGCTAACAGGCGTAAACATTGGCGATTATGGCAAGGGCGAATTTGGCAACAAAAAACACGAACACACTTTTCTGGATTTGGTAAAAGCTCTTGACGAAGTTGATGGCATCGAACGACTGCGAATTTCGTCTATAGAACCCAATCTTTTGAAAAACGAAACCATAGAATTTGTAGCAACAAGCCGCACTTTTGTACCGCATTTTCATATTCCGTTGCAATCGGGCAGCAACGAAATTCTTGCCAAAATGAAACGCCGTTATCAACTAGAAGTTTATGTCGAGCGTGTTAACAAAATTCGCGAAGTCATGCCCGACGCTTGCATTGGCGTAGACGTGATCGTTGGTTTTCCGGGCGAAAGTGACGAAAATTTTCTTGAAACCTATCATTTTTTGAATGATTTAGACATTTCATATCTGCACGTTTTTACTTATTCTGAGCGCGAAAATACCGAAGCTGCCACGATGCCAAACCCTGTTGCAATAAATATTCGCAACAAACGGAGCAAGATGTTGCGCGGACTTTCGGTCAAGAAACGTCGTGCTTTTTATGAATCGCAAATTGGAAAAACCAAAACCGTGCTTTTTGAAACCGAAAACAAAGAAGGATATATTCATGGTTTTACAGAAAATTATGTAAAAATTAGGATACCTTGGAATCCAGAATTAGCAAACACGTTGCAACCTATTAAGTTGACAAATATTGACGACGATGGATGTGTTCGAGCAGAAATTTTAGAACGCCAATTGGTATAATCTGGGCGATCCGCCAACAAAAAAACTTCTTTAACCACAAATTTGTCTATTTGGCGGCGGGCTGTTTGCTCCCGCTTTGTCACTGCGAGGCACGAAACAATCTTATCAAAATATTGCTTCGTGCCTCGCAGTGACAAGAGCTCCGCGTCCATCCCTATCGCGGGATCGATTTATTTAAGATTGCAGATTAACAATTTTTGATTTCAGATGTAGTGATGCAAATAAAATTTTGTGAATTTTCTCAAGCCTGAAATCTGCATTCTGAAATCGTTGATCTATAAATCTGCAATAATTTATCGTTCTCTACGTATACGGTCACATTGCGTTAGGGACGGTAGCGGCATCCTTTT
>JBDLWE010000026.1:0-25206 GCA_039804445.1 Bacteroidota bacterium | reverse complement strand
GGTGTGCTTTCTAGCAATTCCCCACCATCATCAAAAACTAAAACAAACTTTAAATCGAAATTTTCTTTAAGATCAACTAAATTAATAAAATTATATTAAAAAGTAAAATTATTATTTTGAGATTGAGATCGCATTAAATTAAGATAAACTTAAAATATAATATCAATAAAAATTGGATTTACCCACTAATTTTTTTTGAAAGTTGGACTTGCGAAAGGGGTGGACGCGGAACTCTTGGCATTGCACAAGAAACACTTTTGTTTAAAGCACCACTTTTGTGCAATGACAAAGTGGGAGCAAACGACCCGACCCCGTTTTGAATTGGGCAAGAAAATCTTGTTTTTACATGAAACTTTTGCGCAATTCTAAACGGGGTTTCGCCCACAAAAAAACTGTGGTTACTAAAAAACTCTTGATAAATTGAATCCAAAATACACGTCTCCGTTAGTCCAATTTCCGGTGCTATTGCCCAAGAATGCTGCTTCGTGAATGCCCTGCGAACTTGTAAAGTGCATCTGGAATACGTGGCCGCCAGACTCGATATCAACACCTATTGACAAGGGATTTACATAGGGCGAACCCTTAGTTCGATTGAGATGGGCAGTGTAGTCGACATTCAATGACATGCGTTTGGTCAACTTGTATCGGCCGCCCGCACCTATGGCAAATTGGGTGTTTTGTTGGTTATCGACGATTGTAAAGTTTTCGTGAAAAACGGTTGGCGCAAGTTCGAGCGATAATTTTTCGGAAAACTTTCGAGAAATCAAAATTTGCTGCACATAAATCATTCTGTCAGTAAACTTCATTTTCGGGTAGTTACTTTCTTTTAAGGTGTTGTTAAACGCCAAACTAGTAAAACCTACAATTGCGAACGGAAATCCGTTTTCGCGTTGATGTTTTAAACGATATTTTACGCCAAAGTCATAGGCGAGTTCGCTTCTTGCGGCAGATACCGAAAATCCGTCGGCAAGACCTTTGATAAACTTTATTTGTGTAATGGCGTTATCTAGTCCAAAACCACCCTCAAAACCTGTTTTGATTGATGCAAAACGGTGTGCTACTATAAAATATAAATCGCCTTTTGAGGCAATTTTGGTCGATTCAAGATTTACGATTTTCAGGGCTTTAAAAGCCGATTCGACTTTTGCGTTTGCTGGTGGTGTGTCTATGCCTGCGAGCAAATCTTCCTGAGCAATTGCGAATATTGGCGTGATTAATAAGAGGAGAATGAGTTTTTTCATTTGTATTGATTTGAAGTCTTTGCGGTACGGATATGATTGTTCTAAAAATTAGTTATTATAAAGAAGTACGAAAATAGCCCAAAAATAGATTTGATAAACAGATAAATTTAAAATATTTAACGTTTATTCACAAATTTTAGTCTGCAAGTGTGGCTTGATCCATTCTAAATTCACTGATTAGATCATCATATCCAATAAAACGTCCTTTTATTTTTAATGATTGATTTTCGATAAGTTTGGTAGCAATTTTTTCTGTAAAAGTAATGTATATTTTGTTGTCAAGCATAATTGAATTACTTTGTAAATCTATGTTGGTAATTTTTCCGTAAATAATTATAGTTTTGTCTAAAAATTTAAGATTGGCCAAACTGTCATTTGCTGTAAATTCTGAAGTTATGTTGGCAACAGTAGTTTCAAAAGTTGCTTTTTCTGAAGCAATATTGCGCTGCGGTTTGTAGGCATACGCAAAAATGGCAATTCCGATGAGGACGGCAGCAACCACGGCAATTAAAATCTTTTTTTTCATGATAAATTTTGGTGTTTGTGATACAAATCTAATTAAATATTAATCTTTTATACTATCTTTATTATTAATTTCAAAAATCAATAAAATGAATTTTATCAAAACAAGTTTTGCATTTACATTTTTAGTTATGCTGTTAAGTTGTGAAAACAATAGCCCAGCTGATCTTGAAGACAGCACAGTTGCCGATGTGGTTACCTATAAAAACACCGTAAAAGCTATCATTGATACAAACTGTATTAGCTGTCACGGCAACGTTCCTACAAATGGCGCACCAATGTCTTTGGCTACATACGCAGATGTAAAGGCTTCGGTTTTAAATTTAGGAACTATTGACAGAATCATGCGTCAGTCTGGCGACCCGCTCAAAATGCCTTTAGGTCCAACACGCTTGCCACAAGCAAGAATAGATGCCGTTGTAAAATGGCAGACACAAGGTTTGCAAGAATAATAACAAATGATAAAACCTTTTCTACGATTCTATCGTAACTAAAAGTGTGTAAAATTAAATCCGTGAAATTTTAGCTATATGAAAAATTATTTATTATCACTCGTTGTGTTTTTTACAGTTTTTGCAATTGGACAAAACAAATTAAAAACCAAGTCGGGTGCTTTAAGTTTTGAGGCATCTGTGCCAGCATTTGAAGAAGTAAAAGCCAAAAATGAGCAAGTAAGTTGTGTTTTTAAACCACAAACAGGCGAGATTGCAGCCTTGGCACTCATGAAAGGTTTTAGGTTTAAAGTCGCGCTGATGGAAGAGCATTTTAATGAAAATTATGCCGAAAGTGATAAATTTACTAAAGCAACATTTCGAGGGAAAATTGAAGGTTTTAATGTGGCAGTCTTGACTAGTGAACCACAAGAATTTGTGCTGTTGGGCAAGTTAGAATTTCACGGAAGAACCAATGAGATAAAAACGACAGCATCGGTCAGAAAAGCAACAGATGGTATAGAAATTAATACTAGTTTTAGTGTTTTGGCTTCTGACTATGATATAAAAATTCCGAGTCTAGTAAAAAACAAAGTGACCAACAAAGTGAATTTGAAATGTGAATTTATTGTAAAAAAATAAAAAAAATATAAAGCCGCCGACCAATAATAAAACAAACATGAAAAAAATCGGATTATTTTTATTAATATTGAATGCGACAATCGTTTACTCGCAAGATAAAATTGTAACCAAAACCGGGACAATCGCTTTCGAGTCATTGTATCTAACTGCTTTTCAGGACGTAAAAGCTGTAAACGAAGAAGTTACTGGCGTTTTGAACAGTAAAACTGGCGAATTTGCTTGTCTTGCACTCATCAAAGGTTTTCGGTTTGAAGTCGCTTTAATGGAAGAACATTTTAACGAAAACTACATGGAGTCAGACACTTATCCTAAAGCAGTTTTCAGGGGGCAAATTCAAAATTTTGATGTAAAGCAATTAACCGGTTCAGAAAAAGAATATTTTATAAAAGGTACGCTCGAACTGCATGGCAAAATCAAAGAAGTAATGGTGATTTCAAAAATCAAAAAAACTAATTTGTTTGGCATAGAACTAACTACCCTATTTTATGTAGTTGTGAGCGATTTTGGTATTCCTGTACCATCTGTCGTGAAAGGAAAAGTATCCGAAAAAATGAAGGTAAATACGGCTTTCAAATTTCCTGTGAAGTAATCTTCGGCATTTCAACTTCGTAAAAAGAATCTAGTTTATCTAGTTGCAAAATAGTCTTGGTTTTTGATTCGTTTTCGGCATACATTAGTTCAAATTTTGCACCGTACATAATTTCATTAAAAGTGTACGACGTTTTTGTGCCAACTGTTGTACTGTACATATCATCAAAGGTTTTTATAAAAACAATGATTTCTCCATCTGTATGAAGCAAATCTTCTTTTTGAAAGCCAAATAACGGACTGTTTTCGGTAATATGATGTACCAACGTCCAACTTAAACTCAAGGTATTTACTCTCGCCAATTCAAGTTCTAACTGAAAAAATTTATTAGTTCGCACACCATTTTCCATCAATCGCAGACCTAGTGTTGCTTTTGCATCGGCATAAGTAAAGTTAGTGTTTTTGTATGGCGTAACGCGCATCATGAGTGCTATTCCGTTTTTATAAGGCGAAATCAACGCATTTTTTGAAAACCTCAAATATGCTTTTGGTTTACTAAATCTACCAAAAAACAGACCAGTTGCCACGCTAAAACTTAGTAAACCTACCAAAGCCTCGATTGCCGCTACGCTACTTGTCAAAAATCCGTTTGGACTAATATGCCCATATCCTACGGTTGTAAAAGTTTGGGCACTAAAGAAAAAGGCTTTGAAAAAATTTTTGATTGTCGTGCCGCCAACATCAATACCATTTAAATATTGCAAACCGATTAAATCATATATAGTTGCAAAAATTAGATTTATAACTACAAAAAAAGATAGCAAAACAGTCATAAACTTCCATAAATTCATATCAATAAGCGTGTGATACCAACTTATGCTTTCAAGAAACTTTAAACCTCGACGTTCTATATTTGCAGAACCATCTTTGTTAATGAACCGCCCACCATAACTATTGGCGTTTGTTCCAAAACCACTATTGACTTCAGATTTTGCATTAGTATTGTCTAGTTTTATCACAAGTTTTTTGTAAATATATCAAATTTTAGATTTATAAATAAATATTGTAGCTAGATATTTGCCTTTATTCGAAAATTTGCAGGAATCAACCGTGGAAATACAATTGGCATTTTCTTGGAAAAAATATTTACAGTCTGCACACTTCAAAGAAATAATTTTGATATTTTAGTAAAAAAAGATACAATGATTTTTCTCTACAATAAATACTGTACAATTTCAATTATTTCGGTATACAGATCATGATAAATCCGACTAAAAACATATTATTTCGTTGAAATACAACTGTAGGGCTTACCCCAATATGATACGGTATAAAAAAAATATATAATTATGTAAGAAAAACATTTATATATTTGCTTAAAATAAACAACAAGTTAGCTGCAAAAAAAAAGTACTTTACTGTACGAGTTGAATATTAAATTAGCAAAATTTAGAACATTTTGTATAAAAAATATTGAGTATATCGAAGAAGAAGTTTCAAAATCTAGTTTCTTTAAAAAAACGTTTAGTTTTTAGTTTTTTTGATAATTCTCCAAGTTTTAATTTTATTAAAATTGTATCTACATCCCCAATAGACGCAGTTTAACATTAGCACTCTTCTGCAAGTCCCCAATTGCCGAAGAGTGTTTTTTTTTAAATCATTAACAAAATCGATTTAGCAAATGTTAAAGTTTATAAAAAATACTATGCGTGCATAGTATTTTTTCATTTTATATCTTTATATTTGTATATTAATTTAAATACCCTATATGAAAATTTTAGTATGCATAAGCCATGTGCCAGATACCACTTCAAAAATAAATTTTCTAGAAAATGATTCTGTTTTTGATACCAATGGGGTAAGTTTTGTTATAAATCCTAATGACGAATTCGGATTAACACGTGCCATTTGGTTTCAGGAACAACAAGCTGCAAACGTCACGGTTGTAAATGTTGGTGGTCCAGAAACCGAACCAACCTTACGCAAAGCTCTTGCCATTGGCGCAAATGAAGCCATCAGAATAAATGCTAACCCTGGCGACGGTTTTTTTGTAGCAAAACAACTAGCAGAAATAATAAAGAATGGCGGTTACGATTTGATTATTGCAGGAAAAGAATCATTAGATTACAACGGCGGAATGGTGCCTGGAATGATCGCTGGATTGTTAGGCTATAATTTTCTAAATTCATGCATTGATATCAAAATTGATGGCAATAATGTAGTGGCAAGCCGTGAAATTGATGGGGGAAAAGAAACTGTTGCAACAATGCTTCCTTTAATAATAGGTGGGCAAAAAGGTTTAGTCGAAGAAAAAGATTTGAGAATCCCGAATATGCGAGGGATCATGACCGCTCGAACAAAAGCGCTTACTGTTGTTGAACCTACAAACGATGCTGCAGAAACAAAAGCTATTAAATTTGAAAAACCTGCAGCCAAATCAGCAGTAAAAATTGTTAGTGCCGATAACCTTGACGAACTTATAAATCTTTTGCACAACGAAGCAAAAGTTATTTAAGTCCATCCCGACCCTCTCGAACGGAAAGAGACAAGACCGCTAAAAATGATAGAATCCTGATTAAAAACTTAATAATAAAAATATAAAAATATTATGGCAATTTTAATTTATGCAGAATCGGCCGACGGTAAGTTCAAAAAAGTAGCTTTTGAACTAGCATCTTATGCCAAAAAATTAGCAGAAACACTGTCGACAACTGTATCTGCAATTTCTATAAATGTCGCCGACAATTCTGAACTCGCAAAATATGGTGTTGACAAAGTGCTTAGTGTTTCAAACGATAAACTAAATAATTTTTCGGCCAAAGCATTTGCTGACGCGATAAAACAAGCAGCCGAGAAAGAAAGCTCAACCCTCGTTTTACTATCTTCAACCACAGATAGTTTGTACCTCGCACCTTTGGTAGCAGTCGGATTGAGCGCAGGATTTGCATCAAACGTTGTTGGATTGCCGCTCTCTACAACCCCGTTTCAGGTAAAAAGAACTGCTTTTTCTAACAAAGCGTTCAACATTACTGAAATTAATACCGATAAAAAAGTTTTAAGTTTAGGCAAAAATTCGTTTGGTATTTTTGAAAATGTTGTTTCGATGACTAACGAACATTTTAGTCCAAACATTGCCGATGCTGATTTTGGAGTAACAGTAACTGCTGTCGAAAAATCATCGGGCAAAGTAACAATCGCCGATGCAGATATTGTGGTTTCTGCGGGTCGTGGCATGAAAGGACCAGAAAATTGGGGAATTATCGAAGATTTAGCGACCACTCTTGGTGCTGCAACCGCTTGTTCAAAACCAGTTTCAGACTTAGGCTGGAGACCTCACGGCGAACACGTAGGACAAACTGGCAAACCAGTTGCAACAAACTTGTATATCGCAATCGGAATTTCAGGTGCTATCCAACACATTGCAGGAATCAACTCATCAAAAGTAAAAGTAGTTATAAATTCAGATCCTGAGGCGCCATTTTTTAAGGTTGCCGACTACGGAATTGTAGGCGATGCTTTTGATATCGTACCGCGCTTAACCGAAAAATTAAAGGCTTTTAAAGTTGCAAATGCATAAGACCCGTATAAAATTAAGCAATTGATTGTTTGATTACAACCAAGACCGTCCGAAGTATTTTGGACGGTTTTTTGTTTTTATAACACAACATTTTTTTGTTTATTTGCATTAATAATAATCGCATAAAAATAGCATTTTAAAAATGAGTCTTGTCAAACTTACCATCAAAGGAATTTCTTATTCTCAAACACAAAACGGAGCTTATGCGCTGATTTTGAACGAAGTAGATGGCGACAGAAAACTACCTATAGTCATTGGTGCTTTTGAGGCACAATCTATTGCGATAGCATTAGAAAAAGAAATAAAACCACCTCGCCCACTCACACATGATTTGTTTAAAAATTTTGCAGATCGATTTGGTATAGTCGTGAAACAAGTGATTATACACAAACTTGTTGATGGTGTTTTCTTTTCAAGCATCATTTGTGAGCGAGATAAGATAGAAGAAATTATAGATGCCCGAACATCAGATGCAATTGCACTAGCTTTAAGATTTGCGGCACCAATTTTTACATACAAAAATATCCTTGAAAAAGCAGGGATTTATTTAAAAGCAAATCCTACATCGCAAAACACAGATAATACTGATGACATGTTATCTGATATTCAAACTTTTGAAAGCACAACAGAAAGCAATGATTCTGCAAATTTGTATGCCGCCACAAACCTTTCGGACTTGAATAAAATGCTTGACGAGGCTGTAAATAACGAAGATTATGAAAAAGCAGCAAAAATTCGCGACGAAATTTCTAAACGATAATCAGATTTAACAGAAATATTTTTTATTTTTTGATATAAAAAAATGCAACAATATCACGATTTAGTTCAGCACATTCTTAACGAGGGTGTTCGAAAAGGCGACCGCACAGGAACAGGTACCAAAAGCGTTTTTGGCTACCAAATGCGGTTTGACTTGTCTGAAGGTTTTCCTATGGTTACCACCAAAAAACTGCACCTTAAATCAATAGTTCATGAGCTTTTGTGGTTTTTAAAGGGCAGTACCAACATTGAATATCTGAAAGAAAAAGGCGTAAAAATTTGGGACGAATGGGCCGACAAAAATGGTAATCTAGGTCCAGTGTACGGGCATCAATGGTGCAATTGGAATTCTGAAGAAATTGACCAAATTTCTGAAATTATAGAAACCCTAAAAACAGACCCAAATAGCCGTAGAATGTTGATTTCTGCCTGGAATCCGAGCGTTTTGCCAGATACTACTAGAAGTTTCGCCGAAAATGTAGCTAACGGAAAAGTAGCTTTGCCACCTTGCCATGCCTTTTTTCAATTTTATGTTGCCTCTCCCGACTTCTTAAAGGGAGAAGTAAAAGGAAAACTATCATGCCAATTATATCAACGAAGTGCCGACGTTTTTTTGGGTGTACCTTTTAATATCGCTTCGTATGCGCTGCTAACCATGATGATTGCGCAGGTATGTGACCTAGCAGTCGGCGAGTTTATACATACTTTTGGCGATGCACATATCTACAACAATCATTTTGAGCAACTTGATCTGCAGCTTTCAAGAGACATTCGACCATTGCCACAAATGATTTTGAATCCTGAAATAAAAAATATTTTTGATTTTAAGTTTGAAGATTTTACTTTAGACAATTACGATCCACATCCAGCAATTAAGGGTGCTGTGGCGGTTTGACCCAAATTACTCAATATCGAAATAAAAGTGTTTAACGACAATTTATAATCAAACTTGGTCAACGGCAATCCAAGCGTTAGGAATGGTCGTGGAAATCCTTTTTTAATTTTTGTCCCTCGACTGTACTTCGACTGCGCTCAGTATAAACTAGTCGGGATGACAAAAATTAAGAAAGATTGAAACAACAGTCCGGCGCGCTCTCCGCCTCGGCGGACGCGCGAAACGCCCAAAAAAATAAAAATTTTTGTAATGAGTAAATTTGAGTTTAATAATCTAGGCAAACGGCAATAACAAATTCAACCGTTCTTTCAACTCTACAGATATCAGCGACATTCCCAATTGAAACGAGGCGTTCATCCACCCGAAACCTTCGCGCGAGATATATTCAAAATCAGTTCCTTGGTTGCCATATTCTGCAAAAACCTTGTGCGAAGCCACCTTAACATCATACTTTTCGGGAACTGTTCCGTTGTAATCGGCGGCGTTTTGAGTAATCATCAACAGCCATTTATAAATTAGTTCTTGTGCTAAGTCATTATATCCGTAATTAATAAGTCCTTGCCAAATAATCATTTGATGCGGTGGCCACCCATACGGATAATCCCATTGACGTTGCATTGCGCCGTGCGGAATTTCTTGCAAAGATTCTTGTGAACAACCTGCAATACCGCCCTTAAAAATCAATTTTGGCAAATGGTTTTTGACCATCAAATCGGCTTGTTCTTGCGTGGCTATTTTTGCCCAAAGCGGAAAAAAGCAAGTTGCCGACAAAAAAATATTTTGCGATTTGGTTTTAAAATTATAGTCAAAAAAGCAGCCTTTTTTCTCGTTCCACAAAAATTCATTAATTAAATTTTTTCGTTTTTCGGCAATCATCAACCAATATTCAGATGAATACAAAGTTTTTTTTATCGAAAAATTATTATCAAAATAAGTTGAAATTAAATGCGCAAAATCAGTTTCATACTTATAAAGCATTGCGTTAAGCTCTACCACATTCAAATCGGCACAAATTGCTTCAAGCCTGTAAGTAGTGTCGTGACCGCTTTCGCGAACTGACCGGTCGTGCACAAAGTAGTCGTCTAAAACTTGATTTTTGATTTTTCTATCGTAATAAAGTTTTTCATATTCAGGAATTGACATGTTAGCGCCATTTGCAAAAGGCGCCAAAACATCATCATAGTGTCCAGCTTCGGTTTCTGGTGGAAGTCCTCTGCCTGAAGCAAAATATCTATTTAGCCCGTTGCCTGTCAAACGATTATCTTTTTGCATCCACACGGTTTGGTATTCAAAAATGCATATTACTAGTTTTTGTTTCAACCACGCCAAATCTTTTACTGGCATAGCTTCAAAAACCTCACGAATCATAGAACTATAAAAGGGTGGTTGTGTTCTTGTTAAATAGTAAGACCTGTTGGCATTCAAAATCTTGCCATAATGTTTGATTTGGTACTCAAAATTATCAACCATTGCCATTGCCAAATCCAAACGATTGTCTAACAAAAGTCCAACGTTTTCAAAATAACTATCCCAACCATACATTTCATTAAAACGGCCACCAGGCACTACAAAAGGAACACCGCTTATATTGCTATTTAGTTCGGTAAGCTTTAGCGACAAAATACCGCCTTCGTTATTGATACTGTCTATATAGTCTGGCGTAATAATTTCGGGAAGATGAACGACTTTTAGATTAAATTTATTTGAAAGTTTTGAATAATAATCTAACGCCAAAATGTCATTAAAAGGTACGTACACGATTGATTTTTCGGTTTTTGATTTAGAATCAAATAATGTTTTTTCTAAACCACTTTCATCTAAAGTTCGTGTTAGTCCGTCCCAAAAATAATGTCGAATCATTCTCGAAATTCGGTTTGCGGGCAACTCAAAAACATTGTCGATGTCGATAAAATCTACATTTTTTTCAACTGCCAAAACCAATTCTTGTAATAAATTTGATAAATAGTAAGTGCCTTTTATGTCAATTGCTTTGTTAACAGAATTTAAAACAAAATGTTTAGGACCAAAATCATCAATTGTTATTCTTTTATCGCCATCAGTATCTTCTTGCAATAATAAATTTTCTAAAACAGTTTTTACATCAATATTTATAATCATCTGGTTTTTGCTAAAATATTATTCAAAAACCACAGCAAAATTAGAATCGCAATAACTGGAATTAACGCAAAATAAAAAGCGGTCGTGCCACCAAACGATTCAAAAATATTACCCGTAATAATTGACCCAAGTGTACCGCCTAAAGCCGAAAAAACTACTATCAAACCAGACATTGCGCTATGCTTGTTTTTTGGCAAAGCCGACAAAATAGTCGAGTTTAATGTAGGATAAATCGGCGCTAGAAATAACCCCATGATTGGCAAAAGATACAATACAAAAGGTGCGTTTGTCCAAGTCATTATTTGGGTTTCATCAAATTTGATTGCGTTGGCAAGTGGCATTACCAAAACAACAATTGCACCAACGACGACCAAACAAAAAGATAAAAAATAATACCATTTCACCCGCATCAACACAAATCCAGACAGTAAACGACCCAAAAATGTTGCACCAGCCAATACCGAACCTGCTTGAACGGCGAGACTTGTGGGTGCTTTTAGAATTTCTTTATAAAATGTGGGCATCCAGGTCGAAAAACTTTGCTCGATCATTACATAAAAAAATATTGACATAATAAATACTACAACCAACGTAGAAGCAACCATACTAATCATGTCACTAAAATCTTTTGACAATGACGAATTTTCTATTTTAGCTTCAGATTCGTCAAGTTTTGAAAACAACAACAGTGCAAATGCGCTACTTGAAATTGCTGCGATGATATAAAATATTTGTAACCAATCACGCGATTTTGGATCGGCATCGTTAACAAAAAAACTAAAAACTAGACCACCAATCATGACGCCAAACATAAAAACAGCCTCAAGAAAATTCATGAAACTGCCATGTTCTTTCGCATTATTTGTGAGTAACCCAATTGTTGAGAAAACAGATACTTTGATAAGCGCAAATGAAACACCGATTACAAAAAACAACAATTTAAAAAACCAAAAAGCATTTGCCATTGGCATTATAGCACAAATTATCGACACCATTAGCAATGCAACTAACATCGATTTTTTAAGTCCAATTTTTGGTAAAAACGATGCAAAAATAAACGCCGCAAGCGCTATTGGTAGATCTTTAAAACCCTCAAGCAAAGATGCGTTAGATTTTGAAACATCAAAGTTTAATTGCACCTGCAACATAACAATTCCGACACAATTTAGTAGAATTGCAAACACAAAATAATTGAAAAACATTGATATTTTTATAGCGATATTCTTCATATTATTGTATTGATTTATTGATTTAGATTCAAATATTCTTCAAAATTAATTCCGTCGGGCAGTCTGCCAACATTTTGTAGTTTCAAAACCGCAAGCCTTTGTGCGATAGAAATTGTTTCGTCAAAATTTTTATTATTAAGTTGTGCATACAAAAACCCTGTCCAAAATGCATCACCTGCACCAGTTGAATCTTTTACTTGGTCAACAACTTGTGCATTTTGATAAAACAATCCTTGACTTTTATCAGACAAAACCACACCGTTTTTTCCTTTGGTAAGGCAAATTGTGTCTGCTCCTAGATTATGAAAATAGTCAAAAATAAAATCTTCGGTTTTGGCAGTTGCAAACAATCTATAACAATCGTCTTCGCTAAGTTTTACAAGCGGATTGGTTTGTAAGTACTGCTTCAAAACTTCTTTTGCTTCGTCGCGATTTGGCCAAATTCTTTCAGAAAAATTGATATCGATACTGGTTTGAAGTCCTAATTTTTTAGCTTTAAAAGCACTTTCGACAATATTTTTTCGGGCTGGATTTCGGCTCAATGCAAAGCAAGTGGTATGAAAAATTTGTGCTTGCTGCAATAGACTTTCCGGAATTTGATCTGCATTTATATGCGAATCTGCTTCGCGATACGGAATAAAATCTGGTGTCGTGGTTGATTTAGACACAAAAATAACCGAGGTTGGCTCGGTTTGTGAGCGTCGCACAAAATCGGTATTGACTTTATTTTCTTTTAGTTTTCTTACAATATATTCGCCGTGACCATCGTCGCCACATGTTGCTACAAGTGCCGATTTTAATCCAAGTCTCGCGGCATTTACTGCAACATTTGTTGGCGACCCACCCAAAAACCTATGATAATCTTTGGTGTGATTAATAGACGTATTGATTTCATGACCAATAAAATCAATTAAAACCTCACCTGCCGCTATGATGTCGAACTCTTTTTTCAATTACAACAAAAATTTAAAATTACTATTTATCGATTGATGCAACATAATTGTTGCAGCACCACTCCAAGCGCAACCTCGAACACCATTTGGAGCTTCGGTTTCGGTATTAAAATTTTCATAAAAACCAAAATCTTCAATATCGTTTGCATTATTTATTTTTTCTAATAAAATTTTGGCTTCGTCAATTTTGTCTTTTTTCAACAATGCCAACCCATAAAAACCATTGACCATAGGCCATGTACCGCCATTATGAAACTCGTTTGGATAATTTCTAAACTCGAATTTACAATTATTTTTAAGTAAATTCCAATCCAAATCAGAAGGTTGAATCGGCGGCCAAAAAGCTGGCAACAACTTAAAATTGGTTTGCTTGGCAAGAAAAATTGAATATCCTAAAATTGAATTTTGAAAATTTTCAGAGCCAATATTCAACATCAATGCCAATGAATTTGCAAACGCGTCAAATTGGGTTTTATAACCTGCAGGCGAAAACGAACATGGCATAAATTCACTGATTTTTGCTGTAACGTATGCTTTTTCATGATATTTTTCTTTTTTATCATTTGGTATAAAATTCAGTTCAATTTGTTTTTGAATGCTTTGAATTTTTAACAATATGTCATCATTTTTAACAAAATAATTATAGGATTTTAATGCCCAAATTCTTAATAATTGATCATATAAAACATATCCGTCAGTAATGTATTCGTCGGCCCAATTACCTGAAAGTGGCACGTACATCAAATGTTTATTGTTAAACTCCCATGCTTCCATAAGTTGCAAACATTTTTGAATATGTGATTCATATTTTTCAAAAAAAGTAGCATCTTTTTTATAAAATGCATATTGACAAACGCCAATTATAAACCATGTTACAGCATCGACACGACCTGCTAGACCGCCATAAGATACGTCTATTCTGTCACTTTCTATCAATACATTTGATGGTATTGTTCCGTTTTTATGCTGATATTTTGCGAGAATTTCTATAGTTTTTCTAAAAGTATTTATCAGATTTTCATTGTGAGATGCAAGAGCAGCTAATCCGCAAATCACGCCATCACGTGCCCAAACTCTTTTGTAATTGGCAGTTTCGTTGGCTGCTGCCAAAAATCCGTGCTCAGAAGAACAAGAAATTAATAAATCTAAAGCTTTTTGATAGGTATTATTTGACACTTGCAACTTTTTTATTTTGAATAAATAGTGTACAAACTGCCGATAAAAGCAAGAAAATACCCGCAAAAGTGACTGCCAATCGTGAATCGTTGTTCAAAAAATGTTTTAAAATATATCCAAAAGAAAGATTTTGAATGACCATCGGAATAACAATCATCATGTTTATAATGCCCATATAAACACCATATCTCGCCTTTGGAATTTCTGAAACCACCATCAAATATGGAATGCCCATCATGCTTGCCCAGCCAATTCCGTAGCCAACGATAACCGCAAAAAATAAAAACTTGTTTTCTATCATCGGGAAACAAATAAATGCTATTCCAGACAAAAGCAAACAAACAAAATGTACATATTTTGCTGAATATTTTTTGGCTAAAACCGCCAAATAAAACGCTACTGAAAAGGTAACTATAAATCCAAAAGCACCAATAAGTCCATTCCATTTTACGGCTTCTTCATACAAAACTTTGTTTTCTGTACCCGTATTCCAGACTGAAAGCGCCATGCTTTTTGAATTGTTTTGCCAATAAACCATCAGGGCATACCATTGAAAAAAGTAGACCAAAAACAATTGCCACATGATTTTAGGCATATCTTTTATGGCTTCAAAAATTTCTATAAATGGCGTAAAAACATTTGTAGGATTGTTTTTTAAATGCAGCAATTCTTCTGAAGACGGCGGAATTTCTTGTACTTTGCTCATGCTATACCAAATTGACGAAATCGACAGTATGGCTCCTAGAAAAAAGGATCCATAAATCCAGTTTGGCAATTCGCCTGTATAACCAACAAAAATCATCGGAAAAATAAACAACGATATATATGACAAAAACTGACCAAAACCTGTAAAAAAACTTTGCGCTTGAAAACCTGTCGGTTGTTGCTCAACATCAAGTGTATCGGCAATAAATGCACGATACGGTTCCATTGCGGTATTGTTACCAACGTCCAAAATCCAGAGCAAACCAGCCGCCATCCACAACGAACTGCTAAACGGAAATAAGAAAAGACAGATGCTGCAAAGCATAGCGCCTATAAAAAAATAGGGTTTTCGTCGACCAAATTTTGGGTGCCATGTTCGGTCGCTCAATGCCCCGATAATGGGCTGAATAATCAAACCTGTAACTGGTCCTGCCAAATTGAGTAGCGGAATTTCATCTGGACTTGCGCCAAGAAAATCATAAATTGGGTTAACGGCACTTTGCTGCAAGCCAAAACTATATTGAATTCCGAAAAAACCAACGTTCATGTTGATGATTTGCCAAAAACTAAGTTTGATTTTATTCATAAAAATATATTTTTTAGAAAAATAAATGTGTGTTAAAAATATATTATAAAATCTAAAAATTTAACATTTATCAAAAAAAAAGCAACTTTCAAAAGTCGAAAACGATTTCGTTTACAATTTATTTTTGGTTTTTATAAGGCATAAAAACCTCAGTTTTCCATTCCAACTCGTTTCCGCCATAAAAGGGATTATTTAAATAATGCTCTCTTGGGAGTTGGTTTAAAACTAACTTTTGTTTTTTAGCTTGGTCTAAAATCGTAAACCAAGCGCGATCTGACGTTCTAAAATTTCCAAAATAAGTGGCTTTTAAACCTTTTATTGATTTTAGCGTTTTGAATTTCACTCTATTGTCGGCTATAATTGGCGTGTTTTTATCTACAGGAAAACAATAATTAAACTTCAATCGTTCTTTTTGTTGATTCCATTCAGTTACTTCAACATATGGAATTCCTGTAATGTTAATTTTATTTTTATACAGAAATTCAGTTATAATATTGTCGTTTCCAATCATGGTTTGGGCTTTTTCTTGCATCACGCTTTCTAAAGAAATATAGGCTACAAATACCTCGTCAGAAACTGCGTTGCCAACAAACTGGACTTTAAATTTTTGTAAATGCTCTGACAATCCTTTTCTAAAATTGGTTACTTTTGCAATTTCTTGCGTTTTAAAATCTGAAATACCAAGCGGAATTTGCAATCTATTTAAAATACTTTTTGATTTATTTTGGTTAGAAACGCCAAGAATTACTTTTGAAATGGAATCATTTTCTGACAATATTTCCCAATCATATAGCAATGTGTCGGTTTTTGAAATTACTTTTGTTCGAAGATTTTTGTATAATCTTTTAGTTGTAACTTCAAATTTTTCATTATCACTCTTGGCTTGTGCTGCGTTCCATTCTTCAATACCCTGGAGAATTGTTCCTGCATTTGCTTTTTCTTTAAATGTTATAATATAATCGGCATCTTTTCTTATCAAATACCAATACGCGAAAAGTAACACTGAAATCGTCAGAAATAATATCGTTTTTTTTTTCATTATTTTTTTGACATTTTAAGTTTTTCGACCAAATATTGCCCTATTCTTCCGCCTTGTTCCGAACCATTGTTGATGGCTGCCATGTAGTGAATTCCGCCATAAAATCTGCTGACGGCGGCTTCTTTCGCAGCTTGATCAAAAGATTTGTAGCTTCGAGTTGGCAATCCAAAAGCATTTTCGGTTGTATCTGTAAAATCAAAATTATTGCCAAAAATATTTGCTAAAATTATTGCCGTTGCACTACTCACAACAGAATGCCCGCTCGTGTATTCAGGAAAAGGTGGCGTTTGCAAAAGCGGCTTCCAATTTTCATCAATATTTTGATTAATAAAAGTTTCTGGTCGAATGACATTACTTCTAAATTTTTCATCCCAACAGGATATAAATCCTTCAAAAATTCCTATCGCCGTTTTGGTATAAGCCATGACAGTTTTGTTAAAATCGGCTTTTGATTTTTTGCATGAAATTGCACAGATGCCGATCCAATGTCCGCCTGGCGTAATTTTCTTTTTGGCAAAAGTCATGTGTCCCTGCGTTACGGTTGCATATGGGTTGCAATCCCAGAATTGTGCAATTTGCACAGCTTGGCAAGTATCGCCTTTTATGGTCATTTGTTTTGCATTCTCATAAACTGCGTAGGCTTGTTTATAAAATTCTGAATTTTTGTCTTTAGAAAAAACGGTTGCTTTTGCGGGTCTAAATTGCGCTGCCGAATCCATGACAAGTGTTCTGATTTCGCTCCAATGCGGCTCAACGGCGTCCATGTAGGCAGGCGGAGTAGGTTGCCACCGACCCGCCTCGCTTGATTTTACGACATATTTAGAAAAAGTTCTGGTTTGTTTATAATTGTCTTTTGCCATCCATTTTTTAATGCGATCGGCGACTTTCATTCCGTATGCTTCAGAAACTTCAAATTCTTTTTGGTTTTGGTTTTTCCAAATAGTATACAAACTGTCTCTAAACTTGACCACGACATCTTCTGAAAAAATCAATGCTTTACTTACTTCCATGTGGGCAACCAAAGCAGCAAGTGGTTGATTGACGTGGTCTTTTTTGTTTAATTTCGGGATAGAATCTAAGCCATTTAATTGCTTTTGAAGACTTGTATAATCCGAACTATTTTGCGCAATAACTTCATAGGCTGCAATATTTGGATACACAAAAATTCGGCTTGCGACGGGTGGCGAAAAAATATCGTGCAACATAATTTGTGTTACCGTATTGACAGAGGCGTGATATTGATCGGGCGTAATTTGTATTTTTTTTGACTGCGAGCATGACAAAAAAAGAAGTGCTAATAACGTAAAAAGATAAAGTTTCATCTTCGAAAGAATTTTTGAAAAGGGTTATTTGGTTTGCGAAATTTGGTAAACTTCGGCTTTTTTGCTGTTTACTGTTACTAATAAATAGTTTTTGTTGCCTACATTGATGACGTCTAAATGTCTAACTGCTTTTTGCGTAAGGTCAATGCCAATTTGATGCCCCAACAAAATTTTAGAATTTGATTTTATTAATGCACCCGAAAAACCATCGAATCGGCTGTGGAATGGCGTGACTCCAAAATAATTTCCTGCAGCAAACACTTCTTGTTTCGCATCTGCGTCAAAATTAGATTTAACAAAACAATTGATTGGCGACAGCTGCATTTTTGACACAAATGGGACAAAAGTAAATTTGCCTTTATCATTGCGCAAATATCCAGATTGTAAATTGTGAACTTGGTACAAGTTGGCAGCTTTTAACAAATTTTCGTCAAAAATTTCGGTTACAGATTTGCCTGCAAATGATTTGTATGAATTAAATTTCTTTTTGACCATACCCGAAAACTGCTCTGCCAATTCGTCAAGACCTAGCGTGGTATAATATTTTCCGTTTTTTTCGATGGCAATGATGGTTTCATATGAATCGTTTTTGTCAAAATCATCATAGTACATCATCATCGGAAATTCTTTTGAGGCCTTGAATTTTGAATTCATGCCAAAATTACCGACCAGATAATCTTTGTCGCCATCGCCGTCAATATCAAAATCGATGATAGATTGCCACAGTCCATTGTTTTTATCGCCTGAAATTGTGGAAGTTACATTGCTGAATTTATCGTTTTTGTTTTCAAATAATTGTGGTTGCATCCACTCGCCAACCACAATCAAATCTTGTTTTCCGTCTTTATTAAAATCGTCAAAAATCGCATCGGTAACCATGCCAATATTCGAAAAAGTTTTGGATTGAACTATGGTAAATTTTCCGTTTTGATTATTCAAAAGATAACAATCTGTGTTGCTACCAAAGCGGTTTGAAGATGATGAGTTGCCTATAAACAAATCAATATCGCCATCATTGTCATAGTCACAAGATTTTACGACAGTTGCGTTTTGCGCGATTTTCGGCAATTCGGCACGAACAAATTGTTTATTTTTATTAAGATATAATCGTGAATCAAGGTCTTGTGCGTTTTCGCCACTGCCAGACGCGACAAACAAATCATTGGTTTTATTATTATCAAAATCGGCAATTACAGCTGATGCGTCTTCAAAAACAGAATCTTTTTGAATTTCTGAAAAGATTGTTTTAAAAAATCCGTTTTTATTTTGCAAAAAAGTCTGTGCACTTTTTCCTTTTGAACCTCCAAAGAAAATGTCTGAAAGTCCATCATTATTTAAATCGCCAATAGATATGGCAGGTCCGCGGTCTGACCTCTGGTATGGAATGAGTTTTTGAACCGCAAAATCAACAAAATTATTTTCGACATGTGTAAAATCTATTCCCAAATTATTATCAATTTTTGTGAAAATTGGGTTTGTCTTTGGTTGAAATATTGCATAATCGAACGGTTTTGCATCGGCATTTTGTGTAACCATCAAGGTTTGATTTGCCTTTACATTATTTATAATTTGAAAAGTTTTGTTAGGCCAAATGATTTTTAATGAGTCTACTTTTTCGATTTTTGACAATCCAAAATGCAAAATTTGTTCAGACGACGATTGAAAACCACGAGTGGTTTGCAATTCTTTCACTTGTTTTTGACCTTTAGAAAAAGCTATAACTTTAGTGCCAATTCCAAAATTATTGCCCAAAGCATATTGCAGTTTTACTTTTAAATAATTTGCTTTTTGGTTCGTTTGATTTATATAAATTGATGCCGGCGCATTGATATTGTTGGTAATTACTTCTAAATCGCCATCGTTGTCAAGGTCTGCGTATGCACTGCCTGTCGAAATAATCGAATCATTTTCTATCCACGAACTAGATTTGTTTTCGAATTTCAGATTTCGATTTCCTTTAAAAACGTAGTTTGTCATTTTGCCATCGGGCATTTTGTTGAGTGCTTCTTTGTCTAATAATTTTGTGGTCGAAATTTTGGTTTTTACGTCTTTATCAGAATAATATTTCACATAGTCTAAATCGTTTGGCCGTTTTGGAATGCCGTTGCAAACAAATAAATCTTGCTCGCCATCTTGGTCATAATCGGCAAAAAGTGCACTCCAACTCCAATCGGTAGCTGCAATTCCTGACTGCAACGCGGTTTCGGTAAAGTGCTTTCCGGCTTGATTGATTTGCAACATATTTCGGGTGTATTGATAGTGATATCCCAATTTTTCGATGCGATATTTGAGCATTTGCACATTATCATCGCCCAAAGATGATTTTAAAACGGTTTCGTTTTCGGGCAACATATCCAATGTTACCAAATCAGGAAAACCATCATGATTGATATCCGATGCGTCAACACCCATTGAAAAACGTGAGGTATGTCCAAAATATTTTTTAAGACTTTCTGTAAATGTGCCATCGCCGTTGTTTAGATAATAATAATCGTCTTCGTGAAAATCGTTTGTAATGTATATGTCTTGAAAACCATCTAGATTAAAATCTGATACGGCAATACCTAGCCCGTAGCCATTGGCACCGCCAAAGACGCCTGCTTTCTCAGAAACGTCCGTAAATTTATTATTGTTGTTTTGAAAAAGCTTGTCGCCACATTCATAGTTTCTTTTTAATCTTGTGGCAACATTCCCATACGATTCTTCGGAATGCACGGCATGATTGAGCAAATACATATCAAGATCGCCATCGTTGTCATAATCAAGAAATGCTGCCGATGAGCTGTAATTGTCTAAATCAAGTCCATATTCTGCTGACGATTCTGTAAATGTATTGTTTTTATTGTTGATAAAAAGTTCGTTATGCCCTTCAAAACCATTGATGCCCACTACGGCACAAACATAAATATCCAAAAATCCATCGCCGTTGACGTCTGCCATAATGGTTCCTGAATTCCAATCAGACTGGCCTTCGACACCAGCTTTTGTGGTGATATCTTCAAAAACATTGTTGCCTTTGTTTAGATACAATTTGTTTTTCTTTTGGTTTGAAGTAAAATAAATATCGACCAAACCATCGTTGTTTATGTCGCCAACAGAAACGCCACCGCCGTTATAGTAGTATAGATAATCAAGAATAGAAATGTTTTTTTTGGGGTCAAGATTGTTTGTAAATGTGATATTGCTTGTCTTGGCATCTAGTTTTTTGAATAGTAGGTCTTCTTTTTTAGAGCAAGACATTATTGCTGATGTCAATAAAATTATTTTGAAACTCAACACAAAACTCTTTATCAAGACAGGCTGCGTTAGGGATTGCAGTGAAAATCCTTTTTTTTGTCTCGTTTTTTGGAACGAGACAAAAAAAAGATTGAAACGGAAAGCCCGACCGAAGGGAACGCCCAAAATAAAATTTAAAAAACTAATCATTTTGCTTGAAGGTTTTTGGTTGCCCATTTTTAATGAAAGTAATGACTGTTGGCTTTGAATTTTTGGTTTTTAATACAGCAATTTTTTTGACTTCGCCTCTGATTGTAATACCAGATTTTTGATTTGAAATCCACAAAAATTTACCTGATTTTGAACCCAAAAGAGTCGAGCCATAATTTGCATCGAGCCTAGCAAATTGGGGTTTAAAGCCATGTTGATTGCCTCCGAGTAGCATATCAGAAATGCCATCGTTATTGAAGTCGTTGATACAAATAGAATTTACAGATGAATATTGCACCTCTTTTGGCAGGATTTGAATTTCGAAAATACCGTTTCCTTTGTTGATTGCGACCATAGACTCTTGAGAATTTACTGTTATTTTAAGCGAATTTTCGATGGTTTCGGTGTCAAAAATTTCTTGAATAGATTTTGTTGCATAAGCCTCGTAGCTCAAGTTTTTCTTTTTTATTGACGGAATTTGTTTTGCAAGTTCTTGTTTTAAATGCACCGGAATGTCTTTTCCATTTATTGTTCGGGTGGTAATTTGTTCGATAGTGCCGTTTTTGTCAAAATCGTTTACAAACAACTTCATCGGGTTTGTTTTTGTGGCTGTGTACGAGGTATTTGTGCCTTTGTTGCCAAAAACTAAATCAATTTTTCTGTCGTTGTTCAGGTCTTTTGCGGAAACGCAATTCCAAAAACCGCTGAATTCTGATAAATTATTTTTGAATTCTGCCAATCGACGGCCTGTGTTTTTGAATATTTTTGGGGTTCCCCAATCGGTTGTAATAATTAAATCTTTTTTTGAATCGTTATCAAGATCCTCCCAGACTGCATCGGTTATCATGCCAACTTCGTTGACTTTAAATGCTTTTTTATCGATTACGTTTGTAAAATTTCCTTTTCCATCGTTTTCTAAAAGCAGATGTTTTGGCGCAATGCCGTATAGGCCAGGCACAGACCGCGACCCTATAAAAACATCTGAGTCGCCATCGTTATCAAAATCGCTGGCAACCACAACGGCTGCGTTATTGTTGGTTGTAGGCAGCGTTGTATTTGACTTTGTGAAAGTTCCTTTGCCGTTATTTAGATACAAAATGTTTTTATAATTATTTTGATCTGCTTTTTCGTTACCGCCATTTCCAACTATCAAATCTAGATCTTTGTCATTATCAACATCGATAAAAGTGGCTGCGGTGTTCTCGAAAACTGTGTTTTGTGTAAAAACATTTTGTGGTAAATTTTTAAAAGAATTGCCACTGCCGAGATACACTTTTGGAGTTTGATTTTTGGGTGCACCCACAAAAAAATCGTCTAAACCATCGCCATTTATATCTCCAACCGCAACCGCTGGTCCTTCTTGCGAAAGCATTTTTGAGACTAGACCTTCATAATCAAAATCGATGAAATCGTTTTCTTGATGCGATGCGATGCTGTTTGGCAGTTCCGAAAAAATAGATTTTTGGTTTAATTTTTTTAAAATAAAAATGCTTTTCGCGTTTACAATATCAAGTTTAGTCAATTTATTGGTTTCGACTTTTTGAATGGTTTGAAATTTATGATTTGGCCAAATAACTCGCAACGAATCAATTTTTTTATTGCCAATTCCAAATGTCAATTTATAATCTACTGACGATTGAAAACCACGTGTCGGGATTAGTTCTTGGCGAATAATCTCTTGACCTGCAAAAAGCTCAACAGCACTGCCTACGGCAAATTTGTTATTGTCTGACCCTTTTAAACTGACTTGCACAAATTGATTTTCGGCCGCAAGTTTTGAATTATTTCTATACAAAAAAGCGAGTTGATTCACGTTATTAACTATCAAATCTAGATCGCCGTCGTTGTCTAAATCGGCATAGGCTGCTCCATTTGAAAAACTTGGCTCATCAAGTCCCCAATTTTTAGCTTGGTTTGTGAAAGTGTTGTTTTTGTTGTTTTGGTAAGCATAATTTGGAATTGGTGTGCGCGGCATTTTTTTTATAATATTTCGCATATCATCCTTCTGACCTGTAATACTCATTTTCTGAATGATATCATTTGCAAAAAAATCCATGAAATCTTGGTTGGTCAAATCGTTATATATTCCGTTGCAAACATAAATATCTTTGTATCCGTCATTATCCATATCAAAAAGTAGCGCGCCCCAACTCCAGTCGGTTTTGGCAACGCCTGCAAAGTTGGCAATTTCTGTAAAACGTTGATTTTCGTTGTTGATTTGTAATGTGTTCTGCATGTACTGATGACCAAAATCAAGGGTTAATTTTCTTGAAAAAAGATCATAATTATCAAAACTTGTTGTCGATTTCAATCGTTGGTCGGCTTCGGGCAACATGTCTGTTACAAAAATATCGGCACGACCGTCATTGTTTATATCTGCCATGTCGGCACCCATTGACGATTGGCTAGTATGGGTTGTCCAGTTTAAAATATCTTCGGCAAATGTTCCGTTTTTTTGATTGATATATAAATAATCACGTTCGTAAAAATCATTAGAAATATAAATATCTGGATACAAATCATTGTTAACATCACCCACAGTTACGCCAAGCCCAAAGCCAATAAGACTTCCGTAAATGCCTGCCTTTTCAGAAACATCTACAAACTTGCCATTGTCGTTGCGCATCAATCTGTCGCCACCACCCTTCAGAATTGGGTTAACGTCCCAGTCTTTGTCACGAAGGCTTCTTTTGTTAGAATAATTTAGGCTACTAACGGGAATAAAACTATTGTTTAGAATATAACAATCAAGATCTCCATCGATATCATAATCAAAGAATGCGGCATGAGTTGTAATGCCTGTGTCTGCAAGATTATATTCGGCCGCCTTTTCTGTAAAAGTAAGGTTTCCATTGTTGATAAAAAGTTCGTTTTGTTGGTTAACTCCAGCATCGTTGCCTGCATTGCAAACATAAATATCTAGCAGTCCATCGGCATTAATATCGACCATAGCCACGCCTGTTGACCACGTTTTTGTTCCTTCTGTTTTTGATTTAACAGAAATGTCTTCGAAAGTAAAATTTCCTTTGTTTAAAAAAAGTTTGTTTTTGCCTTGGTTTGAGGTAAAATAAACATCAACAAGACCGTCTTTATTGATATCACCAACTGCAACACCACCACCATTGTAGAAATTTCTGTACTTAAATATGTTCATCATGTCGCCATTTTCTATGGTATTTGTAAAATTAATACCCGATTCAGCTGCATCGATTTTTGAAAAAAGACCATTGTTCAGTCCATCATTTTTTTTGTTGCAACTGCAAAATCCGAGAACGAATAGTGCCAATATAAAGCATTTTTTAAACATCATTTAAACTTAATTTTTAAGGACTAAAAGTACATTTTTAAAAGAAAAGTAAAAAATTTTTCATTGACAATAATTAAAAAAAAAGCTGTCCCTAGGAACAGCTTTTTAGCAATATAAACTAACTCAAATAAAAATAAACAATTTAGTATCCAGGGTTTTGCTTGATGTTTGGATTAAGCAAAGCACCTGCTGGAATTGGAAACAATGCAAATTTAGCATTAGAAACATATGGCTTTAAAGCTTTTATTTCCAAAAATTTTCCGAATCGAATCATATCGTTACGTCTCCAACCTTCCCACCATAATTCACGTCCGCGCTCTGCATAAATGCCTTCTAGTGTATTAGGAGCCGCAGCGGTTCCTGCACGAGCAGCCAAATCTGCTAGGACAGTCCCTGCAGAACCTGTTCCGCCACGCAAAATAGCTTCTGCTCTCATTAATAATGCATCTGAATAACGCATTAAAACATAGTCGTTTTCTGGCGAACCGATATTTGCTGCATCTGGAATATACTTCATTCCGCGAATACCCGCTGTTTCAAGCGTTGCACCCGCAGTAATCATAGTTACTACTGGTGTAAATACCAGTGGCGCACCATTTCTATCTTGCAGAGCAGTAGTTCCGCCTGGGGCAAATTGCTGTCCTACTTGATATCCAGCAGGATTTCCAAAATTTGAAATCATATAGGCACTTGCGTTTTTAGCCCGAGCATCTGCTGGTGTAAATCTATTATAATATTCTGCCACGGTAG
>JBDLWE010000025.1:0-5896 GCA_039804445.1 Bacteroidota bacterium | reverse complement strand
CTCATTTTCTCCAAGATTATGACTCGAAAGTCGCTGTCCTAAATTTGTTGTAAATCCTTTGTAGTAAATATCCAAACTTTGTGAATATAAAATATAGGTGTAAAATTCCATATCAAGAAAATAAAAAAAGCACCCCGTTTCCAAGATGCTTTATAACTTATGCGGTCTGGACGGGACTCGAACCCGCGACCTCCGCCGTGACAGGGCGGCATTCTAACCAACTGAACTACCAGACCTCAGCACTTCTGCGACTGCAAAGATAATCACTTTTTTCTCTTAAACAACAATTATTAAACCATTTTTCAAAAAAATGCAAACCACTATCTAAAACTTTGTTTCTCAATTAAATATGAAGTCAATATTTTTTCAAAATCATTGCCAACACCCACCGAAACATACTTAATTCTGTTCTGTGCGCATGTGTCTTCTATTTTTTTAAAGTATTCCAAAACCTCCGTCGCATACTGTTTTTTAACATTATCCGCAAAAATATTGATTTCCTCACCCGTCTCAACATCAATAAACTTGCGGGGCGCGTTATCAAAATCAAACAAAATCTCCGTTTTTTTGTCAACCACATGAAACAAAACCACGCGGTGTTTATTGTGTTTCAAATGCTGTAAAGCCGCAAAAAGCTTCTCATGATTCGCATACTGAAACATATCTGTAAACAACACAATCAACGACCGCCTGTGCATTTTCTCGGCAATTTGGTGCAAATACCCAATCGTATCCGTTGATTTTGCTTGCTTCTGCGATTCCAAAAGTTGCTCCAATTGGTTCAAAATCATCCTGTGGTGGCGCTCACTACCCTTCTCGGGTGCGTAGAACTCATAAGTGTCAGAAAAAACGCTCAAACCCACAGCATCACGCTGTTTTTTTAACAAATTCATCAAAACCGCCGATGCCAAAACCGCAAAACCAATCTTCGATTCATAAAAAAATTGATTGCCCGCCAACCGCGGGTAATGCATCGAACTCGAATTATCAATAATCAAATGACACCGCAAATTCGTCTCCTCCTCATACCGCTTCGTGTACAGTCTATCCGTTTTTGCGAACAATTTCCAGTCAATATGTTTCGTACTCTCGCCAGCATTATACAACTTATGTTCAGCAAACTCGGCCGAAAACCCATGAAACGGACTCTTGTGCATCCCAGATATAAACCCCTCAACAATCTGGTGCGCCAACAATTCCAGGTGCTGAAAACTCGATATTTTTTCAATTTGTTCCTCAATCTTCATCCCTCAAAAATACAGAAATTTTTCAAAAAACGACTATTTATTTTTCGGGCGTTCCCCATTATTTGGGATTAAAAAACAAACCTTAACAGGATTTGTTTTTTAATCCCAAATAATGCGTCGGGCTTTTCGCTATATCTTTTTTGCTTTTGTCATCCCGAGCGCAGTCGAGGGACAAAACCAAAAAAGGATACCGCTACAATCCCTAACGCGAGCTACACTTTCTGGAAACTCAAATCTGTTATAGATTTTTTCTATCAAAATTTTCAAAAACAGTCATCTTTTCTATTAAATTTGTATTTTAAAATTTGTAAATCAAAAAAAGTCATGGAAAATAACCCTCATTCTAGTCAAACGTCTTATGCCGTTAACAACGGCGCAACCAAATGCCCCTTCGCAGGCGGCGGCGGCACACAAGCCAAAGCAGGCGCAGGCGCAGGCCCAACAAACCGCGATTGGTGGCCAAACGCCCTTAAACTCAATATTTTGCGGCAGCACTCGCCACAATCAAATCCGCTAGATGCCAATTTTGATTATAGCAAAGCATTTTCAACCGTCAACCTTGCCGAACTTAAACAAGACATCGAAAAAGTCATGACCACCTCACAAGATTGGTGGCCAGCAGACTATGGTCACTACGGTCCATTTTTTATCAGAATGGCGTGGCACAGCGCAGGAACTTATCGTATAGGCGATGGTCGCGGCGGCGCAGGAGCAGGCACCTTGCGTTTTGCACCACTAGGTAGTTGGCCAGACAACGCCAATCTTGACAAAGCCAGACTTTTGCTTTGGCCAGTAAAACAAAAATACGGCCAAAAAGTATCGTGGGCAGACCTTATGGTACTTGCAGGAAACTGCGCACTAGAATCATCAGGATTCAAAACATTTGGTTTTGGTGGCGGACGTGCAGACGTCTGGGAACCAAACGAAGACATCTATTGGGGTTCAGAGCGCGAGTGGCTTGGCGACAATCGCTACACCGCCGACCGCGAGCTTGAGCAACCGTTGGCAGCCGTTCAAATGGGACTTATATATGTAAATCCCGAAGGACCAAACGGAAATCCTGATCCGTTGTTGGCAGCACGCGACATTCGTGAGACTTTTGCCAGAATGGCCATGAACGACGAAGAAACCGTCGCACTCATTGCCGGCGGCCACACCCTAGGCAAAACCCACGGCGCCGCAGACCCAAACGTTTATGTAACTGCCGAACCAGCCGGCGCAACCATCGAAGAGCAAGGCACAGGCTGGAAAAATAGCTTTGGCAAAGGCCATTCAGAAGATACCATAACAAGTGGACTAGAAGGTGCTTGGACAAAAACACCAACCAAATGGAGCAACAACTATTTTGAAAACCTTTTTGGTTTTGACTGGGAATTGACCAAAAGTCCCGCAGGCGCACACCAATGGAGACCTATGAACAATGGTGGTGAAGGTATGATTCCAGATGCACATATTGCCGGAAAAACGCATCAACCGTTTATGTTAACCACAGATTTGTCAATGCGAGTTGACCCCGTTTACGAAAAAATTTCACGTCGCTTTCTAGAAAATCCAGCCGAGTTTGACGATGCTTTTGCTCGTGCTTGGTTCAAACTTACGCACCGCGACATGGGACCAAAAGTGCTTTATATTGGTAGCGAAGTTCCTGCAGAAGACTTAATCTGGCAAGATCCAATTCCAGTTGTTGACCACCCATTGGTTGATGAAAATGACATTCAAAACTTAAAAAATCAAATCTCAGTCTCTGGACTTTCAGTCGCAGAAATGGTTTCAACGGCTTGGGCATCGGCATCAACATTTAGAGGGTCAGACAAGCGTGGTGGTGCAAATGGAGGAAGAATTAGACTTGAGCCACAACGCAATTGGGCTATCAACAACCCAACCCAATTGTCAAAAGTATTAAACGCTTTCGAAAAAATTCAGTCAGACTTCAACGCAAGTGCCTTAGATGGCAAAAAGGTTTCTATTGCCGATTTAATTGTTCTTGCCGGAAATGTAGGTGTAGAAACTGCCGCAAGAGCCGCTGGACAAAATATTACAGTTTCTTTTACGGCAGGGCGCACAGATGCTACACAAGAAATGACAGACGTAGAATCATTTTCTGTTCTTGAGCCACAAGCAGATGGATTTAGAAACTATGTAAAAACAAAATATACGGTATCTACCGAAGACTTGTTGATAGACAAAGCACAACTGTTGACTTTGACTGCTCCAGAAATGACTGTTCTTGTTGGCGGAATGCGAGTTTTGAACATCAATTTTGATGGTTCGCAAAACGGAGTATTCACAAAAAATATAGGTGCATTGACCAATGATTTCTTTGCCAATTTGCTTGATATGTCAACCACTTGGAAAGCCATTTCAGAATCTAACGATGCGTTTTTAGGCACTGACAGAAAAACAGGAAGTATCAAATGGGTTGGCACTCGCGCCGATTTGATTTTTGGATCAAATAGTGAGCTTCGGGCAATTGCGGAGGTTTATGGCAGTTCAGACGGGCAAGAGCGTTTTGTTTCAGACTTTGTGGCTGCTTGGACAAAAGTGATGAATCTTGATCGGTTTGATCTAAAATAACCCACCTAATTCAACAAAAAAGGCATTCTGAAAAGAATGCCTTTTTATATTTGATTTTACCCCAAACTACACATTACAAACAAGCTTGATTCGAACCTAAATTGCATCTTTGCGACTGTCTCGTCCAGAAATATTTCACAAAAAAAAATGTAGCAAATAGCGATGCCTATCCGAGCCCAAAAGTGCGAACTTACAAACTAAATATTATCTATTAAACAACAATCTTTCGGCAAAACGTTCTTCAGCAAGTTGTTCGTTTTCAAAAACCAAATTGCCATTTACAAAAGTGTGGGTTATTTTTGACTTAAAATTTTGTCCTTCAAATGGCGACCAACCACATTTATACAATATATTTTCTTTGGAAACCTGCCAGTTTGAGTTAGGATTTATGATGACCAAATCAGCAGCAAAACCTTCTTCTACAAATCCTCGATTCTCGATTTTAAAAACTATTGCTGGGTTGTGACACATTTTTTCGACAATTTTCTCGACCGAAATTTTGCCCTCGTGCATGCCCTCGAACATAGCCGCAACGGCATGTTGCACGAGTGGTCCTCCTGAGGGTGTATCGATATACGGCTGGTTTTTTTCTGACAAAGTATGTGGCGCATGGTCTGTGGCAATCACGTCTATGCGGTCGTCGAGCAAGGCTTTCCAAAGTTCGGTGCGGTCGGCAGTGGTTTTTACGGCTGGATTCCATTTGATGAAGTTGCCTTTTTGGGCATAGTCATCATTAGAAAACCAAAGGTGATGAATGCAGACTTCGGCAGTGATTTGTTTTTGTTCCAGAGGGATTTTATTTGAAAAAAGTTCCATTTCGCTGGCTGTCGATAAGTGAAAAACGTGCAGCCGTGCGCCAGTTTTTTTGGCTAAAGCCACAGTTTTGCTCGATGATAAAAAACAAGCCTCTTCGCTACGAATAAGATGGTGTGCCGTGACGGGAATATTGTTTCCAAACTGTTGTTTAAATTTTTCGAGATTGTTTTTGATGGTGGTTTCGTCTTCGCAATGTGTAGCAATTAGTAGTGGTGTTTGCGAGAAAATATGCTCTAAAGACCGCTCATTATCTACCAACATGTTGCCTGTTGACGATCCGAGAAACAGTTTGAGACCAGCCACGTTGCGTGGGTTTGTTTTCAAGATTTCGTCTAGATTGGTGTTGGTACCGCCCATCATAAAAGAGTAGTTGGCATAAGATTTTTGGGCCGCGATTTGATATTTTTGTTCCAATAATTCTTGTGTCACAGCATTGGGCATCGTGTTTGGCTGCTCTATGAAACTAGTGATTCCGCCCGCAATTGCAGCCCGAGATTCTGATGCGATGTCGCCTTTGTGCGTTAGGCCGGGTTCGCGAAAATGTACTTGGTCGTCTATCGCACCCGGAATCAAGTAACTGCCATTTGCATCGATAACTGTTGCGTTTTCTGGAGCAGAAATGTTAGTGCCAATTTTGAAAATGATGTTGTTATTGATCAGTAAATCGCCATGAAAAATAGTTCCTCGATTTACGATTTTTGCGTTTTTTATAAGGGTTTGTGACATTTTTTTATAAATAAGATTATTTGATTGTATAGTGCTTGTTTTCTACTGCAATAATCACCTCATTTTTTTGATTGTCTACTCTTTTTAGAATTTTATCTAAATAGTCGTCGCCAAAATGCTTTCTAACCCAATTAATCTCATTTGTGAATGCTTTGATTTGCTTTTCACTTGATTTTATATCGATTGTTTTTCTACCTAATCTCCCGAGAGTTCTTACTGAAAGAGTATGGTACTTTTTTAAATCTTTTATTAGCATTTTTACAAAATTGGCTACGCTTTCTTCATTCCCCGCAAGCACTTTTAAATATACTTTTAAGTTTTCTAATGCTTTTGCTTCTAGTGCAATATCAGTTCTTCCAGTTTTGTAATTAGGTTTGAAAGATTTTATGGTTGAATAATTATTCCAAAAGTCTTTTGAAAGCGGTAATTTGTTTTCTTCAAATTCACATTGTGTATTAATCAATAACTCTTCAAAAGTAACTTCATTGACATCTTCTTTAGGTCCGTCTTCTTTTTCTATAATTTGAGCAAAT
>JBDLWE010000024.1:0-14172 GCA_039804445.1 Bacteroidota bacterium | reverse complement strand
AGGACGATGCAGCATATTTTCAGCGAAATGCACAAGCAAACGGACAGGAATGGGCGCAAAAAAATGGTGCTGCACTGCAAGAACGCCAACAAAAATTGCAATATGCCGAACAAGAATTGTCACGAAAATTGCAGCAGGAAATGGGCGTAGAGTCTGATTCTATGGTTAGCATGGTCAAAAAGTTTGTAAAATCGTATGGTAAAGAAAATGGGTATTCATACATTTATGGAACTAATGAGAGTGGTTCAGTTCTTTATGCAGAAGACAAATATGACATTACCAAACAAATCGTCAAATTACTAAACGATAAATACAAAGCGCCAAAACCAGCAAGTACACCTGCTACAACAAATGCACAAGAAGCGAAAGAATAAAGTTAACCAAATGTTATGTTATGTAAAAAAACCTCTGTATCAGATTGATGCGGAGGTTTTTTGTTAAATGCAAATGCTTTGTTTTATAGATTATTATATATATCAATTGGTGCAAATTGGTATAATTTTTTAATAGACATAACAAACATTTGTGAAGTAAGCGCAACAAAATCATAGTTTGAATTTTATTTACTATTTTTATAAAAATTTTCAATATCCGCCCAATGCAGTCAATTTCTAAAGCCGCAGAATATACACTACAATTCATTAATCAAACCCAAAAATCTATTTTTCTTACCGGAAAAGCTGGAACAGGAAAAACGACCCTGCTCAAAGAAATTCTTCATTCTACCCATAAAAACACCGTTGTGGTCGCACCCACTGGCATTGCGGCGCTCAATGCAGGTGGGGTAACAATACATTCTATGTTTCAACTCCCATTCGGCGGCTTTATTCCCGACTCTACCGCAAGTATGCTAACGCAGGAAATGCGTTTTGAAACACCAAACTCAATTAAGAAAAATTTTAAAATGAGTGGCCAAAAAAAGGCTGTCATTAAGTCAATGGAACTGTTGATTATAGACGAAGTCAGTATGCTTCGTGGCGATTTACTCGATGCAATAGATTGCACTTTGCAAGGTGTTCGCAAAAGCAGAAGTCCTTTTGGTGGTGTTCAGGTACTTTTTATTGGTGATTTGCTGCAACTACCACCTGTTGTAAAAGACGATGAGTGGCGAATATTAAAAAATTATTATGTAGGTAAATTCTTTTTTCATGCGCATGTAATTCAACAGAATCCGCCGTTGTATATCGAACTTGATAAAATTTTTAGACAATCAGACGAAAAGTTCATTGCAGTTTTAAATAATCTTCGAAACAATAAGATTGAACCATCTGATATAGAGGTGCTTAATAAATATCATAACCCAAATTTTGATTTAAAATCAAACAAAGGGTACATTACTTTAACCACGCACAACGCAAAAGCCGACACAATAAACAGCCAATCATTATTTGATTTACCAGGAAAGGAGGTTGTCTATAAAGCCGAAATCACAAAAGATTTTCCCGAAAAAATATACCCGATTGATATTAATCTAAAATTAAAAGTAGGTGCGCAAGTCATGTTCATAAAAAATGATATATCGCAAGACAAGCACTACTTCAACGGAAAAATGGCCATCGTCAAATCGATGAGCGCAAAAGAATTAATGGTTCATTTTCCTGAAGAAAATAAAACCATTGAGGTCGAAAAATATGAATGGAACAACATAAAATATACCGTAAATTCAGAAAATAAAGATATTCAAGAAGAGGTGTTGGGTACTTTTGTACAATATCCCATCAAATTGGCGTGGGCAATAACGGTGCACAAAAGTCAAGGTTTGACGTTTGATAAGGCAGCGCTAGATGTGTCGCAGGTTTTTATGCCTGGTCAGGCCTATGTAGCGCTGTCGCGACTGAGGTCGTTAGATGGTTTGGTGCTTCTAACGCCGTTTCAAATGAACGGAATTTCTAATGATCATGACGTAATGCAATATGCAAATAACAAGGCCGATGAAACGGTTTTAGAACAATCTTTGGCAACCGAAACCATGCATTTTGTACACCAATATCTCAAAGGCACATTTGATTGGAATGTCTTGGCGCAAGAATGGCGAAACCATCAATTTGAACATGGCAATAGCAACCCGACTGCAGCAAAATCTTTGCACGGTGTGTGGATCAAAGAAAATTCGGCAATTATCTGGAATTTACTCGAACCAGCAACAAAGTTTATGTCGCAACTGGACAAACTGTTTACCTCTCAAAATATTGATATACAGCATATTGCAAGTAGAATAGAAGCAGCCTTCAACTATTTTTTACCTTCTATGGATGCTGTTGTCGATTCTATTTTGTTAGAATTAGAAGCCGTACAACGAATGAAAGGCGCAAAAGCACTTTATACAGATTTAATTAAAATCGAAGACATTCAAGTTATAGCTGTTCAGCGGCTTATGCGTGCCAGAAAATTAGTAGATGCAGTCAAAAATAATCAAACCATTAACAAACAAACCTTATTTTCGTTAGATATTCGTGACTACAAGGTCAATAAAATGGCAGCCATAAAAGAGCAATTCAAAGCCATGAACCTATCTATTGTCGAAGAAGAAGAAGCAAACAGGTACAAAACCGTAAATACCGATAAAAAAGACCCCAAAAAAGCCACGCACCTAGAAACGCTATCGCTCTGGCAAGAGGGCAAAAACATTCAAGAAATTGCAGAAATAAGGGCTTTTACTTCGGGCACTATTTATGCGCATATCACAAAACTCGTTGGACTTGACATGCTAACAATTCAAGACGTAATGACCGAAAAACAAATAGAAAAACTACAAAAACTATTTGAAAATTATACCGAAGAATCATTAAACACCATGAAAACAGAGGTTGGCGATGATTTTTCGTGGGAAGAATTACGGCTGTACAAAATGTATGTTTCTAAACAAAAAATCACCTAATAAATTCAAAATCGGTCCTACAACACATATGTCTAGACTTACTTTATGCAGCAATTATGACGTTATTTGAACAACTTTCAGAATTTCCTACACACCTCATTTTAGTATTTGCAATTGTGTATTTTGTAGCTGGCTTTATAGATGCTGTTGTTGGTGGTGGCGGGTTGTTAACAATTCCATCACTACTCATCAATCTACCAAATGAACCACTTGCAACATTGTTTGGCACCAACAAAATTGCGTCGCTATCTGGCGGCACTGTTGCGTCATATCAATATTCTCGTCGAATAAAATTTGACCTCAGGCTTCTTTTCTCGATTATTATTGTTGCTTTCATGTCGTCATTTTGTGGCGCAAGAATTGTAAGTCAAATAGATTCAAGCAAATTAAAACCATTTATGTTGCTCATTATTATAATAATAGCAATTTATACATTTGTCAAAAAAGACTTCGGTGCCATGCCAACCAAAGATTTGAGTTTGCCACAACAACTATTTTTTGGTTGCATCATCGGTATATTGGTCGGTTTTTACGATGGTTTTTTTGGCCCTGGAACAGGCAGTTTTTTTGTATTAGGATTTGTGGTCTTGCTAGGTTTTGATTTTATTCATGCATCTGCTTACGCAAAAGTTGTAAATTGTTTCACAAACTTATCTGCTTTGATAGTTTTTGTATCGCAAGGAAACTACATTTTGCCACTTGCAATCATAATGGCAATTTGCAATATTTTTGGCAATTTTTTAGGAGCAAAAATGGCCTTCAAAAAAGGTAATGGTTTTGTACGAATATTTTTTTTAATAGTGCTTTCGCTAATGATTATTCGTTTTGGTATTGACATTTTCAAGACAAACTAAAACATAAGGAAACCTGTTGTTTTAAAAACCCCAACATTTAAAGTTTGAAGACAGGAGTAAACAATCAAAAATAATTTTTCTAACTCAACCAGTATACCGCCGTAATTGCTGGCATAAAATAAATTACAATCGTTCTTGCACCATCATAATCTTTTGCCATTCGTTGCCCAATTAACAAAAATATTAAAGTTATAGATGCCGCAACAGCGCCATAAAGTCCAAAAGTTCGACCGTTGTTGATCATGAGTTGCAAAATTCCTGCGAGACAAAAAACGCCTGAAATCAATTCTAAAATCAATATTATAAACAACGAAAATGGCACCATGTTTTTGATAGGTGTTTTGGCAAAATGACCCGTCAACCAAGCCAAATTATCTTTCCAATACATGGTTTTGTCATATCCAGATTGAATAAAAGTTGCCGCCAAAAAAGCAAGCAACAAAACAGAGGCAATATTTATCATTTAATTATTTTTTGTGAAGAAGTCGAGTCAGTTTTATCGACAAATCCGTTAACACTATTTTTGCGTTACCATTGCGTTCAATGTGGTAAATAGCATCAGAAATTTCTTTAAAAATCTCATCAATGTTATTTCCATTTACAAAAGGCGCAAGGTTTTCGAGTTTAAACTTCTCATCAATAGGTTCAAAATAAACCATTTCAGATAATTTATAATTCAAAAGTAATGCTTGTCTAAACATATCCAAACAATATTCCAAAAATTTTTTTTGAGTTTCTCGTCCAAGTGCAGCTACATTCTCAGACCATGATATTAAATTTAGAACCGCCTCAGCGTTTTGTCTGGCGCGAAATGCCGCACGAACCCAATCAATAAACCATTTTTCAAAAAAAGAATTCTCGGTATCTGTTTCTAATAATTGTAATGCTTTATTATAATTTCCTTGTGCTTGACGCGAAGTTTTTTGAGCACTTGGTAAATCAATTTTTTTTTGAGCAAAAAGTGCGTTTTCAATTTCAATGTTCGTCAATTTCGAGAAATGCAAAACTTGACATCGTGACCTGATGGTTTGAATAATATCTTCTTCTTGCTCTGCAATCAATATAAAAAGCGTTTTTTCATAAGGTTCTTCGAGAAGTTTCAGCAATTTGTTTGACGCCGAAATATTTATCTTTTCGGCCATCCAGATGATGACGATTTTGTAACCACCTTCATAAGATTTTAATGAAAGTACCCTCACAATTTCTTCGGCGTCATCTACACGAATTTCGCCCTGTTTGTTTTTTACATCCAAAATTTTATACCAATCAAACAAACTCCCGTAAGGGTTTGTAAACAAAAACTGCCTAAAATCGGCAATAAAATCGATACTTTTGGGTTTAGATTTTACATCTTCGGTCGTGACCGTCGGATATATGAAGTGCAAATCAGGATGAGAAAGGTTTTTGAATTTTAATGCGCAAGAAGAATTGGTAGCTAAGCTAGAATCATTTGTAACATTACATAAAATAGATTTTGCATACGCTATAGCCATTGGCAATACCCCCGTGCCTTCTGAACCAATAAAAAGTTGTGCATGAGGTATCCGTCCGCTCAAGGCCGACATTTCGAGGTGTTTTTTAATGTTTACGTTTCCAATAATATCATCAAAATTCATACGACAAATATAGGAATATCCCGATTGATTTTTAAACAACTTTTTCTTTAAAAATTCTGCAAATTAATAAATCAGAGTTGTTAAACTTAAATAGTTATATGTTTATTTAAAGTGCATTACAACTGTTTTTTATGAACTTAAGCTGTTGATAACTCATTGTGGCACAATTATTGAAACTGTTTTTTTATATACAAAAGTAGTATAAACACACTTTTTTGCAGCATTTTCTAGAAAATGCTGCAATTAAAAGGTTTGTTTTTTTGTTTATTAAATAAAAATGTTTAATTTTGAAAAAGATTTGTTAATTATTATTAATTATTACTATTATGAAAAACACAATACTATTTACCATTGCATTTTTTTTGTTGAGCACAACATTTTCATTTGCACAACCAAAAGCTGTAAAAGCAAGAAGTATTATTAGTGCAGGTTCGTCAATAAGAACTTACAACGAAAGAAAATCGTTAGAAGGAATGTTAAAAGGGCAATTAATTGAATTATACAGCGAACGTGTAAAAATATTGTTAAATGTTTTACCAAATATTGCTTTAGCATCAAAACCAGGTATTTCGCTTACCGATATTGGTGTCCCTGATACAACCGACAATAAAAAAGCACTAGACGATCATATATTGGCAACTAATGTTTTTATGACTGAAACAGCTGGTTTTCAAGGTCAAATGCTAGCTTTTTCTGATAAAATAAATTTGATAAATTGCATTTTATTTTATGAAAACATTTTAAAACAGCTCAATGTTTTAAACGATACTGAATAACATATTAACCTCTTAAATTTCACCCCCAATGAAAAATTCGACTACTTTGGTTCTGTTACTATTTTTAGTTTGTTCTGTAAGTTCCTTTTCGCAGCAAGAAAAGGGCATTTTTGGGTCTAGTAATTGGCTTTCTAATTGGACAGAGTTTAAACCCATCAAAGCAGATTATAAAGAAACTAACCAGATAGTTTGTTGTAATATCACCTCAAACACCACTTGGAGCAAAAAAAACACATACCTTTTGCAAGGCGCAGTATATGTCTCTAATGGTGCGGTGCTCACAATAGAACCTGGAACGGTAATACGTGGCGATTCTGAATCGTGTGCGGTTTTAGTGGTCTCTAAAGGAGCTACAATAAATGCAGTTGGTACAGAAACAGACCCAATTGTTTTTACTTCAAATAAACAGTCACGGAAAGCAGGTGATTGGGGAGGAGTAATCATCCTTGGAGATGCGCCAATCAATAAATTTGGTGGCACAACATCTCTAAATTTTGATTTAGAGCCTGACAAAACTATTTATGGGGGCATTAATCCTCAAAGCAATTCAGGGGTGCTCAAATTTGTAAGAATTGAGTTTGCAGGAAAAAAACTTAAAGGTTTTAAAGAGTTTAATGCACTTTCGTTGGCAGGAGTAGGCAATAAAACTGTTATTGAAAATGTTATGTGCAGTTACTCTGGCGACGATTCTTTTGAAGTATATGGAGGCGAGGTTAACTTCAAAAGGCTTGTGTCGTATCGTGCAAACGACGATGATTTTCATTTCACGCAAGGCGCACAGTCGAATATCGACAATTCTTTGGCTGTAAGAAACCCATTTTATTCAAATGCTTCATCGCGTTGCATTCAAATAAATTCTTACGAAAAAAAATCTGATGCAGATTTTTCTAAAAAACAAACTGCTGTTGTAGCTACCAATTGCACATTTATAAATGACAGTGAGACGCTTCCTCAAGATATTGCAGGCGGCCTTATAAAAGAAGGAATTTATGTAGCCGAAAACACATCGTTGACGGTAAAAAGAAGTGTCATATCTGGTTTTTTTCCTGCTGTTGTACTGTCTTCAGTCATAGACATTGGTGATTTAGCAAATCTTAAAAAAATAAAATTCGACGAAGTTTACTTTAACAATTGTACTGGAAACATATTTACAGAATTCAATTCAAATAATGCTGATTTAGAAGATTGGTATGGTCGAAATATGTTTTTAAATGTATATTCACAAGGAGATAATAAAGAAACTTTTATTGATATTAAAAACCAAAGAGATCCAGATTTTAGAATTCAAATTTCAAAAATAGTAGGTCAGAACAAATAAATTTTTCTTCATGAACTTAACTTCAAATCAATTAAATTGACTTGAAGTTTTTGTTTTTTTAAGATATTTTTAAGATATTTGCATTTACTGTGGTCACAACTATTAGCATTTAATTATGAAAGATTTTCTATCCTCTTTCCAAAAATTTGTTTGCAATTTTGCTTTTGCACTTATTTCTATATCAGTGTTTTCGCAGTCTATAAGTAAACCTCAACCAGGGTTTCAATTTGCATGCGCTAGTGGTTCATTTGCTTCATATAGAGTAAATTTCAATTTTGCACCAATTGCATCTTTTAGTTCTGGAAACACTTTTTTTCTGCAACTCTCTGATGCAAATGGAAATTTTACAACATTTACAGAAGTTGCAAATTCAACTGCAATAACATCATCACCAGCTTTTCTAGACTTTGTAGTTCCTTCTAATTTTGTAGGTGGCGAAGGTTTCAGGTTTAGAATCCGAAGCACTTCTCCTGCATTATTGAGTCCCGAATCTGATGAACGTCCTATCTATTTTCAAACATTTACGAACAGTTTTTTAATAAACAACGGTCAACCAACTGCAACAGTTTGTACCGGTAGTTCAATAACTTTTTCAATAGACAATCCAACAGCACCACCGACCACGTTCACAAATTTAAGTTATCGTTGGTACAAAAATACAGTTTTAATACCCGGCGCAACAAGCACAAGTCTTGTAATAACCACTGCTGGAACATATTATTGTGAAATAAATTATGGGGCATGTTCAAACGTAAGTTCAATTACACGCTCTCAAAACGTAATTGTAAACGCTGTCGCGGGCTTTCCAACAATAACCATTGCATCTAGTAATGGCACTGGTGTTGCCATTGGCAACCCTACAACATTGTCAACAGTTCAAAACGCGACCTACGCATACCAATGGTTTAAAAACGGCGTTGCGATTCCAGCCACAAATAGTTTCAATTATATTACCGCGCAACCAGGCACATACTATGTTCGGGTAAACAATACAACTTGCTTTTCACAGTCAAATCAAATCACACTTGATACGGTAGTTATAACGTCGACCTCTGCAGTAATTCCAAATGTTATAAGCCCAAATAACGACGGCATAAATGACACTTGGGTAATTCCTGCTGCATATATTAGCGGAACAGACACTGAAGTTTTTATAACTGATGCGGTTGGAAAAGAAGTGTTACGAACAAAAAACTATACAAACGATTGGCCAACTTTTGAAATTGAATTCAAATCAGCAAATCCTGTTTTTTATTACATCATAACACCAATAAATCAAGAGTCCAAAAAAGGTTCTCTCACTATAATAAAATAAAATGAAGCGTTTTTACATTTTAGTTTTTACTTTTTTTTTAATTAATGCTTGTTTTGCACAGCAAGAAAATGGTATCGTGTCTTTTGATTTATCTGCAAATAATTCGTTGAAGTTCAATAAGTTTATAATAAATCCTGCATTTAGTTATGTTCGCGAAGACAAGTCAGCAATAGCACTTTTTAACCGAAGACAATGGACGGGTTTTGACAATGTTCCGCAAACATCTTTAATAAGTTTTTCAGGAAAAATAAGCGAAAATAATGGTGTGGCTTTAGCAGCTTTTCAAAAAACATATGGTGTTTTGACAACAACCGGCGCAATATTAAACTATGCGCGAAATGTTGCTTTTGACGAAGAGAGTAATTTAACTTTTGGTTTAAACACGGCAGTTTTTAAAAGCGGAATAGATGCAGGTCGGGTAATAACAAATAACCTTGAGCCCGTATTGAATAATTTTCCGTCAAATACATTACTAAGCATAAGCCCCGGAATTAGCTATGGTGCTGGTTTTTTTGATTTTGGTATAACTGCAAAAAACATTGTTTTCTATAATTTTGCAACCTCAAAAATGCTTGTTGATGATCCTGCAAAAAGCATCGATGGTCATATTATGTACACTGGTTATTTAGAGAATGGTGGCTTGTTTGAAGATTCAAAATTTTCAGCAATCATTAGAGCTGAAGCTCGAAAAGACGGCACCGCTCTTGCAACTACAGCTATGTTAAATGCCCCCAAAATTGGTTGGTTTCAAGCTGGTTATAATTCTGTTTACGGCGTTTCTGCAGGAGTAGGTATCAATATTGCGCAAAATTTTTCGCTGGGCGCCACTTACGAAAAAGCACTTGGCAAGATAGTTGACAGGGGTTCGGCGTTAGAATTTGTACTTTCTTATCATTTTACAAAATCTGAAGGCAGTAATTATGTTTCACCAACCAATAATGTCACATACGCTCCAAAAAACGCAGGAAAGGTTATAAGCACAGACGAAATTGCGAAGACAAAAGCCGAAATCGAATTGCAAAAACAAAAATCAGACGAAATTGCTAGAGCAAAAGCCAAAGCATTATCAGATGCCAAAACAATTGCCGATGCCGCTAAAATCAAAAGTGAACAAGATGCGAAAGCCAGAGCAGAAGAATTAGTAATTTCTAAAGCCAAAGAACTCGCCGACGCAAAAGCAAAATCTGATGCTTTTAAGGCAAACAATGTTCAAAGCGCAAAACAGAAAGCAGACGAATTGGCTAAAACCAAAACCAAAGAACTAGCAGAAGCAAAAGCCAAAACAGACGAGTTAGCTAAAGCAAAAGCCAAAGATCTTGCCGATGCCAAAGCAATAGCCGATGCCGAAAAAGCAAAAGTAGCACAAGATACAAAAGCCAAAACAGACGAGTTAGCTAAAGCAAAAGCCAAAGAATTAGCAGAAGCCAAAACCAAAACAGACGAGTTAGCTAAAGCAAAAGCTAAAGATCTTGCCGATGCCAAAGCAATAGCAGATGCCGAAAAAGCAAAAGTAGCGCAAGAAGCCAAAGCTAAAACAGACGAGTTAGCTAAGACAAAAGCCAAAGATCTTGCCGACGCCAAAGCACTAGCCGATGCCGAAAAAGCTAAAGTAGCGCAAGAAGCCAAAGCCAAAACAGACGAATTAGCTAAAGCCAAAGCCACGGAATTAGCAGAAGCAAAAGCCAAAGCAGACGAGTTAGCTAAAATCAAAGCCAAGGATCTTGCCGACGCCATAGCACTAGCCAATGCCGAAAAAGCAAAAGTAGCGCAAGAAGCCAAAACCAAAGCAGACGAATTAGCTACGGCCAAGTCCAAGGAAGCGGCTGACGCAAAAGCCAAAGCAGACGAGTTAGCTAAAGCCAAGGCAATTGAAGCGGCTGCTGCAAAAGCTAAAACAGACGAGTTAGCTAAAGCAAAAGCCAAAGATCTTGCCGACGCCAAAGCACTAGCCGATGCCGAAAAAACAAAAGTAGCGCAAGAAGCCAAAGCCAAAGCAGACGAATTAGCTACATCCAAGTCCAAGGAAGCGGCTGCTACAAAAGCCAAAGCAGACGAGTTAGCTAAAGCAAAAGCAAAAATAGCGCAAGAAGCCAAAGCCAAAGCAGATGAATTAGCTAAAGCCACGGCAATTGAAGCGGCTGACGCAAAAGCCAAAGCAGACGAAGGTGCCAAAGCCAAAGCCGGTGCAGAAGCAGCAAAACTTAAAAAAGATCTTGAAGATGCAAAAATTGCAGCTAGCAAAGATGAGAACGACCGTTCAATGGATTACTTGAAGCAAGTTCAAGAAGAAAACAATTCATCGTTGACACAAAGTCTTAAAAAATTAGACTCCTTGGCAAAAAGTCGTCAAACAGATTTGAACGATTTAAAAGAAGAAAATGATACAGGAGTAATTAAACCAGAAAAACCATATCAAAGTACTTCAGTAGCAAGAAAAATACTCCAAGACTTAAAAACTGAATTAGAAGAAGGAGTTAAAAGTCAAAGAGAATTTATAAATCAATCTGAAAACCTTTTAAAAGCAAGGCTCATTAAATATCCAAACAAAAATGACGCTGTAAATCTTGGTTATCAAAAATCAATAGATTATCTGAAGACAGAAGTCATTAAGCTAGAACAATCAGCAGGCGCAATTGACTCAAGAATAGAAAAAATAAATGCCGATATTGAAGTTGAGAAAAAACGGCGAATTAAAAAAGCTAATTATGAAAACCCGCAAGTTAGATTTGAAAAAGATCGTATATCATTAAAAAACATAAAAGAAAGCACGAAACCAATTTCTGGCGATTCAAAACCATCAGATTTTGATTTTGGTGAAGATGAAAATAATATGCAAATCTTGAAAAAAGTAGATAATACAACAACAGGTTTCTATATTGTTCTTGCGGTGCATAAAGAAGTGGCAAAAAGAGATGCTTTTGTTCAACGAGTTGTTGCCGCTGGAGAACGAGCTGTAGATTATTTTTATCATATTCCGTCCGGAAAGTATTTTATTTACGTAGATAAAACAGATGACCTGTCAGACGCTCAAAAAATCTTAGACAAAAAAGACAACAAAGGATATAATTCCCGTAGATCTATAATCAAGATAGAAAACTGATAAATTTAACAGTTCATCGATTTTTATCAATTTTTTATAAATAATTAGTTTTTTTGCAAAGCAATAGCCTAGTTTTACGCGCCATTATACCCTAAAATATTTATCTCTATGAATATAAAAAATAACATTCTCGTTCTGCTGTTTTTTGTTACTTCGTTAGTTATTGCGCAGAGCGAAGTGCCATTTGCGGCAAGATTGTCTACAGGCAATATTAAACTTAAAGGAGACATTGTCCTGATAGGAAATAATATAATAAGTAGTAGTGCTGCGCCAAATAGCGCCTATAACGGCATCTTAAATAACGATACAGAAACAGGTTCTTATATTGACGTCGATACAGATTCAGGAACCTTTAGTTCAAGTACCGCAAACCTAAATATTACCGCAAGCTGTAGAAAAATAATTTATGCAGGTTTATATTGGTCGGCTACCTATCCGCATGAAAACGGTAGTGATGCAACGTCTTATATAAACTTATCAGGCACAAGACAAAACGATTGGAATTCTATAAAGTTTAGAGTGCCAAGCGGTGCCTATATAGATTTGACTGCAGACAACAATCCAGATCCAGCAGGTGACGAAGACAGTATTATTTTTAACGGTTATAATGCAGCAAATCCATCACAATCTAAACTAAATTCGTCTTATAGTTGCTACAAGAACGTCACAAATCTTCTCAACACACTTGTAAATCCTAACGGAGATTATGGCGTTGCAAATGTTCGTGCCTCACGAGGTTTCCTTCGCGGAGGTAACGCTGCGGGTTGGACTTTAGTTGTAATTTATGAATCACCAACCGAATCTACAAAAGTTATTTCGGTTTTTGATGGTTTTGCAAATGTGAATAACGAGTCAGGTAGTACTTCGTTATTAAATCTTGACATTCCAGTTTCTGGATTTAAAACTGCGCCAGCGCCACAAACAGTTCGCGCAAAAATAGGTATTAGTGCACTTGATGGCGATAGATCTGTGGTTGCCGATGCAGTAAGTTTTAAAGCAGCATCGGCTGCTACTTTTTCGCCAATAGCAGACGCTGCAAATCCTGCTAACGATTTTTTTAATTCGAGTATTTCTGTAGCAGGAAATAATACCAATCGAAATCCTAACAGCCTTAACACCCAAGGTTATGACCTTGATCATGCTGATATTTCAAATTTTGGAAATTCTGTTTTGCCGAATAATGAAACCTCTGGAACCATCAGAATTTCGTCTGCAAACGATGGTTTTGGTGTTTTTTTAGCAACATTTGCAACAGAAGTTGTCGAGCCAAAAATCCAACTTACCAAAACCGTAACAGACAATCTTGGTAATCCAACTGGTACCAACGTAATTCTTGGTCAACAACTTAATTATGTAGTAGGTTTTCAAAACATTGGTAATGATAATGCGACTAATTTTACAATCACAGATGTTCTTCCTGCAAATCTAGCTTATAATCATCCAACAGATTTGACTTTGCCAGTTGGCGTAACAGCAACCTACAACGCTGGCACACGAACTTTGGTTTTTACAGTCCCAAATGGGTTGGTAGAGGTAAATGATCCACGATTTGAAATCAGAATTCGCGTGCGTACGCCCGAAACCTGCAACCAATTGAGTGTAGCCTGTTCAAACAGAATTCAAAATCAGGCATTTGCAACTTACAGTGGCCAATTAAATACTACATCAGTAACCGATAATCCTAGTATTCCAGAGTTTTCGGCTTGTATAACCTCGTTACCAAGCCCAACAAATTTTATTGTGGGTATCGAAAATTGTGAATTTAGAAGAAGCGAGGTACTTTGCGGAAGCAATTTGACAATCCGCGCGTCAAACGGGTATAGCGGATACTCTTGGTCAACAAGCCCGTCGGGAACGCCTGTAATTGGAACCTCTCAAACGCTTGTTGTTACAGCCCCTGGAACGTATTATGTTCAAAATACAGCCATAGCACCGTGCAGTTCTATTACAGAAACAATTGTGGTAACCTCTTTTGGCAATACAGTAACCAATCCAATAATTCCGTTTGCAGATGAAGTACTTGTTTGTCCAAACGACGGAAAACGAATGCCAAATATTTTCTTGTGTGGCGCAAATGACACGCAGTTGATTCAAACCAATATTGCAGACGCATTAAACATAAGTTGGGAACGACTTAATATTGGTAGTTGTGCGCCAATTGCCAGTATATTATGTGCAAACGAAAATGCCGGTTGCAGCTGGTCACAAGTAGAAGCAGGGTCTAGTTATACCGCAGCAAGTGCAGGCCAATATCGCATGGTTATAAACTATCAAGGAGGATGTTTTAATATATTTTATTTTAATGTATATCAAAA
>JBDLWE010000023.1:0-3292 GCA_039804445.1 Bacteroidota bacterium | reverse complement strand
CGTGAGCGATTAAGGCGGTATCCTTTTTTGAATTTTTGTCCCTCGACTGTACTTCGACTTCGCTCACTAGAGACTTCTCGCGGACAAAAATTTAAAAAAGATATAGCCGAAAGCGCGACCGCATTTGAGCAAAGGCGCTCTGGACGGTGAGATGATTGCGCATTTGGGAAAATGGGGGCACGCACGAATAAATTTGTACGGCTGTTACTGTTTACGGTTTTTGCAAAATTGTACATATATATTGTATGCTTTTATGAAATGATTTACATTTGCAGTCGTATTAAAAGATAAAGATGATTAAGATTACGTTGCCTGACGGCTCAATTAAGGAATTTGAAAGTGGTGTTGCGGTTATTGATGTTGCTAAAAGCATTAGTGAGGGGTTGGCTAGAAATGTGATTTCGGCTAATTTTGACGGTGATGTGGTAGAGACTTCGACGGTTTTGACCACGAACGGTTCGTTGGTTCTTTATACCTGGAATGATGTTGAGGGTAAAAAGGCGTTTTGGCACTCGACGTCTCACGTGTTGGCGCAGGTTTTGCAGGAAATGTATAGTGGAATTAAGCTTACTATTGGCCCTGCGATTGAGCGTGGATTTTATTATGACGTTGATTTTGGGGAGCACAAAATTACGGATGCTGACTTTAAGAAAATTGAAGATAGGGTTTTAGAAGTTGCTCGTGAGAAGCATGAATTTACGATGCGATCTTCGACAAAAGCTGATGCTTTGGCTTTTTATGAATTGCAAGAAAATGAGTTTAAGGCTGAATTAATATCAAACTTGGAAGATGGTACGATCACGTTTTGTGACCACGCCAGTTTTACTGATTTGTGTCGCGGTGGTCATATTCCGAATACGGGTTTGATAAAGGCCATAAAAATTATGAGTGTTGCAGGTGCTTATTGGCGTGGTGACGAGAAAAATAAACAGTTGACGAGGGTTTATGGGGTTTCGTTTCCGAAACAAAAGGATTTGACGGAGCATTTGGAACTTTTGGAAGAGGCAAAACGCCGAGACCACCGTAAACTGGGTAAAGAACTTGAATTGTTTGCGTTTTCGCAAAAAGTGGGCGCAGGATTACCGCTTTGGTTGCCTAAAGGTGCGGCATTGCGCGAGCGATTGGAGAATTTTTTGAAAAAAGCGCAGAAAAAAGCTGGTTATGAGCAGGTGGTTACGCCGCATATTGGTCAGAAAGAACTTTATGTAACTTCGGGGCATTATGCGAAATATGGCGCAGATAGTTTTCAGCCAATTTCGACACCAGCAGAAGGCGAAGAGTTTTTGTTGAAACCTATGAACTGCCCGCATCACTGCGAAATTTATAATGTAAAACCATATTCGTATAAAGATTTGCCGAAGCGATATGCTGAATTTGGCACCGTATATAGGTATGAACAAAGTGGCGAATTGCATGGGTTGACTCGTGTTCGTGGATTTACGCAGGACGATGCACACATTTTTTGTACGCCAGAACAACTAGATCAAGAGTTTAAGAATGTAATAGATTTGGTACTTTATGTTTTTGGCTCGTTGGGTTTTGAAAATTTTACCGCGCAAGTTTCGGTTAGAGATTTAAACTATCCTGATAAATATATAGGTAACGTGGACAATTGGGAGAAAGCAGAAAACGCAATTATTAGCGCAGCTCGAGACAAAGGTTTGAACTATGTTATAGAATCTGGCGAAGCAGCTTTTTATGGCCCGAAACTAGACTTTATGGTCAAAGATGCATTGGGCAGACAGTGGCAACTGGGTACGATTCAGGTCGATTACAACTTACCCGAGCGATTTAACTTGACCTACAAAGGTTCTGACAATGAGTTACATAGACCTGTTATGATTCATAGAGCACCTTTTGGATCGATGGAGCGTTTTATAGCTATTTTGTTGGAGCATACTGGCGGAAACTTCCCGCTTTGGTTGATGCCAGAACAGGCAATAATATTGTGCTTGAGTGATAAATATGAAATTTATGCGAAAAAAGTTTTAGAATTGCTAGAAAATCACGAAATTCGCGCCCAGATTGATAACAGAAATGAGTCGATTGGTCGTAAAATTCGCGATGCAGAAATACAAAAAACGCCGTTTATGTTGATTATAGGCGAAGAAGAAGAGAAAAACGGCACGATATCTGTTAGAAAACATGGTCAAGAAGGTAAAGGAAATGCAACCTTTACTATAAATGAATTTGCGGTTTTGGTAAACGATGAGATTGCAAAAACATTGAAACCTTTTAATATTTAATAACCTTTCTGCGTAATGTAGATTTTAAAGAATATAGTCATAGCAATAAGAAACAGTAGAGGTTACCAGCCTCGAGTAGAAAAAAAAGACGAACATAGAATTAACAATTTGATTCGTGTTCCTGAAGTTCGTTTGGTTGGAGACAATGTAGAGCCTGGTGTTATAAAAACAGCAGATGCAATGCGATTAGCAGACAAACTAGAATTGGATTTGGTAGAGATTTCGCCAAACGCCGCACCACCTGTATGTAAAATCATGGACTATAAAAAGTTTGTCTACATGCAAAAAAAGCGTGAGAAGGAATTAAAAGCCAAGTCAACACAAATTGTTGTTAAAGAAATTCGTTTTGGCCCACAAACCGATGAACATGACTATGAATTCAAGCGCAAAAATGCCGAAAAATTTTTGAAAGAAGGCTCAAAACTGAAAGCGTTTGTATTTTTTAAAGGACGGTCGATCATTTATAAAGATCAAGGTCAATTGCTTTTATTGAAGTTAGCAACAGATCTTGAAGAGCATGGAAAAGTAGAGGCCATGCCAGTTTTGGAAGGTAAACGTATGATCATGTTTATTGCACCCAAGAAAAGTAAGCCAGCAACACCTGCAAAAACAAAAGAAAGTCAACCACGAGCACTTGTAAAAAAGGTCGGCATGGCGCCAGAAGCAGAACCTGAACCAATTACAGAATCTGACCTAAGTATTGAGGTTGGTGAAGAGTAGATAAACGTAAGACAACATTTTGTTGCTCGTGAGCAACGCAAAATTATAATGAGTTAAACGAACAAAGATTGCTTCGTTACTCGCAATGACAGTAAGAATAGATTATAAATACAAGTAGGAAAAATGCCTAAAATGAAAACTAAATCTAGTGCCAAGAAACGATTTAAAGTTACTGGTTCTGGAAAAATTAAAAGAAAACACGCTTTTAAGAGTCACATCTTGACCAAAAAGTCTAAAAAGCGTAAGTTGGCTTTAACACATTCTGCACTTGTGCACAAGACAGATGAGAAAAGCATCAAACAACAATTAAGGATAATATAGTTGAT
>JBDLWE010000022.1:0-47769 GCA_039804445.1 Bacteroidota bacterium | reverse complement strand
GAGCGAAATTTGGTGCTATTAATGAAAGAAGGTATGAAGTCTGGGATTGCTAGCCCCGAAGATATCGAAAACGTACTGGGTAAATGGAAGTAGTCATTATGAATTCGTACCTACGATCCATCAAGAAAACAAGAAATGTAGATCTTTTATCTGAGTTAAAGGCAACAGCTGATATTATTGTAGAGGCAAAAAATTTGACCGAGATTTTGGATGTAAAAAAAATGTCGCGTGCTGACGGATTTTATAGAATAAAAATAGGACAATTTAGGCTAGGTATTTTTGTGGATAATTCCACATTACAGTTGATTGTGTTTGCAAACCGCAAAGACATTTACAAAAAATTTCCTTAAATGTTTTTTCTATATAATTCATTAGTTGTTATTTCTGAATTTATTTTAAAAATAATTGCATTTTTCAGTCCAAAAATCAAACTTTTTGTTGTCGGGCGAAACGATGTTTTTGAGGTTTTGTCGAAAAAAATATCGGCATCAGACAAAACAATTTGGTTTCATGCTGCATCGCTAGGCGAGTATGAGCAAGGCTTGCCGGTTATGGAAGCCATTAAAACTAAATTTCCTGACCATAAAATTATACTCACTTTTTTTTCGCCATCGGGATTTGAGGTTCGGAAAAACAATGTCGTGGCAGATGTTACTGTTTATATGCCTTTAGATATAAAATCCAATGTCAAGAAATTTCTCGATTTGGTAAAACCTGAAATGGTATTTTTTATAAAATATGAATTTTGGCCAAACTATTTGCGTGAACTTTATAAACAACAGATAAAAACTTACTTAATATCGGGAATTTTTAGAGAAAATCAAGTTTTTTTTAGATGGTATGGTGGTTTTTATCGAAATGCTTTGCAGACATTTAAGTATTTTTTTGTTCAAAATGATGCCTCTAAAATGTTGTTACAAAGTATAGGTTTTCAAAACATAAAAGTATCTGGCGACACACGTTTTGATAGGGTCGCGGCCATTTTAGATATAGACAGTCGGTTAGATTTTATGGATTCGTTTGTAGGCGGTACTTCGACTGCGCTCAGTGGGACAAGTACAAAAAAAACATTGGTGGTTATCGGAAGCTCGTGGCCAAAAGACGAGGAATTACTTATCAATTATATCAATCTATCTCGAAGCATAAAATTTGTTATTGCGCCGCACAATATTTGTAAAACACAAATTGACGATCTTCAATCTTCGATAACTAAAAAAACGATTTTATTTTCAGAAAAGGGCAACAAAAACTTGTCCGAATATGATGTGTTGATTGTTGATATCGTTGGGCTTTTGACCAAAATATATGCCTATGCAGACATTGCCTTCGTGGGTGGTGGTTTTGGAAGTCCGGGTGTGCACAACATTCTGGAACCGGCGACTTTTGGAATTCCAATTTTGGTGGGACCAAATTTTTCGCATTTTGCCGAGGCAGTTGCCTTAGTTAATTTAGGCGGTTGTTTATCGATTTCAAATAATGAACAATTGACCGAGGTTTTTGATAGTTTAATTCAAAATCAAGACGAAAGATTAGAAAAGGGGCATATTTGTAGCACTTTCGTAAAAATGAACGTTGGTGCAACCGCATTGATTTTAAACCATTTGCAATGATTAGGTATGAACTTTTGGCAACTAATAAAATTAATGAAGTTGTAAAGATGATGCAAGATTTTTATGCCATAGACAATTATCATATTGATGTTGCTATTGCAAAAAAATTGTTTGGAGATTTTATTGCAAACGAAAATTCAGGAAAATGTTACCTTATATACAGTGAACAAGAAATCGTTGGATATTTCATTCTTACTTTTATTTTTAGTTTTGAATACAAAGGGCGATTGGCTTTTTTAGACGAAATTTTCATTCGTGACGGCGCAAGAGGTCAGGGTATAGGACAATCGGCAATCGAATTTATAAAAGTCAAAGCCAGAAATTTAAACATAAAAATGATGTATCTCGAAGTTGAAAACCACAATCATTTGGCACAAAAATTATATCTTGCCAACGGTTTTGAGTTGCACAATCGCAAAATCATGAAACACAAATGTTAAATACAATCAGTTCCATATGAAACACTTGAAAATTATTTTGCTTCTTCTTTTTGTTCAAACCTATGCCCAACAAGGCGGTATGTGGATTCCGAGTATGTTATCGGCAATGAACGAAACCGAAATGAAAAACCTTGGGATGAAAATCTCTAAAAAAGATATTTATGACACCAATAAATCAAGCCTAAAAGATGCCGTGCTTCAGTTTGACGGTGGTTGCACAGCCGAAATGATTTCGGCGAAAGGTTTGCTTTTGACCAACCACCATTGTGGTTTTGATGCGATTCAAAACTTGTCATCTGTAAAAAATGATTATTTGACTGATGGTTTTTGGGCTTATAATATAGCAGACGAATTGCCTGCAAAAGACGTAGATGTGATGTTTATTGTGAGTATAAATGATGTAACAGTAGAAATTCTTGCAGGAACAACTGCCAACGAAGATGAGGTTGGTCGTCAGCGAAAAATTCAGGAAAACATTACGAAACTTACGGCAAGTTTCAAAAAAGAAGCTTGGCAAGAAAATAAAATAAGAACTTTTTATGACGGAAATCAATTTATTTTGTTTGTGACCGAAACTTTTCTGGACGTTCGATTGGTTGGTACGCCACCAAGTTCAATCGGCAAGTTTGGATCAGACACCGACAATTGGGTTTGGCCGCGTCACACTGGAGATTTTTCTATGTTTCGCATTTATGCCGATGCAAATAACAGACCAGCCAAATATTCTAAAGACAATAAACCATATATACCAAAGCACTTTTTGCCAATTTCGCTAGACGGTGTTCAAGAAAACGATTTCACGCTAGTAATGGGTTTTCCGGGTCGAACGCAAGAATATTTACCAAGTTTTGCGGTGGCTCAAATCCAAGACGAACTGAATCCTGTAAAAATTGAATTGCGCGAGAATGCCTTGAAAATCATGGATGGTTTTATGCGAAAAGACAATGCCATCAAAATTCAATATGCTTCGAAATATGCAAGTATTGCCAATTATTGGAAAAAATGGATTGGCGAAACACAAGGACTCAAAAAATCGAATGCAATTCAGAAAAAGCAAAATCAAGAAATTGAGTTTCAAAAACTAGTCGAAAAAGCCAATAAAAAAGATGTTTATGGAAATTTGCTTTCAGAATTCAAGACAAACTATTCTGAGATTAAAAATGCTGCGATTGCCCGAGATTTTTATTCAGAAATTGCATTGCGTCATACCGAACTTCTTGTTTTAGCCAATAAACTTTTGCAGCTCGAACAAGTTTTTCTGAGCAAAGGCGAACAAGCCTTTAGCGATAGAAAAACAAACTTTATAAATGCGCAAGCCGATTTTTACAAAAATTATAACGTAAATGTTGACGAAAAAATTTTTGAAAAACTAATTGATTTATATGCTAACAAATCTCCAAAGCAGTTTTTGCCTAAAAATTTACAGAGTGCCGACGTAACTGCCGAAACACGTCATATCTATAAAAATTCAAAATTATTGAGTTACGACGGACTAAAAGCAATGCTTAATGGTGATGCAATTACAATACTGTCTAGGCTAAATGCCGATGCTGGTTTTGCATTTGCGAAGCAGCTTTCCGAAAATTTTCAGAAAAATGTAGCTCCAAAATTTGAAGAAATCAATCAAAAAAATGTCGCCTTACAGCGCACATATATGCGGGCACAATTGGAACTGGGTGGTAACAAACGTATTTTTCCTGATGCAAACAGCACTTTGAGGGTTACTTATGGCAAAGTCAAAGGTTTTGAGCCACGAGACGGCGTTAGTTATGATTATGCCACGTATTTAGACGGTGTGATAGAAAAATTTGTTCCAGGTGATTATGAGTTTGATGTACCAAAGAAGCTTCTTGATTTATATAGCTCAAAAGATTTTGGACAATATGCCGACAAAAACGGAAAAGTACCCGTTTGTTTTATAGGAACAAATCACACAACAGGGGGCAATTCAGGAAGTCCAGCAATAGATGCAAAAGGAAATCTGATTGGGCTTAATTTCGATAGGGTTTGGGAAGGTACAATGAGCGATATAAACTATGATTCTGAAATTTGCAGAAACATCATGGTCGATGCTAGATATATTTTATTCATAGTTGATAAATTTGCAGGAGCTAAAAATATTATAAGCGAATTGAAATTGGTGCATTCTAAGACCAAAAAGCAAGAAAAAAAGTTGTAGTGCGTTTTTTTTTTAAATTTTGAATATAAAATACGCATTAAATAGTTTTTGGCACGAAGTTTGGTTATAAAGTATCGTTGTGAAATATTAGTTTTAATAAAAAAAAGTTAAAATTTTATTTTCTTTAAAAAAATAAATTAATATATTTGCATCGAATTAATAATTAACCTTTTATATTTTAAAAAATGAAAAATTTATTTTTAAGCCTTGCTGTTATCGCTACTTTAACTGTAGTATCTTGTAAAGAAAAAGCTGCTGAAGCTACTGAAGGAGCTGTTGATGCTGCTGTAGAAACTGTTGATTCTGCTGCTACTGAAGCTACTGAAGCTGTTGACGCTGCTGCTGCATCTGCAACTACTGCTGTTGAAGCTGCTGCTGCATCTGCAACTGAAGAAGTAAAAAAATAATTAGACCCCAAGTCTAAAGATTTTAAAAACCTCGCATTTGCGAGGTTTTTTTTATTTTATATAACCGTGTATTTTAATAGTCCAGTCAGGTTTTAAAAACCTAACAGAATTTATTCGATAAACGCTATATTATCAAATGTCCTTTCTATGTAGTGCTGTTTTGAAAAAATTTATTAATCTAGGCGAAACATTATTCTTACACTTCTAACAATAACTTTAGTTCAGCAATTGTTTGTGTAGGATTATCTGACCTAAACACAAAGTTTCCAGCTACCAAAACGTCTGCGCCTGCAGTTGCAAGTTGAACTGCATTTTTATCGGTGACGCCACCATCAATTTCTATAATTGTACGTGTGTTTTTAGCGTCTATAAGTTTTTTAAGTTTTTTGATTTTGTCGTAGGTGTTTTCAATAAAACTTTGTCCGCCAAAACCTGGGTTAACACTCATCAAACATACCATGTCAATGTCCTGAATACAATCTTCAAGCAAATCAATGTTTGTATGTGGGTTTAGTGCTACTCCAGCTTTTATGCCTTCTGCTTTTATGGCTTGAATTGTACGGTGTAGATGTGTGCAGGCTTCGTAATGCACAGTGAGAATGTTTGCGCCAAGCTGTGCAAATGTTTTGATATAACGGTCTGGGTCAACAATCATCAAGTGCACGTCTAATTTTTTGTTTGCATGCCTTGTTATTGCCTCTAAAACGGGCATGCCAAACGAAATATTCGGCACAAAAACACCGTCCATAATATCTATATGAAACCAATCGGCTTCAGAATTATTTATCATTTCGATGTCTCGCTGCAAATTAGCAAAGTCTGCGGCAAGTACAGAAGGCGCAATTAATGTTTTTTTCATTTTTGTTGGTTTATTTAATATACAAAATTAAGATTTAATTGAATATTTTTTTAACGCAAATTGCACATATTTTCACAAATTATGTTTAGATATTTCTCTAGTATTTTAGTAGACTAAGTCAACAATCGTTTTATTGATTATTATAAAAATTGTGTTGCAAAATTTGATAGACTCCGGAAACCCGAGTCGCCCTTTCGACGAACAGACTGGATTTTTTGCCAGTAAAGCAAAAAACTCCGGTTATCAGCCGGAGTTTCAATCATCAATCAAAAAACGAACAGTTAATCAGACTGCTTGTTGCTATGTGTAATGTGAATTAATATTTAATAATTTACTACAATAATACAAATTTGTATTTTGTTGCAGTAATTTAACCTAAATATGTTTTTAAAATTTTACTTCTCGATGTATGTTTCAACCTGCGAATTGCTTTTTCTTTAATTTGTCTAACGCGTTCTCTGGTCAAGTCAAAGGTTTCGCCAATTTCTTCAAGAGTCATCGGGTGTTGATCGCCAAGTCCAAAATATAGTCTTACAACATCTGCCTCACGAGGCGTTAATGTTTCTAAAGAACGTTCAATTTCGGTTTTCAGTGATTCGTGAATTAACTCACGATCGGGGTTTGGTGATTCGCCAGAGCGCAAAACATCGTACAAGTTACTGTCTTCTCCCTCAACAAGTGGTGCATCCATAGATAGGTGACGACCAGAATTTTTCATCGATTCTTTTACGTCGTTCACGGTCATGTCTAACTCTTTCGCAATTTCTTCGGCAGATGGTGGCCGCTCGTTTGCTTGCTCAAGAAGCGCATACATTTTATTTATTTTGTTGATCGAGCCAATTTTGTTCAATGGCAGTCGCACGATTCTCGATTGCTCTGCCAAGGCTTGCAAGATAGATTGACGAATCCACCAAACGGCATATGATATGAATTTAAAGCCACGAGTTTCGTCAAAACGCTGTGCGGCTTTGATCAAACCGAGATTTCCTTCGTTTATTAAATCGGGAAGTGTAAGCCCTTGGTTTTGGTACTGTTTTGCAACCGATACCACAAAACGCAAGTTGGCTTTTGTAAGTTTTTCTAACGCTTTTTGATCTCCTGCTTTTATTTTTTGAGCCAATTCTACCTCTTCATCGGCAGTAATCAAGTCAACTTTTCCAATTTCTTGCAAATATTTGTCGAGCGAGGCCGTTTCTCGGTTGGTAACTTGTTTGGTTATCTTTAATTGTCTCATAGCGTATTTGTAGTTTTAATAATTTTCTTCAATTCTTATACGAACAAACGTTTAAAAAAGTTACAAAACAGATGAATTTTTTTTGGGCGTTCCCCAATTTTTTGGCTCGTTTATGTCAACGAGCCAAAGAATTGGGTCGGGTCATTCGTTTCAATCTTTTTATGCGACAAAAATCTTTTGTTATTGAAAATAATTTTTTGTCGCAAAAAAGGATTTTCACTACTGCCTCTAACGCGGGATTGATTGTGTAGAAAAGATATTATTTTTGGGTAAGGTATTGATTGTTGAGATTGCTTTTTTGCAAACTTGGTCTACGGTTGTCTAAGCGTTAGGAATGGTAGCGGCATCCTTTTTTGAGGGTTTTGCCCGCTCGACGGTCTGTAGATGGGCAAAACCCTCAAAAAAGATATAGCGGACAGTCCGGGTGCGCTCTCCGCCGCGGCGGGCGCGCACAACGCCCAAATTATTTTTAAAAATATTTTTGAAACGATATTTTTAAAATTGATATTTCGATGCTATATTGATTGCGCAACTTCATTTAATTAAACAACTCTAACACAAACGACGGATAAATGCCTAAGGCAATGTTAAGTATAATCGAAATTGTTGCTACGGCATAAATATAGATTGGTGTTGCTGTGCGGGTTTGATTAGGTTGATGACTAAACATTGCTTGAATGAGTTTGAAATAATATCCCACACTAACGATTGAGTTGATGACTGCAATAATCACTAAACTAACATATCCGTTTTGAAAAGTTTGTGAAAACAAAACTAGTTTTGCAAAAAATCCGGCAAATATTGGTATTCCCGCCATTGATAGTAGCGCAGAAGTTAGTACTACTGCCAACCACGGATTTGTTTTACCTAGTCCATGAAAACTGGCAATATCTTCGTTTTTAGAGGTGTTGCCTACATATAAAATCACGCTAAAGGCAGCAATGCCGGCAAAGGCATAAGCGGTCGAGTAGTACAAAAGATTTGCTGCTGATGTGCTGGTATTCAACAAGGTAAGTAGCATGAAACCTGCGTGCGAAATGCCCGAAAATGCTAACATTCGTTTTACATTATTTTGGCGTAAAGCCATAATGTTACCTACAGACATTGATAAAACTGAGATTACTACAATGACCATTTCTGAACCTTCGGTAAGGTTTGGAAGCATGGCAGTTGCCAATTTAAAAAATGCTGCCATGGCCGTTACTTTTGCAAGGGTGCTCATAGTGGCAGTTGTTAAAGTGGGCGAACCTTCATAAACGTCTGGTGCCCAAAAATGAAACGGAACAGCGGCTATTTTGAACAACAATCCTATCGTGAGCAATATCGAGCCTATAAAAAACCATTCTTCAACATCGGCAGACATTCCTGCTTCGGTAATCACTTGCATGTCAAATGAACCAATTGCTCCGTAAACGAGACAAATTCCGAAAAGAATAATTCCTGATGCAAATGAACCGAGCAAGAAATATTTCATTCCTGCTTCATTACTTTTTAAATCAAGGCGATCGCTTGCGGCGAGGACATACAAGGCAATCGATAAAATTTCTATGCCTAGAAAAAACATGGCTAGGTTTCCAAAAGATACCATTGCGACACAACCAGTCAAAAGAAATATTTTTATGGCTACAAAATCTGATATTTTGGTTTGCTGATTTTTATAGAAATCGTGACTCAAAGCGACCAAAAAAATTGTAAGAAGTATGAAGAGCGATGAGAATGCACTCGAAAATTTTGACACCGAAATCATGTTGTTATAATAACTTTGATTCAAGCCAAATTCTGATATTGACAAGCCTAGAATTGCAAGTAATCCTACAATGGTAAACGGAATTATTATTTTTCTTAAATTAAAAATTTCAAACAAAAGGCATAGTACACCTAATCCTGTAATTGCTATTAATGTATTCATTGTTGTGGTTTACTATATTTGAAATTATTTATTAATGACAACTAAAACGTCTTGAATTGCTGGTGTTACTAAATCTGAAATTGGTTTTGAGTAAATTCCAAAAAATAATAACACACCAATTATTAATGCAAAAGTTATGATTTCTGAAATAGACAAGTCACTAAATAAAGTAGTATTTGTTTTTCCAAGCATCACGTTTTGAAACATTTTGAGCATATAATAAGCACCCAAAATAATGGTTGTACCGCCCAAGAGTGCAAACATTACGTTTGTTTGCGAAAGGCCGTACAGCAACGTAAATTCTCCAACAAAGTTAAATGTTAACGGCATTGCTACCGAGGCTAAAACCAAAATCAAAAACATTGATGTAAATTTTGGTGCTTGTGATCGAATACCGCCCATTTCGTCAATATTTTGAGTTTTAAAGCGACGTTCTATTACTTCGGCAGCAAAAAATAACCCTACTACTGCAAAGCCGTGCGCAATCATTTGTAAAATTGCGCCGCGAAGACCGTCTACTGTTATAGAATAAATGCCTGAAGCAATTAAACCAACGTGCGCCAAAGAAGAATAAGCGACAAGTTTTTTTAAATTATTTTGTCGAATGGCAACGATAGAACCATAAATAACTCCAACAAGACCAATTACTATTAATGATTTTAAATAGTATTTCGAAACAAGTGGTGCAATTGGTATTTGCCACCGAATAATGCTGTAGAGTCCCATTTTTAGCATAATTCCTGAAAGCAACATGGTGCCTACAGTTGGTGCTTTTTGATATACGTTTGCTTGCCAAGTATGAAATGGAATCAACGGAATTTTTATTGCATAAGCCAAAAAGAATGCACAAAAAATAAGAAGTTGTTCGTTTTGTGATAAAGAAATTTTATATAAATCACTAATCATGAAACTAGCGGTTTTTTGGTACATATAAATGAAAGCAGCCAGCATAAATAGCGATCCTGCGAATGTGTACACAAAAAATTTGATTACTGCTTTTTTGCGATCTTCGGCATTTCCATTGCCCCAAATTAGCGCAATAAAATAAATTGGAATTAATGCCAGTTCCCAAAATATATAATAAAGTAATCCGTCGGCAGCTATAAATGTGCCTGTCATTGCGCAAGCCATCAATAAAATAAGCGAATAAAGGGCTTTTGGATTATTGAAAGTTGAACCAAATGAAGATAAAATTATTATCGAAGTTAATGATGTCGTCAACAATACCATTGCCATAGATAGTCCATCGGCAGCTAATACAAACCCAATGTAAGGATTTGCAATCCATTCTGCGAACAATCCAATATCGTCACCAGCATTAAAAAGTTGAAGTAAATAAATGCTAACACCAAAAGACGCAATTCCAAAAAACAAAGCAACTTTTGATGCTATTTTGTCTCCAGATAAGTAGGTAATAATTGCTCCTGCAAAAAGTAATAGAAGTAAAAACGTTAGATTCATGATTTGCTAATTATTGAGCTAGAAATAAATAAGTGAGAATAGCCGAAAATCCGAGTACAAAAATAAAAAGATATAAACCAATATTTCCGTTTTGAATTTTTTTGCCTTGCAATCCAATGGCTTCAATTATTGTAGACGAACCAACAACAACAAGTGCAAGGGATGTTTCAACATAGTCTCTAAAAATTCTTGAAAGTACATTGATTGGTTTCACAAAAATTTTGTCGTTAGCCTCATCAACATAATATTTGTTGTACAAAACTTTTTCAAAGCCTATCATTTCTGAATCGGCAACAGGAACTTTGTTTTGTTTAATATATTTTATATAAGCAATTGCAATTCCTATCAATGCGCCAATTGTAGCTATAGCCATTAGCATATATTCATTTTGACCAAAAGCGTGCGCTTCGTGAGGTTTGTTGCCAAACAACGGCTCTAAATAGTGATTCAGCCAATGACTTCCTGGCAAGTTAAGTGCTCCACCAAAAAATGCAAGTATAGCAAGAATAACAAGCGGTGCAGTTATCAAATTCGGGCTTTCATGCAAATGTGATTTTTGTTTGTCTGTGCCTCTAAAAGTTTTGAAAAACGTCAAGTACATAAGTCTAAACATATAGAACGCAGTCATTATCGATGCAATCGAACCGATAATCCACAGCGGTTTGCTGTGTTCAAATGCTACCATTAAAATTTCGTCTTTTGACCAAAATCCTGCTAACGGAAAAATTCCTGCGATTGCCAAACTAGAAATCAGCATCGTCCAAAAAGTAATTGGCATGGCTTTTTTGAGTCCACCCATGTTACGCATATCTTGTTCGCCGTGCAGCGCGTGAATTACCGATCCAGATCCTAAGAACAAACAAGCCTTGAAAAATGCGTGTGTAATAACATGAAAAACTGCTACTTCGTACGCCCCAAAACCAAGCGCCATAAACATTAATCCTAGCTGAGAAATTGTAGAGTATGCCAATACTTTTTTAATATCGTTCTGCAAAAGTCCAATTGTCGCAGCCACAAAAGCGGTTGTAGCGCCAACAATTGCCACTACTAGTTGAATATCTGGAACTAAATCAAAAAAGAAATACAAACGAGTCATTAAATATATTCCGGCAGTAACCATGGTAGCGGCGTGAATTAGTGCCGAAACTGGGGTTGGTCCCGCCATCGCGTCAGGAAGCCACGTGTATAAAGGTATTTGTGCCGATTTTCCGCAAGCTCCAATAAAAAGCGCAACTGCTGCTACTGCCATCCATTTCGGATTCATAAATTGTGCATTGAGCATTGCTGTTTTTAACTCCATAAAATCAATAGTCGAAAACATAATTCCAAGAATAAAAATGCCGAGGAGCAACCCTAAATCTCCAATTCTGTTCATGATAAAGGCCTTTTTGGCCGCATCATTATATTCTTGATTATTATACCAGAATCCGATAAGTAAATAAGAACAAAGTCCAACGCCTTCCCAGCCAATAAACAATACCAAAAGGTTTGAACCAGTGACAAGCATGATCATAAAAAACACAAACAAATTCAAATAGGCAAAAAATTTATGCATATTCTCGTCGTCGTGCATGTAACTAATTGAATATAAATGTATTAAAGTTCCGATTCCAGTCACAAATAGCAACCACAAAATGGATAGCTGATCCAGTAAAAACCCAAAAGAAATAGTGAAATTTTCGACTTGAATCCAATTAAACAAATCAATGACGATAGGTTTTTCATCAACCGAAATATATCCAAAAAAATAAGCAGTTACACAAAAAGATATAAATATTGCCAATGTGCCTATTGCACCCGATGCTGTTTTTCCGATTTTTTTACCAAAAAATACATTTATCAAAAAACCTACGAAAGGCGACAGCAATAATACTAATGCTAAACTAGTTTCCATAAACAATTATCCTTTTAATTTTTTGAGATTATCGATATCAATCGACCCAAGATTTCTGAATACCGACACCAGTATTGCCAAACCAACAGCGACTTCGGCAGCTGCGACGGCCATCGAAAAAAACACAAAAACTTGTCCTTGCGAATCCTGATGATATGACGAAAATGCTACAAACAGTAGGTTTACGGCATTTAGCATAATTTCTATTGACATAAAAACAATAATTGCATTTCTGCGATAAAGCACGCCAAATATGCCAATGCAAAACAAAAGCCCCGACAAAAAAAGGTAGTTTTGAATCCCGATTTGTTCTAAAATATGATTCATTATTTGATTTGTTTTTCTTTTTTAGATAATAAAACCGTTCCTATCATGGCAACTAGTAACAAAATCGATACAAATTCAAACGGAACCATATAGCCACTTTGACCATCAAGCAACACTTTTCCGAGCACTTTTATTGATTGAAAATCTTGTCCTGTCGCCGAATAATCTGACGAAATTGGTTGCGAATTTGCAAAAATAAGAATCATTGCCACAGAAACCAAACAAAAGAACACAAGTGCTGCCAATCGTGTTAGTCGTGGTTTGTGAACTTCGTCTTCTTTGTTCAAATTCATGAGCATGATGGTAAACAAAAACAAAATCATGATAGCACCAGAATAGACAATAATATGTACAATTGCCAAAAACTGAGCATTTAAAAGCAGGTAATGTCCAGCAATTGAGAAAAAACAAATCACCAAATATAGAGCCGAATGAATGGGGTTTCGAGTATAAATGGTCAAAAAAGCGGTCGAGAGCGTAATGCCTGCCAAAAAATAAAAAATCAAGAGAGTCGCCGACATTAGTTTTGGTTTAGAAGTTGTGCGTTTTTCATGGCTATGTCAAGCGGCATAACCAATTTGTCTTTTCCGAAAATAAAATCTTCGCGCTCATAGCTCGATGGCACAAGCACTTTTGATGTGGTCAAATATATTGCATCTTTTGGACAAGCCTCCTCACAAAGCCCACAAAAAATGCAGCGCAACATATTGATTTCATATATTGAAGCATATTTTTCTTCGCGATACAAGTGTTTTTCGTTCGATTTGCGTTCTTCGGCCTTCATCGTAATGGCCTCGGCAGGACAAGAAAGCGCACACAAGCCACATGCCGTGCAGTTCTCGCGGCCTTGTTCGTCGCGCTTTAGCATGTGTTGCCCGCGGTAAACAGGACTCATTTTTCTGACCTGTTCAGGATACTGAATGGTAACTTTTCGCGTAAAAAGGTGCTTTATCGTGATAAACAATCCCTTGATAATGGCGACCAAATACATGTTTTCCCAAAAAGTCATCTCTTTGTTAGAGACTTGCTTTTTACTGCCTGATAACGTAATGGTTTCTAAATTCATATCTACTTTCTATCTAAATTCTATTTTTTTTGAAGCCAATCCCGCTTTCCGCTATATCTTTTGTGCCACGTGGGTTGCCGTCGAGGGCACAAAAGGATGCCGCTACAATCGGGGCTAAGGGCATGGTACTTGTTCCTAACCTATTTTTTCTATCCAATTTTTGGTCTTTCGGAAGTATTTTCTTTTTTGTCCATCAATTCGTCAAGATAGTTGAAAAGAAGTTCCACATTATTGTCGTTGTTGTTGAGTTTCTTTTTAATTTCTTCTATTTCCACTTTCAAGTTTATATTATCCATCAAAACCTCCCTAATTTTTGTAAAAACCCTTATAATTTGAATATTGACGTTTATTGCTGTTTTACTATTCAAAACACTTGTTAGCATTGCAACTCCTTGCTCTGTAAATGCCATTGGTAAAACCCTACTACCTCCCCAACTTGAGATGCCAATTTGGCATCTCAAGATTTCGTTTTCAACACTTGTCAATTCGAACATAAAATCTTCAGGAAACCGCTCAATATTTCTGCGAACCTGTCTTTTTAATTGTCTTGTTTCTACAACATATAACGAAGCTAAATCGCTATCCAACATTACTTTTACATTCCTGATAAAGTATATTTTGTTTTCAATAATTTCGTTAGGGATAATCAGTTCGTTCATTTATTTTTTATACCCAATTTTTGTTCTTTCAGCAATATTTTCCTTTTTATCCATCATTTCATCAGGTAACTAAAAACCAATTCAATGTTTTTGTCGTGGTTGCCGATTTTCTTTTTGATGTTTTCTATTACTTATTTTAAATTTAAATCGGTTGTCAAAAATTCTCTCATTTTTACAAAAGTTTCTACAATTTTGAAGCTAAAAGCAATTGCTTGCTCCGAATTCAAAATACTGCCCAACATCGCAACGCCGTGTTCTGTAAAAACATTTGGCAATGCCGACGAAAATTTTAGCTTTTGAAGGTTTTGTAAGTTGAAACATAAACTGTTTAGGAAACATATTGCTATTTCGTTTGACTTGCTCATTTAGCCTTTTTGTTGAAACACCAAAAAAAATCAGCTAAATCTGCATCGATCATTACCTTTTTTTCAATTTAACAAAATTCTACGGACAAGCATTTCGTCTTAAACTTCAAATCGTTATTCGTTGTACTTAATTTTCAAAGAAAACTATTGCTTAAAACCCCAAAAACGTCATTATTTCACTTCTCATAATCACAACTCCTGTCACAACAATATTTGCTATCGATAGCGGAATCAATATTTTCCAACCCAAATGCATCAATTGGTCATATCTAAAGCGGGGAATCGTCCAACGTACCCACATATAAAAAAATATGAATCCACAAATTTTTGCAAATAAAACCATTATTCCCAAACTATTTGCAATATTTATGCCCCAATTTTCTACCGCCCATGCCATTCCGGGATAGTTATAACCTCCAAAAAACAAAACTGCCAAAATAGTTGATGAGATGAACATATTTGCATATTCTGCAAAGAGGTAAAACCCCATTTTCATTGATGAATATTCGGTATGATAGCCACCAATAAGTTCTGTTTCGCATTCTGCCAAGTCAAAAGGCGTTCTATTAGTTTCGGCAAAAGCACAAATCAAAAATATCAAAAACGACAGGGGCTGATAAAAAACATTCCAAGACATTCCAGATTGTTGTGCAGAAATCTCTCGAAGACTCAAAGTGCCGGTCATCATCAAAAGTGCAATCATCGATAGTCCCATTGCAACTTCATAAGACACCATCTGGGATGCAGCACGAACGGCACCCATCAACGAAAATTTATTGTTAGACGCCCAACCGCCAATCATAATGCCATAAACGCCTACTGAAACTACACCAAAAATGTATAATAGTGCCACGTCAATATCTGTTGCTTGCAAAATGATATCACGTCCAAAAAGATGAAATTTGTCGCCCCACGGAATCACAGCACTCGTCATCAATGCGGTACTCATTGCAATTGCTGGTCCAACAATAAACAAAATGCGGTTTGGAGTGTTTGGAAAAAATTCTTCTTTAGAGAATAGTTTTAAACCATCGGCAAGCGGTTGCAAAAGCCCTTTTGGTCCCGCGCGATTTGGACCAATTCGGTCTTGTAGCCAAGCGGCTATTTTTCGTTCGGCAAGTGTAGAGTACATTGCCATAAGCATCGTTATTGCAAAAACTGCAAAAATGATGATGCTTTTTTCTATAATTATTGTACTATCCATTATTGTTGTTCTTCGGTTGTTAATGGAATTTCGGCCATACTAATTTTTTTACGGTCAATATCGCGACCTAATAAAATGTTTTTCTCGGTTGCAATTTCTACTTTTTGGGTTTTTCGAGTATAGTTGTTTTGGTTAATAACCGAATCTTTTTCAAACTTTCGTGGTCCTTCAATTACCCAATCGGCAGGGTCTTTATGGTCAAAACGGCATTCGTTACAAATAAATTCTTCTACTTCGTGATACACATCTTTGCGACCAGTTACACGCTGAATTTCGTTTCCGAACATCCAAACGGTGGTTTTGCCACAGCACTTATCGCAATCTCGGTGGGCATTGTAAGGTTTGTTGAACCAAACTCTAGATTTGAATCTAAAAGTTTTATCGGTCAGGGCACCAACCGGACAAACATCTATCATATTGCCTGAAAACTCGTTGTCGATGGCTTTTGAAATGCAGGTCGAAATGTTAGAATGATCGCCTCTGTCCATAATACCATGGCTTCGCCCATCTGTCAATTGGTCTGCCACCATTACGCAACGATAGCACAAAATGCAACGATTCATGTGCAATTGAATGTTTTCGCCAATATCTTCTGGCTCAAAAGTTCGTTTTTCTTCAATAAAACGAGTTTCAGATTTTCCGTGTTTGAAGCTCAAGTTTTGCAAATCGCATTCGCCGGCTTGGTCACAAACGGGGCAATCAAGCGGATGGTTGATAAGCAAAAATTCTGTTACAGATTTTCGGGCTTCTTGCACTCGGTCAGATTTTGCACTATTTACTTCCATGCCGTCCATGCAACCGGTTACGCAACTCGCCATAAGTTTTGGCATGGGTCGTGGGTCGGCCTCAGAGCCTTTTGCCACTTCGACAAGGCAACAACGACATTTGCCACCGCTACCTTTTAGCTTTGAGTAATAGCACATTGCTGGTGGCACGACTTCGCCACCTATCATTCTGGCTGCTTGCAGTATAGTTGTTCCTGCTTCGACTTCTATGGATTGTCCGTCTATTGTTACTTTCATTTTTTTAATTATAATATTTAGCAACTAATGAAAAAATCATTAATCAAGATAATAAATTTTCTACCGAAATATCTTCATCTAAATCATTCCAATGAATTCCGTGACCTTTACCAATAAATTTCCAATTTTGAAGTTGTTCTTTAGTCGCAGACCTCAATTTTGGAAACCACTCTAACGGAACAGCTATTTCGCGCCCAGCTTCAAGGGAAACAATAAGCTTGTCATCAAAAAAATTAACTTTTGATGCGAGATAAGATTTATTTGCTACTAAAAAATTCATCCCATTTAATTATAAACTGTTCTTTATTTGCTTCTACAACTTTTCTAATCTCTTTTAATTCTGATGCACTAAATCCATAAGAATAAACAACCGTGACGATATCAATATTAAATTTGGCTACGTTTTCTGCTTTTTCAATATGAACGTGTTTTGGCAAATGCTCGTTGCTGTAAAAGAAGAATCTAAAACCGTTTAAATTTAAAATTGTTGGTATGAAATTTTGATTAAACTAAAATTCCCCCAACCAAATGCTTTACTTTTTCAAAAGGCTCTGCCACAAAATGCTCTCTATTTCTGATTTTTTCAGGAAAACGAATGTGGTACTCAAACTCGTCTCTAAAATGTCGGATGGCTGCAGCCACGGGCCAAGATGCTGCATCGCCCAATGGGCAAATGGTGTTTCCTTCTATTTTTGATTGAATGCTCCACAGCAAATCTATATCTTCTTCACGACCTTGACCATGCTCTATTCTGCCTAAAACTTTTTCTAACCAACCCGTTCCCTCTCTACAAGGCGAACATTGTCCGCAAGATTCATGGTGATAAAACCGTGCAAAATTCCAGGTATTTCTAACGATACAAGCAGTATCGTTATAGACAATAAATCCGCCTGAACCCAGCATCGATCCTGTTGCAAATCCACCATCTGAAAGGCTTTCGTAAGTCATTAAACGGTCTTCGCCTGCTGCGGTTTTATAGATTAAGTTTGCTGGCAAAACTGGCACAGAACTTCCGCCCGGCACAAATGCTTTTAGTGGTCTGTCAGACGACATTCCGCCAAGGTATTCGTCGGAATTCATAAATTCGTAAACAGATAACCCAAGTTCGATTTCATAAACACCTGGGTTTTTAACGTGACCAGATGCCGAAATTAGTTTTGTGCCTGTTGAGCGACCAATGCCTATTTTGGCATAATCTGCACCAGAATTGTTTACAATCCATGGCACAGCCGCAATAGTTTCGACATTATTTACAACCGTTGGATTGCTCCAAAGTCCTGATACGGCCGGAAATGGCGGTTTGATACGTGGGTTTCCGCGATTACCTTCAAGCGATTCTATAAGGGCTGTTTCTTCGCCACAAATGTAGGCTCCAGCACCAATTTGAACGTATAATTCTAAATCATAGCCTGTTCCAAGAATGTTTTTTCCTAACCAACCTGCTGCTTTTGCTTCGGTAATGGCACGTTCTAGAATTTTGTAAACCCACATATATTCGCCACGAATATATATGTAGGACAAGTTTGCGCCAAGTGCGTAGCTTGAAGTTATCATTCCTTCGATCAAAAGGTGTGGAATGTACTCCATCAAGAAACGATCTTTGAAAGTTCCTGGCTCAGACTCATCAGCATTACACACTAAATGCCTTGGTTTACCTGATTTTTTGTCAATAAAGCTCCACTTCATTCCTGCGGGAAAGCCTGCCCCACCGCGACCACGAAGTCCAGAAGTTTTTACCTCTTCGACAACTTCGTCTGGGGTTAGGGTTTTTAATGCTTTTTCTACAGAGGCATAACCTCCGTTTTGGCGATAAACCTCGTAGGATTTGATTCCTGGAACGTTTATTTTGTCTAATAATATTTTTTGTGACATAAGTCTATATTAATTTAATGGCTCTATTTTGTTAAATGATTTTGAATCATTTTCGACAAGATTTTTCCAGTTTTCTAAAAGTTCAATATTGTGCAATGATGCCCATTCAACGACTAATCCAAGAGCTTTTGGTGGTAATTTACCTTTAATCAATGCAAAATCAGTTATAGAAAACGTTGCCTCATTTTCATTATAACGTGCATGAAAATGTGGCGGATTGTGGTCATTTATATACATGTATATAATTATACCGTAAAATCTACTAATTTCTGGCATATTCAAAATAAGTTTTATCAATTATCTGCAGGTAAAACGAATCTGCATCAATATCAATTATTTCATTCCAAGTAATTGCATTCCATATAATTTCAAATTTCTTAAAATTCTCTTCATCATTCCAGTATTCAAAAACACCACGACCAACAAATTCGCTTAAATCAACAATGCCATCGACACCGTCCTGGAAGCTTAGGTGCAATTTGTAACCTGATAATGCCACCGCGTTTTTGATTTTTGGAATTTCGCTATTCATTATTTATCGTGCATTACAATTTTGTTATCTCTGCAATCCACTATCAATTGATCGATTTTTTCTTCGGTCAAGTGTTCTTGATAGAAATCGCCAAGTTGCATCATTGGTGCATAGCCGCAAGCACCAAGACATTCTACACCGCGTACTTCAAACATTCCGTCTGATGTTGGTTCGCCTACTTTTACGCCAAGTTTGTTGCAGGTATAATCCATTAAATTCTCGACACCACTGAGGCAACAAGGTGATGTTTGACAAAACTCAAACATATACTTGCCAATCGGACGCGTGTTGTACATGGTATAAAAAGTTACGACTTCGTAGACTTCAATGGGTTGAATGTTCAGAATTTCGGCAACTTTGTCTTGTAACTCAATACTTAACCAATTGTCATGCGCGTCTTGAACCTCATGCAAAATTGGCAACAGTGCCGATTTGCTTTTATCGGCAGGATAGTGACTTAATAACTCGTTAATGCGAATCATTAATTCTGGTGTGATGTTTATTTCTTGTTTTTGATTTGTTTTCAACATAAAATCTTAATTCAAAAATCGTTAATCTAAAATTTGAAATTTTTTAGGCGTCTAATTCCCCTGCAATAACGTTCATACTTGACAAAATCACTATCGCATCTGACAATAACGCTCCTTTTATCATTTCTGGATAGGCTTGATAATATATAAAACACGGTCTGCGGAAATGCAATCTGTATGGCGTTCTGCTACCATCGGTAACCAAATAAAAACCTAGTTCGCCGTTGCCACCTTCTACGGGATGATAAATCTCTGCAACTGGCACAGGCACTTCGCCCATCACAATTTTAAAATGGTATATCAATGATTCCATCGAGGTGTAAACGTCTTCTTTTGGTGGCAGATAGTAGTCAGGAACGTCAGCGTGAAAATCATTTCCTTCGGGCATTTTGGCTAATGCTTGTTTGATGATGCTAATGGATTCCCACACTTCTGCATTGCGAACGCAAAACCTGTCATAGGTATCGCCTGATTTTCCTACGGGAATACTAAATTCAAAATCTTCGTACGACGAATATGGTTGCGCCTTACGAACGTCATAGTCAACGCCTGCTGCGCGAAGGTTTGGTCCGGTAAAACCATAATTCATTGCCATTTCGGCTGTTATTGGACCAACGTTTACGGTTCTATCAATAAAAATTCTGTTTCTTTCGAATAGATTTTCAAATTCTTTCCAGGCAACAGGAAATTCTTCTAAAAAAACATTGAGTAATCTAAATGCTTCTGGAGACCAATCGCGCTCGAAACCGCCAATTCTACCCATGTTGGTCGTAAGTCGTGCGCCACAAATTTCTTCGTAGATTTCGTAAACTTTTTCTCTAAACTGAAACACATATAAAAATCCAGTATAAGCACCTGTGTCTACACCAAGAATTGAGTTACAGATTATGTGGTCTGTGATTCTTGCCAATTCCATAACAATTACTCGTAGATATTGGGCACGTTTTGGGACTTCGATATCTAGTAATTTTTCTAAAGTCATCCACCAACCCATATTGTTTATGGGCGATGAGCAATAGTTCATTCTATCGGTAAGCGGCGTTATTTGATAAAACGGTCTGTTTTCGGCAATTTTTTCAAAGGCACGATGTATGTAGCCAATTGTTGGTTCTGCTTCGAGAATGCGCTCGCCATCCATGAGCAAGATATTTTGAAAAATACCGTGCGTGGCCGGATGAGTAGGTCCTAAATTCAAAATCGAAAGTTCGCTTCCGTCTTCGTTAAGGCGTTCTTTCATTATTGAAGCATATCGATGCTCGGGTGGTAACAGTAATGTCGACATTTTTAACTCGTTAAAAATTTATATTGTATTACTAATCGGTCTTTAAATTGCGACGACTAATTATTGATATACGTTCGTCCAAAAAAACGATCGTCTTTATCGGTGCGACCGCTATCTTCCATCGGGAATTCTTTTCGCATCGGGAATGATATCATCTCGTCCATATTTAAAATGCGTTTCAGTTGTGGATGACCTACGAAATCAATTCCATAAAAATCAAAACATTCACGCTCCATCCAGTTGGTGCATGCAAATATTTTGGATAATGTTTTGATCGATGGATTTTCTCGTGGCAGATAGGCTTTCAATTTTATGCGTTTGTTTTCAACCCAATTGTGCATGTGAACCACGATTGCAAATTGATGCTCATCGTCGTTATCAGGATAGTGAATGGCACACAAGTCGGTTAGGAAATGAAAATTAAGTTCGGGACTGTTTTTCAAGAACAAAACCACGGCTGTGTTATCGTCAGGATTTATTTCAAACGAGAAAATGTCTTTTTCTTGCTGAAAGTTAAAAACCTTTGTGCCAAATGCACCAACTAAATTTTCTTGTATGATTGAATTTTCTAATGCCATGATTGTAAAAGAATTTCTTTTGAAAATTGCAATAATTATTGAATGTTGTATGATGCCAACAACTCTTGATATTCTGGTGAGCTTCGTCGTCGGACCGATTCTGACCGAACCAGGTCTTGCAGTTTCATGACACCATCGACAATCTGTTCAGGACGCGGTGGGCAACCTGGCACATATACGTCTACAGGAATAACCTTGTCTATGCCTTGCAGAACAGAGTAGGTGTCAAAAATTCCGCCTGAACTTGCGCAAGCACCTACGGCTATAACCCAACGAGGCTCGGACATTTGCTCATAAACTTGGCGTAGAACAGGTCCCATTTTTTTGGAGATCGTTCCCATGACCATGAGCATATCTGCTTGGCGAGGCGAAAAACTTACACGTTCTGAACCAAAACGTGCCAAATCATAATGAGATGCCATGGTTGCCATGAACTCTATACCGCAGCAAGAAGTTGCAAAAGGCAATGGCCACAGTGAATTGGCTCGAGCCATGCCTACAACGTCGTTAAGTTTTGTAGCAAAAAAACCTTCGCCAACCACGCCTTCTGGTGGCGCAACCATTTGTGTTTTTGAATCAGTCATTAATATGGTATGCTTATAATTGTGAAACTTATTATTTGTACAACAATTGTTATTCCCACTCTAGGGCTCTTTTTTTAATAATATAGAAAAACCCTACAAGTAGTAACGCCATGAAAATCATCATTTTGGCAAGACCTTCAAGTCCTAACTCTCTGAAATTGATTGCCCATGGATATAAGAAAATTACCTCGATATCAAACAAAACAAACAAGATGGCAACCAAAAAATATTTTACCGAAAAGGGTACACGCGCATTACCGATTGATTCGATTCCGCACTCAAAATTTTTGTCTTTTACTTCTGATAGTCTTCTTGGGCCAAGTTTTCCTGAAATGATTATGGTGCCAACTACAAATCCGACGGCTAGTATAAATTGAATCAGAATTGGTAGATAATCGATTTGAGTGGTTTGCATTGAAAATAGTTGTTAAAAAATTTGATACAAAGATAGTTCGAGGTATCGAAAAATGAAACAAAATTGACTGTTAACTATCGTTTTTTGAACGGAAAATCTTAATTTTTAATGATTATAAATAATTTTGTTAAAAATTTTAACTATTGATTGAAAATTATTTTTTTGTGTCGGTGGATTGGGTTAGGGATAAAGGCGGTATCCTTTTTAAGAAATTGCCCCCTGAACAGTGCCTGCATTGGGCAATTTTCTAAAAAGATATAGCCGATAGCCCGGCGTTATTTCGTCTTTTTCAGATGAAATAATGCAACCCCAAAATCATTGAAATCTATCTGTTTAGCCACCAAATGCTGCCGTTAAGTATGGTTGCAAAGCCGACCCACAGCAAATATGGAATGAGAAAATTGCCTGCAATGCGGTCGATTTTTACAAATTTGATGAACGTTTCGTAAATCATGAGCCACAGCACTATTATTTCGATTAGGGCTAAAAACGGGTTTTTAAGTCCGAAAAAAAGGATTGACCATAATGCGTTTAAAACCAATTGAATTCCAAAAAAAAGTAATGCTTTTTTTACTTCGGTGGGTTTGTTATTTATTTTTGACCAAACGAGTCCTGCTGCAATACCCATCATGACAAAAAGGGCTGTCCAGGCCACAGGAAATGCCCAATTTGGCGGATTGAAACTTGGTTTTATGAGCATTGGATACCACGTTAGTAGACTGGTTTTGGTGACTTGACCAGAGCCGAAACCGAGAAAAAGGCAAATTGCGACGCAGATTGTAATTTTGAGATATTTGTTCATTTTTTTTAATTTAATTCAAAGTTACGATAAATCGACAACCAAAATAAATTTGATTTTAGAAATTTGTATCTTTGCAAAAAATTTTGAAATGACCGAAATCGATTTTTTATGTTCCGGAAAAATAGTCGAGATAAAAGCTGGAAGCATTAAAGTGTCTGCGCCTAGCAATATTGCGCTAGTAAAATATTGGGGAAAAAAAGCAGGTGTTTCAGACCAAATTCCTGCAAATCCTTCGATTAGTTTTACGCTAAAAAATTGCAAAACATCTACGACTTTAGGTTTTAAACCAAAAACCAAAGTTACAGATTTTGAATTTGATTTGTTTTTTGAAGGACAACCAAAACTAGACTTTCGCCCGAAAATTGAAAAATTTTTACAGAGAATAGAAAAATTTTGTCCTTACTTAAAGCAATATCGTTTGCTGATAGACACCCAAAACACGTTTCCGCACAGCTCTGGAATTGCATCATCGGCATCAGGGATGGCGGCTTTGTCGGTGGCGATAATGCAGCTTGAAAAAATATTATATCCAGAAATTGACACTGATTTTTTGAATAAAAAAGCATCTTTTTTAGCAAGACTTGGGTCGGGAAGTGCTTGCCGAAGCGTTCTTGGCAAAATTGTGGTTTGGGGCAAGAATAAAAGTTTTGAAAATAGCTCGGATTTGTTTGGTGTAGAATTTGATGACAAAACTCATGAGAATTTTATGAATTTTCAAGACACAATTTTGTTGGTCGATAAAGGCGAAAAAACAGTTTCGAGCACCGTTGGTCATGATTTGATGCACAATCACCCATTTGCCGAAAGGCGTTTTGAACAGGCTCATGAAAATCTAGCGAAACTAAAAAATGTTTTGCAATCAGGAGATTTGCAGCAGTTTATAGAAATTGTAGAATCTGAAGCCTTGACGCTGCATGCCATGATGCAAACCTCGATTCCGTACTTTATATTGATGAAGCCCAACACTTTAGAAATCATAAATCGCATTTGGAAATTTAGAACAGCCACCAAAACCAATGTTTGTTTTACGCTAGATGCCGGTGCAAACGTGCATGTTTTATATCCTTTTGGCGAGAAAGAAAAGGTTTTGCAATTTATTAAGGATGAGTTGGTTGGATATTGCCAAAATGGTCATTATATTTGTGACGAAATTGGTGGTGGAGCAATGGTTTACGAATCATAAATTCTAAAACTTTAAAAAATGGACATCCAACTAGAGAAAATAGCGCTTATAAAATTAATTGCAAACACCAATGATAAGGATGTTTTGCGAAGTGTTAAAGAAGTTTTTACAGTTCAAAAAGAAGATTTTTGGGATGAGTTAACGCTATAACAGCAACAAAGCACTGAGTTATCTTTGGAACAATATCGAGAAGGAAAGTACTCAGATTTTAATGTTTTTATTGAAAATCATTTATAAATATGCTAAACGTTGTTATAACAGATGTAGCAAAAGAAAATATCGAATTAGTTTTAAGCTTTATAGAGGCAAAATACGGAATAAAATCAAGAAAAAAGTTTGCTTTAATACTAGCTCAATCAACAAAAATAATTTCGTACAATCCTGAAATTTTTCCAGCGTCGTCATATAATTAAGATATTCGAAAATGTGTGGTTACAAAGCAATCTACGTTACTATATTCGTTCGACAAACATAATATTATTGTTTTAAACTTAATTGATTCGAGACAAAAACCTATTACAGATTAATTTAAAACCTACATGAAAGGACCTCTTTTTTATTCAAAAATACTCCTCTTCGGCGAATATGGCATCATTCAAGATTCCAAAGGTTTGTCAATACCCTATAATTTTTACAATGGCGCACTAAAGACGGATCAAAATCCGTCGGCAGAAGCCATATCGTCAAACGGACATTTACGCAGGTTTGCAGCTTATCTTAAAAATTTGCAAAACCAGGAACCACAACTTGTTACTTTTAATATAGATGCCTTAAAAACCGACGTTCAAAACGGAATGTATTTTGACAGTTCTATTCCGCAAGGCTACGGCGTAGGTAGTAGTGGCGCGCTCGTTGCGGCTATTTACGACAAATATAGCATCGAGAAAATTACGGTTTTAGAAAACCTAACCAAAGAAAAACTGTTGCAACTCAAGAATATTTTTTCGCAAATGGAAAGTTTTTTCCACGGCAAAAGTTCGGGTCTTGACCCTTTGAATAGCTATTTGAGCATACCAATCCTCATAAATTCCAAAGATAATATTGAGGCAACAGGCATTCCGACCCAATCGCAAACTGGCAAAGGCGCAGTTTTTTTAATAGACTCTGGCATAGTTGGCGAAACCGCTCCAATGGTCAATATTTTTATGGAAAAACTGAAAGATCAAGGTTTTCGAACCATGCTAAAATCGCAATTCATAAAATATACAGACCTTTGTGTCGAAAATTTCTTGGGTGGTGATCTCAAATCTTTGCTTGTAAATACCAAACAACTTTCAAAAATTGCACTCAATCATTTCAAACCCATGATTCCTGAGCAGTTTCACGGCATTTGGCAAAAAGGAATTGACACGGGCGACTATTACCTAAAATTATGTGGTTCAGGCGGTGGCGGTTATATCCTTGGTTTTACCGAGGACCTTGACCGTGCCAAAAAATCGTTAAAGAACTACGAGCTAGAGGTGGTTTATCAATTCTAAAAATTTTATAATCAAAGACTTGGTTTCCCCGTAAAGCAACAATAAATGTCTGAAACCAAAAAACAGATACTCATCAAACTTTTCAGTTTATTCTCGGTTGTTCGTGGCTATAACATTGTGGTTATTGCACTGGCACAATATCTGTCGGCCATTTTTATTTTGGCACCACAACAGCGTGCATTAACGACATTTCTTGATTTTAATTTGTTTGTTCTAGTCATTGCTTCCTCGTTGACCATAGCTTCAGGCTACATTATAAACAGTTTTTACGATGCCGAAAAAGATCTTATCAATCGCCCAAACAAATCAATGTTAGAACGCGTTGTTCGGCAAGCTACCAAGTTGCAAGTCTATTTTGGACTCAATTTTTTTGTGTTTTTAATTGCGTTTTTTGTCTCGTATCGAGCAGTTTTATTTTATTCGGTCTATATTTTTTTGATATGGTTTTATTCTCATAAAGTCAAAAAAATGACTATTTATGGCAATCTCATGGCAGCATTTCTAGCCGTGCTGCCGTTTTTCGGAATATTGTTGTACTATAAAAACTTTAACGAAACCATCTATTTTCACGCTACATTTCTTTTTCTGTTAATACTCATTCGCGAACTTATCAAAGACCTCGAAAATCAAATTGGCGATTTGGCAAACGACTACCAGACCATACCGATTGTCTATTCAGAAAAAACGTCAACCACAGTAATTGCTGTGCTTTCGACACTAACGGTCGTGCCCGTTTATTTTTTAATCACAGTTATTGACGTTGGTTACATGGATATTTATTTTTATATCTGTTTTATAGTCCTGATATTCCTGAACTTAAAACTTGTGCAATCAACCACCAAAATCGACTATCTCAAACTGCACAATATCTTAAAAGCATTGATACTCACAGGCGTTTTCTGCATTGTGCTTATCAATCCAAAAGTAATTTTGAATTTCAAAAATTTATTTTTTTAGAAGCCAATCCAGCTACCATTCCAAATCTTTTGTGCGAAAACCGTTTTTTTCTAAGCCAAAAAGGAACTTCCGTTGGTCGTTCTTTTTGTCAAGAAAAAAATCGGTTTTCGCACAAAAGGATTTTCCCTTGCATCTGGGCTAAAAAACCCTCAACAAAAAAATCACTGAGATAAAAAGGTAACAATCAGTAAATAAACCGGGAATCACCATTAAAAAAAATTTGAACAATATTTTGATTAACCAGCACAACTTTGCGAACTTTGCGAACATTGCGAAATTCGCTGTTGAGTTTACTCGTATTTTGTAATTTGGGATAAACTAGCTACTAAGCTATTAAATTTGTGACTAGAGCTTGAAAATGCGACTGGCGAAGCAATTCGTGGCAACCAAAAAAACCGTACCTTTGCAAAAATATTGCAACCCATGAACAACTCATCAAATAAGCCCCGCACCAACGGACGCCCAAATAGCAGCAAGTCAAAACCAGCAATGGCAAAACGCTCGCAAAAACCCAAAACTGCCAAACCAGACGCCAAAGTAGCCTCAAAATCTGCAGCAGTCGAGCCAGAAAAAGTAGCCAAAAAACCAAATCAAGCGCCAAAACGCACCAAGGCTTCAGACGAAATTCGATTGAACAAGTACATTGCCAATTCTGGCGTATGCTCTCGTCGCGATGCAGACATCTACATACAATCGGGTAACGTAAAAGTAAACGGAATTCCCGTGACCGAAATGGGATATTTAGTAAAAATTACAGACCAAATCAATTTTGACGGCGTAAACATCACACCCGAAAAAAAGGAATACATTTTGCTCAACAAACCCAAAAATTTCACAACCGCACTCGACGAAGGCCAAGAATATCGCAATGTGCTAGAACTAGTTCGTGGCTCAACCACCGCCAAAATTGGAGCAATAGGGCGCATGGACAAAAACACAACAGGACTTTTGATTTTTACTAATGATACTGATATGATTAGAAAATTCACGCTGCCAAACCAAAAATCAAGTAAAATATACCAAGTATCGCTTGACAAAAACCTAAAGTTTGAAGATTTAGAAAGAATCCAAAAAGGACTGACCATCGACAACCACCGCATTCAAGTAGAAGAAGTAACTTATGTTGAAGGCGAGTCAAAATCTGAAATCGGATTGAAAATAAAATCGCCAAACATCAAAGTCGTTCGCAATATTTTTGAACACGTTGGCTATGACGTTTTGCGCATCGATAGAGTTTCGTTTGCAGGACTCACCAAAAAGAATTTGCCACGAGGTAATTGGCGAATGCTAACCGAGCAGGAAATTATAAATTTGAAGAATAGTTAAATTCTGTCTTAAAAGTTCTGTTTATAAGCCAAATTCAATATAACGTAGTTTAATTCCTGATGACGCGGATATGTCTACGGTTAGATTGCGCGGAACCCGATGGCGCGGACATGTCAACGGTACGATTGCGCGGAATTGCATTCCGTGCCAACAAAGTAAGTCAAGCAAAAGCAGAAAAACCTCGGTACCGCCCGAATCCTTTCGTGTGGTACTAATAAAGGCAGACATAGGTATACAAAAAAACGAGCTATATTGGCTCGTTTTTTGGTGATTTCAAAACTTAGGCTGTTTCTCAGGATTTAGTTTATTGTGAAAACACGATATAATTTTAACAACATTACGGTTTTCGTTAACTACAAAATACAACGAATAAGGATATTTTTTGAGTTTTAGCGACCGAACATTTTTATAGCGAATTCTAAAAAAAGGGTTTATTTTTAGGGTGTTCAATACACTTACCAACTGAATTACAAAATTATTAGGAATATCAGCATAATTAGGAATATAACTATCGATTGCTTTTTCGATTTCTTTTTGAGCACGAGGCGATACTATAAGGTTATAAACCATATTTATCTTTCAATTGCTTGATAGACTCATCGGCAGTTATGTAATCGCTCTCGTCTTCTAATAATCTTTCGTCTAGAATGTTTTTCATTTCTTGAGAAATCTCAAAATCTTGTTCTTCTTCCTCTATGGTTATTACTATAGGTCTTGATTTAAAAGCTACTTTAATAGCATCTAAAATATCCGAATTTACTTCTTGTGCTGATGATAAATGATAAGTTGTGTACATATGAGACTATATTATTTAATACTACAAATATAATTAAAAATGATGTATTTTTTATTATATTTTTTTTGGAATTAATAGCATACCCGCGCCCACAAGGCCCCGCTACATGCTCCCGCACGAATCCCTTCGCGTGCTTTTGTTGTTAGAATAAAATTTTTAACTTTACAAAAACTCCTGTTGAAGAAGGTTTTGTTTTTAGACCTGAAGATAATAAATACAGCAGTGCTTCGGATTATGCAGGACAAAAAGGTGTTTTAGATAATTTTGTTGTATTTCAATATTTTAAACTAGGACAAAGAAACCACGCGAAAGAATTCGAGCGGGAGCGGGGATAATAGAAAGCCTAATTTTCTTTTTTAAGATACGTTTCATAACTAAATTCGTGTAGGTGATTTTCATCTTTTGCATGAAATTCATTGGCAACAAGTTGCCACTCATCAAGATTTACTTCGGGAAAAAATGCGTCTGCATCAAAATTTGCGTTAACTTTTGTTAGCTCAAGTTTGTCACAAATTGGCAGAGCAAGGCTGTATATTTGTGCACCACCGATTATAAAAACGTCTTCGTCTTTCGGGCAAGTGTCTATTGCTTTTTCTAAACTATTAACAACAATACAGCCTTCTGGCTCATAATTTTTTTGTCGAGATATTACAATATGTGTTCGGTTTAGTAGCGGTTTCGGAAAACTTTCAAAAGTTTTTCGACCCATAACAATATAGTGACCTGTTGTTATTTTTTTAAAACGTTTAAAATCGTTTGGCAAATGCCAAATAATTTTGTTGTCTTTTCCTAATGCATTGTTTTTTGCGATAGCTGCAATCAGTATAATCATTTTGGGTTTAAGTATTTTGAGGTTGATTATCAGATGCTATTTCTTGCGACAAACCTGCGATTTTTTGTTCTTGTTTGAGAATCAATCTGTCTATTTGTGCGCGTTCCCACGATTTATTCATAAATCTATTTACGACATAAACCTTTATAAAATGAAGCAGCAATAAGAAAAACCATCCTGTTACAACCCAAGAATACCATATTATAGTGCCGCCAAGTTGCAAAAAAGTATTAGATACAAAAAACAATAAACTGCCAAGCGCAAAAAAATAAAATGATACAAAAGCCATTTTTTTTGTGCAATTCTTGCCCGTGCATACTCGTATTTTTCGTGCGTTTCTGAATCCATAGTCACCAAATTTAAAAGTTAAAGATACAAAATATTAGCAAAATCAAAAAAAAAGTTGATTTTTTGAATGATATTCTGTCAAAACAATCATTTACTTTTTATATTAATAAAATTTTTTATGATTTAAAATTGTGTAATTAACATTATTTTAAGATTCTAATTGGCGTTGTGTTAAAAATGATTTCAAGACATTGCGCATTGAAAAACTTGTGTTTTATTTGCATAATAAATTAAAAACTAAACAGTTATGGCTATAAAAAAGCAATTTGTAAAAACTAAACCATTTTGTAAAGTAACATTTTCTATCGTTGCAAAAACTGCATCGGTCGTTTCTGTAGTAGGAGATTTTAATAGTTGGGATCCAAAAGTTGGCGAACTTGCTAAGCTTAAAAACGGCACTTTCAAGGCAACTTTCGATTTGCCAAAAGACGCGTCTTATGAGTTTAAATATCTTGTTGATGGTGATTATGTGAATGAACCAGAAGCAGATTCATTTATTTTTAACGGTTTTGCTAACGCCGAAAATGGAGTTTTGGTGCTATAAAAATCAGTAATTTTTATACAAAAGCCATTCCTGTTGAGTGGGTTTTTTGTTTTTGAGACGATTCTCGAACAACAACTTTGGTGGCAAGCTCTACCGTTCGCGGAATATATTTTTTTTCATCACGATTACACACAATTTCTTCAAGCAATAGCTGAAAAGCAGCAACACCCATTTCTAGACTAGGTTGGTCAACACTGCTTAATTTTGGTGTAATGACCTGTGACATAAACCAATTACTAAAACCTACTACGGCAATTTGGTGTGGTATTTGTATTTTACGTTCATTCATGAGTGTTATTGCGCCAACGGCCACCATGTCTGTAACGGCAAAAACACCGTCAACATCAGGGTGGTCTATCAAGATTTGTTGCATAAAATCATAACCTTCATCAAATCCAGCACCTTTGCAGGTATAAACAAGTTTTTGGTCGTATTTAATATTATTACGTTCGAGTGTTTTTTTGTATCCCAAAAACCTGTCAATTGCATTTTGAGGATTTACGGGTCCACGAATGTGAGCAATTTTTTTGCAGCCTTGATCAATCAAATGTTGAACGGCCTCTGACGCTGCTTTTTGATCGTCGATAATAACCTTCGAGCTTTTTATGAGTTTAGAAATTTTATCAAACTGTACAAACGGAATTTCTTTTCGAATGATTTCTTGTATATGCTCGTCGTTATTTGACTCATTAGATAGCGACATCAAAATACCATCAACACGTTTGTTAATCAACAGTTCGACCTGCTTTTTTTCCAATTCAAGTGACTCATTCGATTGCAAAATAATGACCAGATATCCATTTTTTTCAGCTTCGACAATTATACCTTTTATGATACTCGAAAAAAAATGATGAACGACTTCTGGAATAATAAGTCCTACGGTGCGAGACTCTTGCGTTCTAAGATTTACTGCAAAAGAATTTGGTTTATAGTCAAGTTGTTGAACCAAATCTTTTACTGCTGTACGGGTACTTTCGCTAACGTCTGGATAGTTTTTGAGCGCTTTAGAAACAGTGGTAATCGAGATACCTAGTTTTTTAGCAATTTCTTTAAGCGTTATTGTTTTCATTGGTGCAATCGATTGCGAAAGTTTTGTCTAAATTAACAATAAATTTATGATTTGTTTACAGTTTAGTAGATTTTATTTGCGTTTTGCGTAAAAATAAAATCTAAATATTATTAAACCTTTTAGTAGAGGATTGATTTTAATCAAAAACAACTTCAGGAAAAACGTGTTCTTGCCCCGAAAAATCTAATGTTTCGGCACCAACTGCATATTTTTTTATATCGGCAATTCCTTTGGCAAGCATCAACTCTGTTGCATATTTTCTAGAAATTGCAAACAAGTTTTCGTTCATCATCAGTCTAAAAAAATGTTTGCCACCAGATGCTTTTTGTTGTATAAAAACACAATTTGAAACATTTTTTTTAAAAACATCAATATCTGCTTCACATTCAAACTTTAGTTCGTAGCCAAGACTTGTGAAAATTGTTTTGCCTTTTCTAGATGCAAATTCAAATTTATATTCGTCGTTAAATCGTCGTGATATTACAAATGCACTCAATATTTTTTATCTTTTTTTAAAATCTATATTGCCAAAATGCAATTTTATGTCAAACTTGGAACTTGAATATAGATTAGGTAGTAGTTAATTAGCAAACGTTGTCTGCGGTTGCACAAGCGTTAGGTGTTGAGCGGAAATCCTGTCGTTGCTCACAATGACAAATTGGGAGCGGAACGCCGACGTGCTCCCCGCCGCGGCGGGCGCACGTAACGCACATAACATTTTTTATAAATTTTGAACGCGTTATAGGTATTTATGCTTTGAAGGTATAACAAAAACTTGTATCTAATTTTTAGAAATTTGCTGTTTCAACATCCTTATTTATCTTAGCTACAAGCCCTGTCAACACTTTTCCTGGGCCAATTTCAGTGAACAAAGTTGCACCGTCGGCAATCATTTGTTGCACAGATTGTGTCCATTTTACGGGTGCGGTTAGTTGCGTGATTAGGTTTTTTTTGATTTCTGTAGCGTTAGTTACCGCGCTTGCGGTTACGTTTTGATAAACGGGGCAACTTGGCTCAGAAAAGTGAGTTGCCTCAATAGCTGCAGCAAGCTCTGTTCTGGCTGGTTCCATCATTGGTGAATGAAAAGCACCACCAACTGGCAATATTAATGCACGTTTTGCACCGGCCTCTTTCATTTTTTCGCAGGCCAATTCCACGGCTTTGTATTCGCCAGAAATCACTAATTGTCCAGGGCAGTTATAGTTGGCCGCAACTACTATGCCGTCAATTGATGCGCAAATATCTTCTACAATTTTGTCGTCAAGATTGAGCACTGCTGCCATGGTGCTGGGTGTTATTTCGCAGGCCTTTTGCATGGCAAGTGCGCGTTTTGCAACAAGTTTTAGGCCATCTTCAAAACTCAAAACACCGTTGGCTACAAGTGCCGAAAACTCGCCAAGCGAATGGCCCGCGACCATATCGGGCTGAAAATTGTCTAACGTTTTTGCTAGAATTACAGAATGCAAAAAAACTGCGGGTTGTGTGACTTTGGTTTCTTTTAGAGCGTCGGCTGTGCCTTCAAACATGGTTTTGGTTATTTCGAATCCGAGAATTTCGTTGGCTTGGTCAAACAATTTTCTTGCAAGTGCATTGTTTTCATAAAGCTCTTTACCCATACCCGAAAATTGTGCGCCTTGACCCGGAAAAATATATGCTTTCATGTTTTTGATTTGTATTTATTTTGTGCGAAAGTATCGAAAAGTTAGGGTTAGCAAAAATATTTTTGTTCAGAGACTGATTTTTTTAAAACATTTACACAGCGTTTGCCTTTGCAGCCATATCTGTTTGATGAGCAAGCGGTTATTGATAAAATCATGATGCAAAGCATTATTTTTTTCATTATGATATAAATTAAATCATTAAAAGTTGGTCTATATACTCACGACTGTTTGATAATCGCGGAATTTTGTTTTGTCCGCCAAGTTTATCTTTGTTTTTTAGCCAATTATGAAATAAATTTTCTGAAGCTACATTTATTTTTGGCGGATTCAGCGTTATATTATTTCTGCGTTTTGCTTCATAATCTGAGTTTAAATTTTGTAAAGTTTCGTCTAAAATTGCATTAAAATTTTGTTGATTTTCGGGTTTTTGTCTAAATTCTATCATCCATTCGTGAGCACCATTGGCGCGGCCTTCCATAAAAATGGGTGCAACTGTATAGTCAATGACTTCGGCACTTGTTTGTTTGCAAGCCGTGGCAATGGCAGCATCGGCATTTTCTATAATTAATTCTTCGCCAAAAACGTTTATAAAATGTTTTGTGCGGCCTGTAACCCTAATTCTGTAAGGGCTTTTGCATGTAAACCTGACGGTATCGCCAATTTGATAGCGCCACAGTCCTGCATTTGTAGTGATTATGATGGCGTAGTTTACGTCTATCTCGATTTCAGAAAGGCGTATTATTTTTGGAGTTTCGCTACCAAATGTTTTCATATCAAGAAATTCGTAAAAAATGCCGTAGTCCAGCATTAGTAACAAATCACTCGAATTGTTTTGGTCTTGAATGGCAAAAAAACCTTCAGACGCATTGTAGATTTCATAAAATTGAAACGAAGATTTTGGTAACAAATTTTTGTATTGCGATCGATAGGGTTCAAAACTAACACCACCATGAAAATAAACTTCAAGATTTGGCCAAATTTCTAGCAAATTGTTTTTGCCAGTTTCGGCAAGCACTTTGTTTAGCAAGACCAACATCCACGAGGGTACGCCTGCTAGACTTGTTACATTCTCGTTTTTGGTTTCGTTAACAATGGCCAGAAGTTTGGTTTCCCAATCGTTCATCAACGATATTTTGCTGCTTGGTGTACTGCTAAATTCTGCCCACAACGGCATATTTTCTATTAAAATTGCCGATAAATCGCCAAAAAAGGTATTGTTGTGTTCAAAAATTTCTTTACTACCGCCTAGTCTCAAACTTTTACCAGTAAACATTTCTGAATCTTCGTTATTATTAAGATATAATGATAGTAAATCTTTGGCGGCTTTATAATGACAATTTTCTAAAGCTTCGTTACTGACCGGAATAAATTTGCTTTTGGCGTTTGTAGTACCGCTCGACTTTGCAAACCACTTGATAGTTGACGGCCAAAAAATATTGTTTTCGCCTTGTCTACTTTGCGAAATCAATGGTTCTAAATCTTCGTAGGTGGCTACTGCCACTTTTTCAACAAATTGGCGGTAATTTATAATATTACCAAAATCGTGTTTTTGGCCAAATAATGTTGACTCTGCTGTTTTTATCAAGTTATGCAAAAGTTCGTCTTGAACTTCGTTCGGATATTTTTGAAACAACTCGATTTGATGAATTCTTTTTTTAAGAATCCACGATGCGGCCGAGTTTATAATAGATATTGGCATTGCTTTAGAACGGCATTTTGTAGTTAAATTTACAATCTATAACTTTACCAAAAATATAATTTTTTATCAAAGTACCAAAAGTAACCCAACATTTATTTGCAATAATTATAATTTCATTCTATGATTTACCGCGGTGTTCTTAAAAAAATGCAGACAGAAATTGGTACACCAATTCAATATTACCTTGTTTTTGACGATGGTTTTCTGAATTTAAATCAAGTTTTAGACAAACAATTTTCGATTGATTTTTTAGGTTACGAATGCTTAAATTGTGGCAAAAAGAAAAAAATTTTTCGACAAGGCAATTGTTTTGATTGTTTCAATTCTAATCCTGCGGTTGGCGACTGGATCATGAAACCCGAGCTAAGCACCGCACATCTTGGCATAGAAGACCGAAATCTTGACTACGAAAAAGCCGTTCAGCTCACGCCACACATTGTTTATTTGGCATTATCAAGCGAAGTAAAAGTTGGTGTAACCCGAAAAACACAAGTGCCAACACGCTGGATCGATCAGGGAGCAGAGGCAGCATTGGAAATTGTAGAATTGCCAAACCGATATTTGGCAGGAATTACAGAAGTGGCGCTTAAAAATCATTTTGCTGACAAAACAAATTGGCGAAAAATGCTCACGAACGACATTCTAAAAATCGATTTACAAGCTGTTCGTCAAAATCTCAAAAGCCTTTTGCCTCAAGAAGTTCGGGCCTATTTTGATGAGTATCAGTCAAAAACTACGCAATTAAACTATCCCGTAATTGCCTATCCATCAAAAATAAATAGCCTAAGCCTCGAAAAACAACCGCATTTTGACGGCATTTTAAAAGGAATAAAAGGACAATACCTCATTTTTGACGACGGAACCGTTTTTAATGTACGAAGCTCAGAAGGTTTTGTGGTTCAAATTTTTGTTTAAAGTTTTATAGTTGATTGCCAAAAGCGATTATTTTGTTTGCCAGAGAATTAAAAGAATTTGTAGGATTTGAAACTGTGACAGTTAGAAACAATCTGCTTTAATCCTTTTAATTCTGTGCCAAAAAACTTTAAATAATTTGTGAAAATTTGTGTAATTTTTACTAAAATAAGATTAAAAAATCTGTACAAATCTTTTTTAATCTGTGGCAATAAGTTAAGCAATCACGGATATAAGCAAAAAAAAACAAAAGACTATTGCAATTTTAATTTAGATAATTGTATTTTCGCAGACTGAATTTAAAAATAGGTACAATATCATGGCAGTTTTATCAAAAATTAGAAAATATTCAATCGTTTCGCTACTCGTCATCGGTTTTGCATTGCTTGCATTCATTATTCAAGACGTAGTTTCTAGTGGCAATTTCAATAGTTCATCTCGAAATGTAGGTACGATTGATGGTACCGACATTGCTTTCGATGAATTTAGAATTAAAGTAGATAATATCGAAAAATCTGGACAAGGCACCACACAAGCACAAGCTGTTAATCAGGTTTGGAATCAAGAAATTTCTATTGCATTGTTGAAATCAGAATTTGAAAAACTTGGACTAGGCGCAGGCAAAAAACAAATCATCGAAATTTTGAAACAAACTCAAGATATTGGTCAAAACCCACTTTTTTTGAACGAATCTAAAGAATTTGACTTAAAGAAATTTCAAGAATTTACTAAAACAGCAACGCCAGAACAACGCAAAATGTTGTTGGATCGCGAGCAAGAAGCTGCTTTGAACGCTAAATTTCAAGAATATAGCACGCTTATAAAAGCGGGCATTTATACTACAAACGTTGAAGCAAAGCTCAAGTATGAAATGGAAATGAACAAAGTTAACTTTGAATATGTTGCAGTACCTTTTTCATCTATAAAAGATTCCGATATAAAAATTAGCGATGACGAAATTGTAACGTTTATCAAAAAGAATGAAAAAAAATATAAAGCAGACGCAAATCGCGAGATAGAATATGTGGTTATCGATGATAAACCATCGGACGAAGATGAAGCAGCTGTGCAGTCAGACATCAATACTGCTTTAGCAGGCGGATTCAAATTCAATGAAAAAACTGGTAAAAACGATACTATCCGTAGTTTTGCAACCACAAGTGACAATGCCGCTTTTGTCAACGATAATTCAGACATCGCTTTTGATTCTACTTTCGTTGCCAAAAAAGACTTGCCAAGCGAACATGCTGATAAACTTTTTGGTTTGCCACAAAACGGCATCTATGGTCCTTATAAATTTAATGATTACTATGCGGTTTCAAAACTAATCGGGCGTCAAGCTGGCGCAAATGCAAAAGCTAGTCATATATTAATTTCATATAAAGGCGCGATGCGTGCAGCACCAACGGTTGCAAGATCCAAAGAAGAAGCGGCGCTACAGGCAGCAGACATTTTGTCGCAAGTGCAAGCAAATCCTACAAGCTTCATGATGTTGGCATTCACAAATTCTGACGATTCGTCTAAACAACAAGGGGGTGATTTAGGATATTTCTCGAAAGGGCAAATGACCAAAAAATTTAACGATTTTGTGTTTGGAAATCCTGTCGGAAGAATTGGTTTGGTCGAAACAGAATTTGGTTACCACATTATAAATGTAACCGACAAACAAGATGCTGTGAAATTGGCAACTATTGCCCGAAAAATTGAACCATCTGAAAGCACATCAGATAAAATCTTTACAAAAGCCACCCAATTTGAAATGGATGCAAGCGCAAAACCATTGGCAGAAGTAGCAAAAAGAGCAGGTTTGACATTGGCTCCAGCACAAAAAGTAAAATCAATGGACGAGCAAATTGGTGCTATAGGCAACCAAAGAGCAATTGTTCAGTGGGCATTTAATAGGCAAACCAATATTGGCGATGTTAAACGATTTGAAATTAACAACGTTGGTCACGTAATTGTAAAATTAAAAGCCGAAAACAAAGAAGGGTTGATGGCCGTTGCCGATGTGCGACCTATGGTAGAGCCTATTTTGAAAAATAAAAAGAAAGCCGAAAAAATTATTGCAAAAATGAATGGAGGCTCTTTAGATGCTATTGCAAAAGCAAATACTGCTAAAGTAGAAACCATGGCAGACATGACTTTAGAAAACGCAACGTTTCCAAATGCCGGTCAAGAACAAAAAGTGGTAGGAACCGCATTTGCAATCGGAAACAAAATTTCGAAACCAATTGAAGGAAATGCTGGTGTTTATGTAGTAAAAACTAAAAACGTTGTTGCTGCACCAGTATTAAAAGTTTTTACAGACTATGCTTCTAAACTGAAACAAGTTAACGCAAATGCTGCAAGTAGGGTAGTAGGTGCTTTGAAAGAAAATGCTAAAATAGAAGATAAGAGAGAAATGTTTTTTTAAAAATATTATCAATTACTAAAAAAAGCCAAATCGACAAATTGTTGATTTGGCTTTTTTCGTATTTAATCTATAGTGCAATTTACTCCAGATTGTCAGCGCAGGTTCACCGATCTATTTTTTCTAAAATCTGTGCCAATCTTATTAATCTGTGGCAAAAAAAAAATATTTGCAGACAAAAAAACGTAGGTTACAGCAAAATCATTTCATCAAAACCCAAAACAGTTTCATAGCCTTTGCTTAAAAAATAGTCGGTAGGATTCTCATGCGATGCTACCAAAACAAAATCACCGCCCCAAGCACCAAGGCTTTTAACAACGCCTGTAAAATCTGCAAAATATTCTTGATGAATCGGTAGTAAATTTAGAAAACCTGCTATGATTTTTTCATGAAGTATTAGTAATTCGCAAAATCTGTCAAATTGTAAATCTTCTTGAATTAATTGATTTGTGATATTTGAAATTGTATCAACAACAGAATTTTTATTAAATTTTAATGTTCGATAATTTGCAATTGCTTGATTGCTGTTTTGTTTTTTATTTAGATATACAAAAAATAATTTGCTTGAAAACAACGGTCTAAAATTTATTAAATCTATAGTGGGTTTGTTATTTTTTAATGAATACAAAATTGGTAGGTTATATTTTGCGCAAGCAATATCATATCCACTGCCACCAAAACTTCTGTTGAGCAGTTCAAACGCATCAATTTCAAACCATTGTGCAACGTTGTGCAATAGTGTTGATGATGTACCAAGTCCCCATTTTCTTGGAAATGTGAGCGAGGTAGTGATTTGAAATCCTTCGAAATTTTTTAAAATATCTGGATTTAAAGTATTGGCGTGATGCAAAATTTCTATTAATTTGTGAGAAACGCCGTCTTCATTTTTAGAAAAATTTGAAATAATTTCTTGCAAATTGATTTCGATAGAAAACCAAACTGTTTTATCAAAATCATGACTTTTCCAATGAATCAAGTTTGATTTAGTTTTTTCTACCGTCAAATATTGTCCAAACTTTGTAGGCAAAGCAAGGGCTTTTGCGCCATCAAGAACAACATATTCCGCGGTGATAAGAAGTTTTCCGTTAGAATAAAACGTTTTTTTTATCATAGATTTAGTTCGAATTGCGTTTAAATTCACTCAAAAAAATGGCTGTTGCTGTTGCAACATTCAAACTTTCGGTAGATTGAATTGCTCCAAAGCGCGGTATCGACAGTTTTTTAGAAACAAGATTTGCAATTTCGGTAGATATGCCATTTCCTTCGTTGCCCATTAATAAAACTGAATCTTTAGGAAGTTTTGTAGTATAGACATTATTGCCATCTGTAAAAGTTCCAAAAATTGGTAAAGACGTTTCTATCAAAAAGGTTTGCAAATTTACATAGCTCACATTCACTCTCGTGAGCGAGCCCATACTAGCCTGTACGACTTTTGGATTATACAAATCTACCGTCGACTGGCTGCAAACCAAATCTTTAATGCCAAACCAGTCGCAAAGCCTAATGATTGTTCCCAAATTTCCTGGATCAGAAATATTGTCGAGTGCAACAATTGTGTTTTTCTGAACAATGTCTTCTGTTTTTTTTATTCTAAAAACGGCCAAACAATTATTAGGATTTGTAAGTGCCGACATTTTTTTGAGTTCGTTTTGAGAAATTATATGCTTTTCAGCAAAATTAAAAGCATTGAAAACAGATTCGGATTCATACAAAAAAAGTAGCTCAAAATCTGAGTTCAATAATTCTGAAATGCATTTTTGTCCCTCAGCAATGAATAAATTGTATAATTGACGGTATTTTTTTTGATGCAATTCGGCAATTATTTTTATTTGATTTTTTGTAACCATAGAAATAATGTACTTTTGAATAAATTTTTAAATCCTGTTTTGAAAAGCCCGTTTACAAAAATATCATTATTTATCGGAATAGGAATTTTTATTTGCGCATGCAATGCCATAAAAAATGTTCCTGAGGCAAAGCAACTTTTGGTTAAAAATCAAATTTTGATTGATGGTAAACCTGGTACAGATTTGTTGGTAGAAAATTTGTTGGTGCAAAAACCAAACACCGCCATATTTGGTTACAAAACAAGACTAAATCTGTTTAATCTTGCCAAACAAAATGCAGATTCACTTTATAAAGATGATTTTCTGAAAAATCCTGATAAACTCAAAAATCAGTCTTGGCTGCTTTCAGAAAAGCAAGTGAAACGAAAAGGCGAATCATTTTTATATTCAGGATTTCATAAATTTTTAATAAAAAATGGTGAACCACCAACAATTCTTGACGAAAAAAAAACAGAAAAATCGGCGGCAAGAATAAAGTCATACTTTTTTAATCAAGGTTTTTTTAATGCCAAAGTAATAGTTAAAGCAGGTAGTATAGGCATAAAACGTACGAAATTAAATTATGAAATCAACCGTGGGCAAGCCTCTATAATAGATTCTATAAATACAGCGATTGAAACTTCTGCATTAGACTCTTTGTACAAATCAGCCAAAAATCTATCAGAAATAAAATCAGGAAGACCATATAACGGCAGTAATTTTGAAGACGAAAAAAATAGAATTGCAACGCTTTTTCGTAATAGCGGAGCTTATGAATTTCAACCAAGTAATGTGCTTTTTGATCTAGATACTATTGGCACGGGCAACAAAACCAATGTTTTGCTTCGAATAAAAAATCAGCAAGTCCGAACAAATGACACACTAAATTCTATGCCATTTGTGCTTTACAAAATTTCGAGAGTTAATATTTTTACCAATTTGCCAAGCGAAAAATTTCGAACCATAACCGATTCGGTGGTTTATAAAAATTTTCATTTATACAGTTACGGAAAACTAAAATACAAACCAAAAGCCATTACAGATGCAATTTTTATAAACCAAGGGAATTTTTATTCTGATATTCGTGACAATCTTTCACGAAGGTATTTAACCAATTTGCGCATTTTTAATTTTCCTTCGATTTCATATCTTTCAGATCCAAAAAATGATAAAGTATTGATTGCAAAAATTGTTCTTAGCCCAAAAAAGAAATACAGCTTTGGATGGAGTACAGATTTGTTACATTCTAATATTCAGCAATTTGGTCTTGCGGCGGGCGTCACGTTAGGCGTTAGAAATGTTTTTAACAAAGCCGAAACATTTGATTTGGGTATTCGAGCAAACCCGGGATTTTCGAGAGATTTAGCCAATCCAAATAATAATTTTTTTAATATTTTGGAATACGGAATTGACCTGAAACTCAATTTTCCTCGAATATTATTTCCAATTTACACCGACAGAATTATTTCTAAAGCCATGATTCCGTCTACCACAGTAAATCTTGGTTTTACAAAACAAGAAAATATTGGTCTTGACAAAGAAAATTTTACGGGTGCAATGTTTTATAGTTGGACACCTAAACGCAATAATACTGCACGGTTCGACTTTTTTAATATGCAATATGTAAACAATATTAATGTCACAAACTATTTTAATGTCTATCGGTCATCTTATAATTTACTAAATGATTTTGCTGCGGTTTATAACACAAACCCCGGCAATGTTGACCAAAACGGAAATCTCACTATTGCATCTGGTGGCTCAAACAACTTTATAGCCGACGTGCTTAATGACGTAACGGCCGTTCCTGCCGAAGTTTTTAAAAGTATAAGAAGTATCGAAAAACGTCGACAACGATTGACTGAAAACAACTTGATTTTATCAACTTCTTATTCGTTTTCAAAAACAACAAGAAGCAGCAATACCGATAGTCAGTTTTATACATTTAAAACAAAAATCGAAGCCGCCGGAAACGTACTGTCATTATTTGCGGCAGCAACTGCAGAAATTGATGATAGTCAAAACAAAAAGAAAATTTTTAACATCGAATATTCACAATTTATCAAAACTGAACTTGAATTTATAAAACATTGGGATCTGCAAAACGAAAAAGTATTTGCCATTCGTGGCTTTTTTGGTCTTGCTGTGCCTTACGGAAATTCAAGCAATATTCCGTTTTCGAGATCCTATTTTGCTGGTGGTTCAAACGATATGCGCGCTTGGCAACCATACAGTCTTGGGTCAGGCGCAAGTGGTTCAATCAATGAATTTAATGAGGCAAACCTAAAAATTACTACTAGTGCCGAATTTAGATTCAAAATTCTGAACGATCTCAAAGGCGCACTTTTTGTTGATGCCGGAAATATTTGGAATGTTTTTGACGACGTTCGTGACAAACCTTCAATGTTTGAAGGATTACAATCTTTAAAAAACATGGCAGTTGGTTCGGGTTTAGGTTTTCGATATGATTTGAATTTCTTTGTTTTTAGGGTAGATTTGGGCTATAAAGCCTACAATCCGTCGTATGAAGAAGATCAACGATGGTTTCGAGATTTTAATTTTTCTAAAACCGTGCTAAATATTGGTATAAATTATCCGTTCTAATACTATAATTATTATTTTTGCAACTTAACAAATTAATGAAATCATGGCTCATAACATAAAACCGGGTGTTGCGACAGGCGACGAAGTTCAAGCAATTTTTGCATACGCAAAAGAAAAAGGATTTGCGCTTCCTGCTGTAAACGTCATAGGTTCTAGCACAATAAATGGTGTTCTAGAAACTGCTGCAAAATTAAAAGCACCGGTAATCATTCAGTTTTCAAACGGTGGCGCACAGTTTAATGCCGGAAAAGGACTTAAAAACACCAACGAGCAGGCAGCTATTGCAGGCGGAATTGCCGGCGCACTAAGCATTCACGCACTTGCAGAAGCCTATGGCGCAACCGTGATTTTGCACACAGACCATTGTGCCAAAAAACTTTTACCTTGGATAGATGGCTTGCTTGATGCATCTGAAAAACATTTTGCTACAACAGGAAAACCGCTATATTCATCGCACATGATTGACCTTTCGGAAGAACCATTGCACGAAAATATCGAAATTTGCAAGACGTATTTGGCTAGAATGGCAAAAATGGGAATGACCCTTGAAATAGAACTCGGTATTACAGGCGGCGAAGAAGACGGCGTTGATAATTCTGATGTTGATAGTTCAAAATTATACACACAACCCGATGAAGTCGCTTATGCTTATGAAGAGTTATTGAAAGTTTCGCCACGATTCACCATTGCGGCTGCTTTTGGAAACGTTCACGGAGTTTATAAGCCAGGAAACGTGAAACTTACGCCAAAAATCTTGAAAAATTCTCAAGATTATGTTCAAAATAAATTCAATACAGGTCACAATCCTGTAGATTTTGTTTTTCATGGAGGTTCAGGTTCTACATTAGAAGAAATTAGAGAAGGAATTTCGTATGGTGTTATCAAAATGAACATCGATACCGATTTGCAATTTGCTTTTACAGAAGGTATTAGAGACTACATGGTCAATAATATCGATTATTTAAAAACTCAAATCGGAAGTCCAGATGGTCCAGATAGTCCAAATAAAAAACATTATGACCCACGAAAATGGCTCAGAGAAGGCGAGGCAACTTTTAATGCCAGACTTGAGCAAGCATTTGCCGATTTGAATAATGTGAATACTTTGTAATGACTGAAGTTTTGAATTTTTTTTTAAATATAATTTGTGATGTTATTGCATCGTTGATCGCTATTTACATTATCTTCTAGATACTCAAACCAAAAATTATTATCTCGCCATTTGTAGTTAAAATAAAAAATGATAATAGTTATGACTACGTTTTTAAGTTTATAAACGAAACAAAATGTCCTGTAAATGATATCAAAGTTGAAATGTGGGAAAAAACAGAATCAAAGGCCACTAGTAATTCGAGAGTTCTGAACGAATCACATAGAAAGGTAAAAGTTTCAACTGCAGAATGGCAAACTATCTCCAAAAAATGTTCGAATAAAGAAATTGAAAAAACTCATTTTGCTCCTCATGCTGTTAAGGTTCGTATTCTTAACGAAAATATTGAGAATATTTTAAATTCTGAAAATAATCAAAGTCTTGAGGTAAAAGTATCAGTAAAACACGGATTATCAAATATTTCAAAAACATTTAGCATGCAATTTAATGATTTAAGTTGTTTAAAAGAAGGGCGATTTGTTTTTGGGAATTCTTTAGCAACTGAAATAATCTGAAAATTATCAATTTTTTATATCTAAATAAATTTTTAACTACTAAATTTGTGTTTATGAATAACCTTGAAACAATGAGAACTACAATCGAAGATACACAGTGGTAATTAGTCGTACACTATTTAATTAAAAAAAATGAGCTGGTTTAAACGCACAACAAAAGGAATTACCACCGCAACCGAAGACAAAAAAGACGTTCCAAAAGGACTTTGGTACAAATCGCCAACAGGCAAAATCATTGATGCCGACGAGCTCGCACGAAATCTTTGGGTAAGCACCGAAGATAATTTTCATGTGAGAATTGGTAGTGCCGAATATTTTGAGATTCTGTTTGACAACAATGTTTTTATAGAGCTTGATGCCAAAATGACTTCTCGAGATCCGCTTGGGTTTGTTGACACCAAAAAATATTCAGATAGGCTTAAAGAAGCTCAAGATAAAACCAAACTCAAAGACGCTGTTCGCACCGCCTACGGAAAATCTAAGGGGAGAGATTTAGTGGTATGTTGCATGGATTTTGCCTTCATAGGCGGAAGCATGGGCGCCGTAGTTGGCGAAAAAATTGCAAGAGGCATAGACCATTCTATCAAAAACAACATGCCGTTTGTTATGATTTCAAAATCTGGTGGCGCCAGAATGATGGAAGCGGCTTACTCGCTCATGCAATTGGCCAAAACATCGGCCAAGTTGGCACAGTTAGCAGATGCCCAAATACCTTATATATCGTTATGTACCGACCCAACAACAGGCGGGACCACAGCTAGTTATGCCATGCTAGGCGATATCAATATTTCAGAACCGGGCGCACTTATTGGATTTGCAGGCCCGCGAGTCGTGCGCGACACCACCGGAAAAGATTTGCCCGAAGGTTTTCAAACCGCAGAGTTTGTGCTAGACCACGGTTTCCTTGATTTCATTACACCCAGAAAAGAACTCAAAGACAAAATAAATCTTTACTTAGATTTAATTCTAAATCGAGAAGTGCGCTAAACCTAAAAATCCCAAACCGAAAAGTTTGGGATTTTTTTATAATAGCAATATATCTAAACCTACAAAACAATTTAAACCTCCTAAACTGTAAACCTTCCAACTTTACAACAATCAAACTAAAAAACTTACATTCCGCTTCGTATCGCCTCAACAGGATCCAATTTACTGGCCGATAATGCTGGCAAAATCCCAGAAATAACGCCAATAATTGCGGCAAGTCCAGTTCCTAATAAAACATTTTTATAGCCCAAAATAAATTCAAATTCCAGAGCATTTGTCAAAATTATCGAGATAATCCACACAAAAATAATACCAACCATACCGCCCATCAAACACAAAATCACAGCTTCAAACAAAAACTGAAACAAAATAAACTTATTTTTTGCGCCAAGTGATTTCTGAATACCAATCAAGTTGGTTCGTTCCTTGACCGATACAAACATAATATTAGCAATGCCAAAACCACCAACAAGCAGTGAAAATGCCGCAATAACCCAACCCACAATATTCATTTGACTGATAATTCCGTCCAAAAAATCTGTAAAACCAGACAGCACATTAATAAAAAAATTGTCAATTTCACCATCTTTCATACCCCGAAAATTGCGAAGTTTTTGAGTCAATTCACTTTTGTACGCTTCCATATCAATGCCTTTTTCTGGCTTAATCAAAATCACGTTTGTCAAACCTTGGTTATTATCGCCGTACAATCTCCGCACAAAATTTACAGGCACAAACGCCGAAGTGTCATTGGATCCACCAAAAGAATCATCGCCAATTTTTTTTAAAACACCAATAACCGTAAATCGTTGCCCATAAAGGCGCACATTTTTCCCGATAGGGTTAAAATCATCAAACAACAATTTTGCAGTTTCAAAACCCAAAACTACCACGCTCGCACCAGAGTTTGCCTCACTTTCATTATAAAATCTGCCTTGCCCAAACTCTAGCCGCTGAATAATTTCAAACTCCTGAGAAACAGGCACAACATTAACATTCGTTGCAATTTTTTCTTCGTATTTTATTGACTCATTTCTTGTAAAAATCTGATATCCCATCGTCTCCGTTCGCGTCATTGCCGACTTCAAATACACATACTCGTCGTACTTCATCTCCGGAAACTGGTCCTGTTTCCACTCAGGAATTTCGCTCGGACCAAACGAACTTCTAAACAAATAAATCGTGTTTTTATCCAGCGAACTCAAGTCTTTCTTGATTTTTCTATCCAAAGAATCAACAGCCGTAAGCACCGCAATGATCGAAAAAATTCCGATGGTCACACCAAGTAACGACAAAAAAGTCCGCAGTTTATTGTTTCGCAGCGCACCCATCGCAAACCAAAAACTTTCGCTCAATAACCTTAAATATACTTTCATCTAAATTTTTTTTTGAAGCCCATCATTACGCTTTTTTTTCAGTTGGTTTCCCGCTTTCGGCTATATCTTTTTTGTTGCAACCTTATCAGGATTGCAACAAAAAAGGATGCCGCCTCAATCGGGGCTATCGAAAATCTTGGTTTCTTTCTTTCAACATTCACCCAAAACTTGAAACCCAAAACTTGAAACTTACAAACTTTAAACCTACTTTTGCAAAAAAAATCAAACAAATAATGACCAAAAAAATCACCTCTGCGCTCATTTCTGTTTTCTACAAAGACGGACTCGAACCAATCGTTAGACTACTCAACGCACAAAATGTTACAATATATTCTACAGGTGGCACCCAAACCTTTATCAAAAATCTTGGCATTGCGGTAACGCCAGTAGAATCTATCACAGATTTTCCCGAAATTCTTGGTGGTCGTGTCAAAACCTTGCACCCAAAAATCTTTGGTGGCATTCTCAATCGGCAAGAAAACCCAACCGATATTCAGCAAATGCAACAACATGCTATTCCGCAGATAGACCTTGTAATTGTCGATTTATACCCCTTTGAAAAAACAGTTTCGTCTGGCGAATCAGAACAAAATATAATAGAAAAAATTGACATTGGCGGCATATCGCTCATTCGAGCAGCAGCCAAAAATTTTAACGATACCGTTATTGTTCCATCTGTAAATCAGTACGAATTTCTTCAAAATATTTTAGAAAACCAAAACGGTGAAACCACTTTGGCCAACAGAAAATTTTTGGCAACCACCGCCTTCAATGTTTCGTCACATTATGATTCGACTATTTTCAACTATTTTAATTTAGATGCAAAAACACTTAAAATAAGTATCGACAGCGGTCAAGAACTTCG
>JBDLWE010000021.1:0-7352 GCA_039804445.1 Bacteroidota bacterium | reverse complement strand
CAAATTATGATATTATAATTGTAATTGCAAACACCTCTTTTTATGGAGGTAGTGGTGGTGCTTATGCAACTGTAACTACTTATCCTACTGCCAAAGAAATTTTAATTCACGAATTGGGACATTCTGTGGGCTCACTCGCAGATGAATATTATGCTGGAGATATGTATAATGCCGAAAAGGCAAATATGACACAACAATCAAACCCAAATCTAATAAAATGGAAAAATTGGTTAAATAATTCTCCAATAGCAATAATTCCGCATGGAACCTCAGGAGTATCGAGTACTTGGTTTAAACCCACAACCACTGCATGTAAAATGGAAATTTTTGATGTTCCGTATTGCAGTGTTTGCAAAGAAAATATTATCGAAAATTTTCATTTAATAGTGAATCCAATTGTTAATTATACGCCAGCCAACAACACAACAATTAATTCTTCAAATCAATTAATAAATTTTAATTTAACCGAATTGATGAAGCCTATACCAAATACATTAAACATAAAATGGCAATTAGACAGTAATATTTTTAATACTAATTTAGAAACCTACCAAATAAATCAAACCAGCCTTACTAATGGAGTGCACACGTTAACTGCAACAGTTGTTGATAAAACACCATTTGTAAAAACAAATAACCACAGCACAATACATTATAATACAGTTACTTGGAGAATACAAAAAAATAATTTAGGCATTTCAACAGTTGCCGAAAGTAATCAAATTGGTATTTCTATTTATCCTAATCCGTCAATCGATAAATTAAATGTGGAAGTAAATCTTGAAAAATCAAGCAATTTTTCATTAGAATTAGTTGACTTGAATGGAAAAATAATTCAAACCATAGAAAATAAAGGAGTTGTAGAAGGTAAAAATATCAGCTCATTTGATGTTTCTAAGTTATCAATAGGAAATTATATAATTGCGCTCAAAATAAATGGTGCAAATTACAGCAAGATTTTTGTGAAACAATAAAAAATCGTTTTATACTTTAATGAATCCCAATTTAAACAAAATTTTAAATTGGGATTTTTTTTGACTAATATTACTTACTCAAATACATCTTCCTCCTACTATACAACTCATAAAACTGATCATCTTTTAAATCATCAATAAACAAAATGCTTTCGCCAGTCGATTTCATTTCTGGACCAAGTGCTTTGTTTACGTTTTGAAATTTACTGAATGAGAAAACTGGTTGCTTAATCGCATAGCCTTTCAATTGCGGATTGAATGTAAAATCGGTTACTTTATTTACACCTAGCATTACTTTGGTTGCATAATTCACATACGGTTCTCCATAGGCTTTTGCAATAAATGGAACCGTTCTCGACGCTCTAGGATTGGCTTCAATGATAAAAACCGTATCGTCTTTTATCGCAAATTGTATGTTGATTAAGCCAACTGTTCTGAGTGCCAAAGCTATTTTTTTGGTATGGTCTTTTATTTGTTGCATCACAAATTCGCCAAGATTAAAGGGCGGTAGTGTGGCGTTTGAATCGCCAGAATGAATGCCGCAAGGCTCAATATGTTCCATAATTCCAATGATGTACACATTTTCACCATCGCAAATGGCATCGGCTTCGGCCTCGATTGCACCATCAAGATAATGATCCAGAAGCAATTTGTTTCCTGGAATGTTTTTCAATAAATCAATAACGTGTTCTTCGAGTTCTTGTTTGTTGATTACGATTTTCATTCCTTGTCCGCCCAAAACATAGGATGGTCGCACCAATAAAGGAAAATCTAAAACGTCTGCCAAAGTACTTGCTTGATCGGCATTTTCGGCAATTCCGAATTGCGGAAACGGAATTTTAAGTTCAGTCAATAATTCTGAAAAACGACCGCGGTCTTCGGCTAAATCCAAAGCATCAAAAGATGTTCCTAGAATTTTGATTCCGTATTTTGATAATTTCTCGGCAAGTTTTAGTGCGGTTTGTCCACCCAATTGTACAATTACGCCTTCTGGTTTTTCGTGGCGAATAATATCGTAGATATGTTCCCAAAAAACGGGTTCAAAATACAGTTTATCGGCAGTATCAAAATCAGTCGAAACCGTTTCTGGATTGCAGTTTATCATGATGGTTTCATAGCCACATTCTTTGGCAGCCAAAACACCGTGCACACAAGAATAGTCAAACTCTATGCCCTGACCTATTCTATTTGGTCCAGAACCTAGAACAACAACTTTTTTTCTAGCGGTTACAATACTCTCGTTGTGAACGTATTTTAGTCCATCTTTAGATTCAATTTCAGCCTCAAAAGTTGAGTAATAATAAGGTGTAAATGCCTTAAATTCGGCTGCGCATGTGTCAACCAGTTTATAAACCCGATTGATGTTCATGTCTTCACGCAATTTATAAACCTGACTTTCTAAACAACCCATCATGTGCGCAATTTGTCTGTCGGCAAAACCTTTTTGTTTAGCTTCGAGCAATAAATCTTTGGGTAAAGTATCGATTTTAAACTTCGAAATTTCTCGTTCAAGCTGATACAATTCTTCATATTGACGCAAAAACCACATATCAATTTTGGTAATTTCGTGTATTCGCGAGAGCGGAATACCCATCGCGATTGCATCATAAATCACAAAAACCCTGTCCCAGCTTGCGTAGGTAAGTTTCTCTATTATTTGTTCATAGTTTAGGTAGCCTTTGCCATCAGCGCCAAGCCCATTTCGATTAATTTCAAGTGATTGCGTGGCTTTGTGCAACGCTTCTTGAAACGAACGACCAATGCCCATCACTTCGCCAACAGATTTCATTTGTAATCCTAAAGTCCTATCTGCGCCTTCGAATTTGTCGAAATTCCAACGTGGAATTTTCACAATTACATAATCAAGAGTTGGTTCAAAAAGTGCTGATGTAGATCTGGTAATCTGGTTAGGCAATTCGTCTAGATTATAACCCAAAGCTAGTTTAGATGCGATTTTGGCAATCGGGTAGCCCGTTGCTTTTGAAGCCAATGCAGAGCTTCGAGAGACTCGTGGATTAATCTCGATAGCAACAATATCTTCTTTTTCGTCGGGCGAAACTGCAAATTGCACATTGCAACCACCAGCAAAATTACCTATAGAGCGCATCATCAAAATGGCATAATCGCGCATTTTCTGGAACGTGGTGTCAGACAGCGTCATTGCTGGTGCAACCGTAATGGAATCACCAGTATGAATGCCCATTGGATCCATGTTTTCGATTGAGCAAATAATGACAACATTGTCGTTTTTGTCGCGCAAAAGTTCGAGTTCATATTCTTTCCAACCCATCAATGCCTTATCGATTAATACTTCGTGAATGGGTGACATTTCGAGACCGTAAGACAATTTTTCGGCAAAATCTTCTTTTTTATAAACAATTGCTGCGCCTGTACCGCCCAATGTAAATGAGGGACGAATGACTAATGGGAAACCAAATTCTTGTGCGATTTCTTTGCCGCGAAGCATTGAAGTACATATTTCGGCAGGAGCCGATGGTACACCGATTTTTTTTAGTAGGTCTTTAAACTGGTCACGATTTTCGGTGATGTTAATAGCATTTACATCGACACCAATCATTTTGACATTAAAGTCTTTCCAAATTCCTTTTTCGTCTGCTTCGAGACACAAGTTCAAGGCAGTTTGTCCGCCCATTGTTGGCAAAACGGCATCAATTTGAGGATGTTCGTTCAGGATTTGAATGATTGATTTGGTGGTCAGTGGCAGCAAATAGATGTAATCGGCCATTGATGGGTCGGTCATTATAGTTGCTGGATTGGAGTTGATAAGGATTACCTCGATACCTTCTTCGCGAATGGAACGAGCCGATTGCGAACCAGCATAGTCAAACTCGCAGGCCTGCCCAATGACTATTGGCCCTGAACCTATAATTAAAACCGATTTTATGGAGTTGTCTTTTGGCATTTTTTATTATTTTTAGGCAGTAGCAGTAAGTTTTTATGAAAATTAAATTATTTATTTTCGTTATTTTGATTTATTAATTTAGTAAACGAATCCAAAATTTCATGTTTAAAAGGATTATTATCTTGCAAAATTAAAGAAATAGGAAAGTGATTGTCGTCAGCATCGACGAGTACTTTATCAATTTTAAAAAAATCTGAGCTATTATATATTGTAAACCAACTGTCAAATTTTCTTTTTCGAATTGCTTGTTTATCGTCAGAAGAGTCACAGATATAAATTGTAATAGAATTTCCTTTTTTTAAATAAAAATCTTTAAAAATTTCAGCAGCAGTTAATCCGATTTTAGAATCGGCTGCAGGGAGTTTTTCATTAGAATTGAATTGAACAAGAATTGAAAATTCAAATATTAAATCTGAAAAAAAGGATTCTTCATCACCAAAAAGATATGGTGTCGGTTTGAATATGACTTCATAAATAATTCCGCTATTTGTTTCAAAGAAATAACTATTTTCTAAACCACCTTCAAAAAAAAATTTATAACTCATTTATTTTTTGTTGAGTTCTTTTAATTTTCTCTTAATTTCTTGAAACTCTTCCGATTTAGAAAAAGTAATTCTATCTGCAATGGTTTCATTTTTTCTATCCATAAGATATTTTATTACCTGATCGTGTGTTCTGCCAGTTTTAATTACAGTTTCCATAATTACATATTTTTTTCAAAGTTACAAAATTTTTGATTTGATAATTGATGTTGTTAAAAGGTTATACCCTAGCCCTGATGGCAGCGAAAATCCTTTTGATGTTGAAAACCAATTTTTATTTTTGTTAAAAAGCGACCAACGGAAGCTCTTTTAACAAATTACAAAAATGGTTTGAAACGAAAAAGATTGTAACGAACAGCGGGAAATTGCCACAAAAAAAGCCGCTACTAATAAAAGTAACGGCTTTATATTGATTATTGCTAATCATTATTTTTTGTGACGTGGTTCAGACGAAACTGTCAACTTATGACGTCCTTTGGCACGACGACGAGCCAAAACTTTTCGTCCGTTTGCAGAAGCCATTCTGTCCATAAATCCGTGTTTGTTTCTTCTTTTTCTTTTTGATGGTTGGAACGTTCTTTTGCTCATGACGATGTATCTTTAAAAAATGTATAGTAAATTTGAGTAAACGGCTTTTATAAACCGAGTGCAAATATACAAAGGTTTTTTTTTCTGGCAAGCAGTTTTGGTAAAAATTTTAAATTGATTTTACTATATTTGCATTTCTAAACTTTAAGAAAATATGTTTCACAAAAATATTAAACTTTTTATAGCAGCAGCCATAATTATTATTGCAATTTGGCAATTTACCGAATCTGAAATCGGTAACGGAATTTTCTTGTTGTTGCTGTCGCTAATTTTTATTTTTTTATATTTTAAAAATGAATTTATACTGCTTGCTTTTTTGAAATTACGTAAACAAGATTTTGATGGTGCTAAAAAATGGCTGTCGTATATCAAGAATCCAGCTGCGGCTTTGGTTATAAAACAACAGGGATATTATGAATATTTGCACGGATTGATGCTGTCGCAAACGAACTTGTTGCAAGCCGAAAAACATTTTAAACGCGCCATTTCATTGGGCTTGAACATGGATACTGACCTAGCGGTTGCCAAACTGAATTTGGCTGGTGTCGCGCTTTCGCGAAGACGAAAAATTGAGGCAACAAACCTGATGAACGAAGCAAAAAAACTTGACAAACAGGGTCTTTTAAAAGATCAAATCAAGATGATGAAAGATCAAATGAAGAAAATTTGATTTTAGATTTTCGATATTAGTTTTCAGATTTACAGAATTTGTAATTATATGATTTGCATTGTGTTGCAATAAATTTTTGAACGAAATCTTTTAATTGTTTGGCAATTCTAAAGTGTATTTTTTTCGGGTAGGATTGCTTAACTTTTTATCGCGAAGCCACGGATTGTGAAATTTTAGAGTTTTGTAATTGATGTTTTGAGCCTTCGCAAAGACAGCCAAATCGTTTATTGTACTGTCTATTTCTATCTTTTTAGTGTTGATTGCACTGTACAAATCTGCGTTTTGAATGTCAAAACCAAAATCTTTTGGGGCTTTCATGATTTCTTTTAGCGCAAGTATCCTAAAAACATAACGACTGGTTTCTTCAACTAGCAATAAGTCATAGTAGTTGTCAACTTTTTGAAATTCTGTTTGTTTAGAAATTCCTTGCATTCCGCCGTTGTAACTGGCCGCTGCCAAGGTCCATGATCCAAATTTGCTTTTGGCATTTAGCAGATATTTGCAAGCTGCTTCTGTTGATTTTTCAAGATGATAACGCTCGTCGACGGTTTCGGAAACTTCAAGTCCTTTTTCGCGAGCCGTTTCGGGCATGAATTGCCAAATTCCTTTTGCTCCAGCGGGCGACGTTGCATTGAGCAAAGCACTTTCTATGACTGCAAGGTATTTAAAATCGTCTGGAATTTCATATTTTTTGAGAATAGGTTCGATGACAGGAAATGCTCGATTTGCTCTTTTAATTATCAATAAAGTTGAGGAATGCATGTTGGCATTAATGAGCAATTCTCGATCAAAACGCTCTCGCACGTCAACGATATCAAGCGGTGTTTGTTCGCCACAAAAGTCAGTTTTTGCAGGAAAATATTGTGCAGTTCCTTTTTGACCGATATTATCGATTTTTGACTTTGATGTCGAGAAAACGAAAATCGAAATCAATAGAACCAGAAACACACTGAAAATTATTTTTTTGTTAGTCATGCGCTAAAACTTTTTAAATGTTGCGTTATTTTGAAATTTATAGTCCAAATTGAGACAAATGGTGATCCAAATGTTTGTAAAACATATTGTTCCATTCTGTTTTTGATAATTTTCCAAACGAATGCGATTCACGATTATCAAAATGACTTTCACCCAATTCTTGTACTTTGTTAATGTATTGAATTAATCTAGATTTTTCTAATTCAAAATCTCGATTATCTGCAATTATAAATTGTGGTGCTGTGCCACCATTTTGTTTATATGGTTTTTCAGACACGATGTTTTTTTTAACAACTAACTTTAAAATAAATGATAAAAAAGCATTTGGCTTTTTATGTTTGTCGTCGAAAATCATTTCATAAACAACATTGCTGTGCGCCAACATTTGCGAAACATTCATTTTGCCCCAAATAGGTTGCGTTGTTAAATTTAAATTTTGAATTCTATTACTGATTATGTCAGTAACAGATTTTTCAAAAACATTAGGTAATGCCATTATTTGTCGAATTATAGGTGAGTTTTATATTTTTATTCGAATGATTGCATGGTAACCAACTTATTATAATTGCCATTCAAGGCAAGTAATTCGTCATGAGTGCCTTGTTCTACTATTCGTCCTTTTTTCACGACGACAATCAAATCTGCTTTTTGAATGGTAGACAGTCTGTGTGCAATAACTA
>JBDLWE010000020.1:0-29091 GCA_039804445.1 Bacteroidota bacterium | reverse complement strand
AAAACTCAATTAAAATGATTACAAAAGTAAACAATTAATATAATCAAATATATAAATATTTTGGTTGTGTTATAGAATATAGTTGCTTTCTTATAAACTATCTATTATTAGGCTTAAAGATTTTTTTGTCATTTCGAAGTAAGAAAAATCATATAACTTGAATAATTGATATGGTTTCTCGTAGATCGAATTGAAAAAAATTAAACAAATTAGTAAATACCTGCAATTTTCTAGAACAGAACCAACATTTTTCAACAAACAATCATTTTATTTACAGTGTACACACCAATAGTAAATTTCAAAATGTCAATAAAGCACTTGGTCCAGAAATGAAATCAACTGGCGAAAGTATTTTGTTTATTGATGATTTAAAAGACGATCAGTTTTATGAGTTGTATTCTCGACGGAAAATGTATTTGTCAAAGTAATTTTTTTACGATCTAAAAATTAAAAAAGTTAGTATTTGCTAGCTTTTTTTAATATTTAAAAATATTATATTTCGCCAAGTTATTATAAAAAAGTATTAACTTGGCGAATAATAATTTTATTATTCGCCAAGTTATATAAAAAAGCTGTATATTTGGCGGATAATAAATCTGTATGATTATGGAAATTATTGGTAGAGAACGCGAAAAAATCATTTTAGACAAACTAGTGCAAGATGATGAATCGCACTTTTTGGCAGTTTATGGCAGACGTCGAATAGGCAAGACCTATTTGATTCGTCAGTATTTTGCAAAGCAAATGGTGTTTGAAGTTAGTGGTCTCAACGAAAAAGACAAAGACCAACAGCTCGAAAATTTTTGGATCACGCAGTATGATTTCGAAAAATCAAAACGAGAAAAATCAACAACTTGGTTACAAGCTTTTCAGAATTTAAAAGACTATGTTAGCACAATTAAAGGCAACAAAAAGAAAGTGATTTTTTTAGATGAAATCGCTTGGTTTGAAACGCCAAAATCTGGTTTTTTGGCAGCTTTAGACAAGTTTTGGAACCAATTTTGTTCCAAACGAAGCGATATTATTTTGGTAATTTGTGGGTCGGCAGCCTCGTGGATCATCAAAAAAGTTGTCAATAACAAAGGCGGTTTGCACAACAGATTGACCTGTCAAATACAACTACAAGCATTTGATGTTCAGGAGACTAAAAAATATCTGCTAAAAAAAGGTATCAAGTTAGTCGATGCCGATTTGGTTAAGCTTTATATGTGTATCGGCGGTATTCCGTATTATTTGCGGTATTTTGAAAAAGGAAATAGCGTTGACCAATTTATAAATCAATTGTTTTTTGACGAAAATGCGCATCTCAAAAACGAGTTTGCCAATTTGTATGCATCGCTGTTTAAAAATCACGAGAGTCATGTTAGTGTAGTCAAAGCATTGTCGCTAAAAAACAAAGGACTGACAAGAAATGAAATTTTGAAGGCTACAAAATTAACTTCAGGCGGCGGTTTTACAAAAGTTTTAACCGAATTGATTGTCTGTGGTTTTGTAAAAGAAATTGCGCCAATTGGCTTTAAAAAAGAAGAAGTACTTTATCGATTAATGGATGAATTTACCGTATTTTATTTTAAGTTTTTAGCTACTTTAAAGAAAAAATCCACTTGGTTGCAGTTTGCAAATTCGCAAGTTGTCAAAATTTGGCAAGGCTATAGTTTTGAAAATTTCATATTAAAGCACATTAATTTAGTCAAAAAACAATTGGGTATTTCTGGGATTTTATCCAACGAATATTCGTGGTTTTTTAAAGGAAACACAATTGATCAAGGCACACAAATTGATTTTGTAATAGATCGTGCCGACAACTGCATCAATATTATTGAAGTGAAATTTCACAACACTACATTTGAAATTACGAAAGATTACCACAAAACACTTTTAAACAAAAAAGAGTTGTTCATTGAAAAAACAAAAACTAAGAAAAATGTTTTCGTTACGATGATTTCCTTAAATGGCGTTAAGGTCAATGAATATTACCTTTCGGCAGTCAACAATCAAATTAATTTGTCTCAAATGTTAAAGCTATAAATCGCCAAATTGACTATTTTTTACATCAACTTGGCGGGTTATAATGATGTTTGTCTGATCTTATTTACTATAAATTATATTTCATTGAAACGATCAAAAACCGTGGTTGAACCACATATTGCGAAGTTCTGGTCGAGAATTGCGAGAAACTGTCGTCGTTTAGAGAGGTCGTATTTAGTAGGTTGGTTGCCGCAAGTTTATATTCCATTTTGGCATCTTTTTTTTGATAAACTAGGCTTGCCGACAGAAAATCGAATTTGTTCTTTACGGTTCGACCGTTGTTGTAGTAACTGTTGTACTCATATTCGGTCACAAACGAAAAGGCATTCAGAAAATAGTAGTCAATTCGGGCCGTTGGACTTTCGGTAAAAAATGTATTGCCTTGATAGTCGTTTCGTCGGATGGAATAGATTAATTCTAGATTTGGTACATTTTTAAAATTTGTAGAGGTGCTTGCCGTAGCAGATTTTGTAACACTTTCTACGGTTGCAAAAACGTTGTTTTGTACGTTGTTAAACCGTGACCAATTAATGTTTCCGCTCAAGCTGGCTTTGTAATATCTTTTAAAAGATCGTCCGTAGCTGCCGTTGGCAGTTAGTGTTTCGTCGGCAAAATTACTCACGTTAAATGGTGTTGAGGTTTGGTTAATACCGTCAAAAATTGCATTGGTTTTTACGGCATTCAATCGCTTGGTATAGTTGATTGTTGCAAAAACATTTTCGAAATTAAACATATTATATTTAAAATATCGCAGCGAATGTGATTGTGCAGTTGCATTTTCGAGCATTCGATTGCCTCGAAACAAACCGCTAAAACTTGTTAGTACGTTGCCTTGTGCCAATTGATTGACGTCGGTAAAATTGTAGGTTATAGCAAAATTGTAGGTCAAGGTTTCAGAGCGTTTTATTTGATACAATGCATAGAAATCGGGCAAAATTCGACTAAAATTTTGTTTGAAACTGCTGCCAAGTTGCGTGTCGGTAAGGTTGTAATTATGCAATGAAACTCCGGGCATAAACGTAAATTTGCCAGAAAGCATCTTGTAATGCAGTCCTAGAAACGAGTCTATAAACCTGAACGAAACATTGTTGGTGTTTGAAGCGTTTGTCAAATTATTTGTCACGTTGGTATCTAGAATTTGAAAAATACTCGAGTTAAAACGTTGGTTAGAAAACGTGTTGCCAACTGTTACATTAAAATTTGATTTTGGGGTTACCATATAGTAATAATCAAATTTTGTGTCTAGTTTGTTGGTTTTTACAAACCTGTTTTGGTTTATGTTATTACGGTTTTGTCCAGAGACATAACCCGAAAGTGCAAAAGGCTGCGTCTGTAAATTGGCGTTATAAAATGGGTCTTCGTCTTGATAGAGATGTTGTGCCTCGAACGCAAAAATGTTTTTGTCGTTTTTTGTGTAATACAACGCCAAGTTTTGGTTGAGTGATGTTGGGTCTTGTTGTTTTGTGGTAAAAATATCTTCGGTAAGCGAAAAGTTGTTAACTACTGCCTGACGCACAAGATTGCCGACGTCGCTTTGGCTCGATATTTTGCCAAGAATGTCATAGTCAAATTGCAGTTTGGCGTTTGGTTTGTAGGTCGAGCTGAGTTTGAAAAGTCCTAAGTTACTTTTTTGAATAGAGTTTTCGTTATTGTTTTGCTGGTTTCCGTTTGCCAAAATTGTATTTCGGGATTGGGTTTGTTGCTCTGTGGTAGACGACGAAAAAATCCCGAAACCGCTCAACGTCCAAGCCTTGTTTACCGAATATGAAAAGTTGGTTGCCCCAAAACGCGTTTCGATTTCTTTGGCACGGTCATTACGCGTAAGCGAAATTCCTAGGTCATTTGACGATACATTTAGTGTGCTGCCGCCTTTTGCCATCATGTTTCTAAACCCGCCAGAAAACTTGAAATAGTCTTGTGGCGTGAGGGGCAGTTCGCCAATATTATTAAAATTTGATAACAAATTAATGCTGTAGTTTGGACTGTAATAAAACAATTTTGGGTTGACAATAAACCTATTTTCTGATGTTCCTACGCCAACACCTGCGCCTGCAGACACATCGCCAAACCAAAAATTCTTTTTACCTTTTTTTAGTTTGATGTTCATGGCGACGTTGTCTTCGTTGTTTTCTACTCCTTTTAGTGCGCCAATCTCGTTGTAGTTTCTCAGGACTTGCACTTTGTCTATTGCATCCGCCGGAATGTTTTTTACGCCAAGTTTGGTATCGCCATCAAAAAAGTCTTTGCCGTCTACCATCAGTTTCTGCACACGTTTTCCTTCGACTTCTACTTCGCCGTCTTTATTAACGGTTATACCTGGCAGTTTTTTAAGTACGTCTTCAAGTTTTCGTTCGGTGCCAGAGGTAAACGAGTCTGCGTTGTACACGATTGTATCTCCTTTTATTGAAACTGGCATTTCTTGCACAATTTCTATCCCTTCAAGCGTGTTGTCGCTTGGTTGCAGCTCGATTGTTTTATTTATATTTTCGTTGGTGGTTACAATCGTGATGTTTTTTGATTGAAATCCTATATAACTTACAGTAATCAAATAGGTATTGTTTGCAGACAGTGACAACGAAAAGCGTCCTTTGTCGTTCGTAATTCCGTAACTTTCCATGGCTTTTGTGGCAGTGTTTATGGCCATCACGTTTGCCATTTCGAGCGGTTTTTTAATAGAATCTTGAACCACGCCATCAAATTTGACGGTTTGCGAAAACAATGATTTAAAAGAAATCAGAAATATTATAAAAAATATCTTTTTTAGCATCTTGAATTTTTATTGTTTCATCTCGTGAATAATAACACCATCTTCATTGCCCATTTTTTTGTACATGGCCGCTTGCTGCTCTTCGTATATTTCTTTGGCTATGGGTTTGCCTTTTTTGGGCTCGGCAACAACTAGTTTGTTTTTTGGATTGATGGTTATTTTTGAGCAAATATATAGTATTTCGCCAGCCGTTAGTTCGAGTATTAAACCTGGAAGTCCGCCAAATTCTGCGGGACCGTTGCTCACAGGAATTTCTGACGTAAACCAAGCTGAAATCACTGTGTCTTCAGGAGCCTTGTTCAAAAATGAGGTTAATGATTTTTTCTTTTTTTGTTTTTCTTGATACTCTTTAAGTTGTTTTTCGGTAACTTTTATAATGGCTGTTGCTTTTAAACAATTGTAGTTGCCAATTTTTTTGGTTTCTGATGTTATTTTCCAATCGTAGGTTGGAAGGTTGTCTTGAACCAAATATTTTTTGTCGTCGAAACTAAAACTTTCTTCGATGCTTTGTTTTGTTTTAAGGTTTTTGAACAAAACACCTTTGTTAAACGAAATTGAAACTTGAAAATCTTCTGAACCTAATTTAGGTTTTTCTAATTCTTGCATTTCTTCAAACGTTGATGTCGTTGCATCAAACAAAAACTTGAACTTTTTAAGACGTGCTTTCGCAAGTGCTTCTTCAAAAAGTTTGTCGTTTACAATATCTGCATTCGATTTTGTTGTGCTTTCAATTTTTTTTGAGCTCAAAAGTTTAAATTCATAAATAGCTTCGCCTTGAAAGTTTTGCGAAAATATTGTGCTTGAAAATAAAAATATAAATCCTGTTGTAAAAAGTAGTTTTTTCATAAGCTGGAAAATATGTAATTTGTTTAAAAATTAGATTCTAATGTTGTCGGTGCCCGCGTTAGGGGTTGAGGCGGCATCCTTTTTATGTTTCGTCTTTTTTGACGAAACATAAAAAGATATAGCCGAAGGCTCGACCGCTTTGTTACAAAAACGCCCTCGACGGTGCGCTGATTGCGTTTTTGCGACAAAGGGGTAACGCCCAAATGGTTGTTATCGGCCCATTCGAAATCCGCCGCCGCCCATGCCAGGTCGGCCGGCCTGGCCTTGAAACATTTCTTGCATTTCTTGCATTTTTTTTACTATTACCTCGTCATATTTGGCTTGGGTCATTATGTCGCCTTTGGTGGCTGGCTTGATTTCTTTTCGGTCTTTGATGTTCATGGCGACTTTTGTGCCCAGTATCACGGTTTTGCCTGCCGATACTTCTAGAATTATTCCGGGCAAGCCCCAATAGCCTTCTGGACCTTGGTTTAGCGGGATTTCTGGGGTGTACCATGCGGTTATTTCTACAGTTTTTGGCATATCCATGTTGTTCATAAAATTAGTCGATTTTGGTTTGTCGGTTTTTTTGTCGGCAGATTCTTCTTCTTTTTTTGGTCGCATGTTACGAAAATCGGTTTTGCTCACGGGTCGCGTTGCTGTGGCCTTAAAGCAAGTATAGTTGCCAATTTTTTTGGTTTCTGAGGTCATTTTCCATTTATAATTGGTCAATGTGTCTTTTATTAGAAACTCTTTTCCCATCATTTCTTTATCGAGCGTAAAGGTTTTTTCTTTGATGTTTTTGTAGAGTGTGCCGCCTGCACCCATGAAGCTCGCCATCATTCGTCCGCCGCCGCCCGCACGTGTGTTTGGTGTGTCTAGTTTTTCTTCTTCGGCATATATTGATGCGTTTTTATCAAAATGGAGTATGAATGTTTTTTCGGACATTTTTTTCATTCGTTCCTCAATAGTTTTTTGCATTTCGGGCGTCATGTCTTTGTTCAGGCTGATTCTCGATTTAAAATCAGCTGTATTTGTTTTTGATTCATATACAATCATGCCCTGAAAATCTTGTGCTTGAATCGTTAAACTAAATAACATTGAAAATGCTAGTATTTGAAGGTGTTTCATTTTTTAGAAAATTATTTTATATATGACTGTAAAATTGTAACAAAGTTTCAATTTATTCTGTTAATATTTTCGTAAAATTGTAATGCTAATATTTTAAAAAGATGGTTTCAGAAGCAGTTTCATATTTACAGACGGTAGATGTAATTTTTAGTAAAATTATTGATTTATACGGTTTGCCAGAAATTCCGTCAAGGCCTATAGGTTTTCAAACGCTTGTTTTGTTGGTTTTAGAGCAACAGGTTTCTATTGATTCTGCCAAAGCAACTTTTATAAAGTTAAAAAATATGGTTCATATAAAACCAATTGAATTATTAGAAACCGTTGACGAAGATTTTAGAAAATGTGGCATAAGCCGACAAAAAACAAAATATATTAAATGCTTGGCAACGGCAATATTAGAAAAATCTATCGATTTAGAGAGCTTATCACAAAAAAGTGCTAACGTTGTGCGACAAGAATTGATTCAAATAAAAGGAATTGGCAACTGGACTATTGATGTTTATTTGATGTTTTGTTTGCAAAGCCCAGATATTTTGCCGCTTGGTGATATTGCAGTTATAAATACCATCAAGGAACTTTTGAATTTTCATGAAAAAACCGAAATGGAACTTTATACCCAAAAATGGGCACCACATCGATCGACGGCAACTTTTTTGTTATGGCATTATTATCTCAAAAAGAGGGGCAGAAACGTTGTTTATTGATTGTATTGAAGTGATTTAAAACCTTTTCTATTTACTAAAAAATTGTTACCATAAAAAAACCTCACAGAATTGTGAGGCTTTTTCTAAATTTATGAAATGAAATTTATTTTGTGATAAATTTACCGTTTTTGTCATACATCGCCATACATTTTGCAGTCTGTGCTTCGTCACAACCTTTTTCTTTGCACATTGCTGCGCACTGGTCTTTGGTCATTGTGGCACATTTTGTCATGTCGCAATCTACTGTTTTTGATTCTCCAATAAATTTACCATTGGCATCGTACATTGCCATACATTTGGCGGTCATTGCTTGGTCACAACCATTTTCTTTGCACATTGCTGCACATTCGTTTTTGGTCATTGTTGCGCATTTGCTCATGTCGCATCCTTCGGTTTTAGCGGTTGTGGTCATACAACAAGCCTCATTTTTATCGCAAGATGCGTTTGAAGCGGTTGCATTGTGTGAACCGTTTCCTAAAATTGGCGCTATGACTAGCCCGATTAGACAAGTCAATTTTATCAAGATATTCATCGATGGGCCTGAAGTGTCCTTAAAGGGATCGCCAACAGTATCGCCAGTTACAGCGGCTTTGTGCGCATCTGAACCTTTATAAGTCATTTCGCCGTTGATCATCACACCTGCCTCAAAAGATTTTTTGGCATTGTCCCAAGCACCACCAGCGTTGTTCTGAAAAACTGCCCACAGCACGCCCGAAACCGTTACGCCAGCCATATAGCCACCTAACATTTCGGCAACTAATTGATGATTATCTCCATAAACTACTAATCCTAAAAGTACAATCGCAATCGGGAAACCAATGGTCATTATACCGGGTAGCATCATTTCTCGTAAAGCGGCTTTTGTAGAAATGTCAACACATTTTGCATATTCTGGTTTTCCGGTTCCTTCCATAATTCCTGGAATTTCTTTGAACTGACGACGCACTTCATAAACCATATCCATTGCTGCTTTTCCTACTGAATTCATTGCCAAAGCAGAGAAAACCACAGGTATCATTCCGCCAATAAACAACATGGCTAAAACTGGCGCTTTAAAAATGTTAATTCCGTCGATGCCTGTAAAAGTTACATAAGCCGCAAACAACGCCAAAGATGTTAATGCTGCAGATGCAATTGCAAATCCTTTTCCGGTTGCTGCTGTCGTGTTACCAACTGAGTCTAAAATATCTGTTCTTGTTCTAACTTCTTTTGGCAATTCGCTCATTTCGGCTATTCCGCCTGCATTGTCAGAAATTGGCCCGAATGCGTCGATTGCCAATTGCATGGCTGTTGTCGCCATCATTGCTGAAGCCGCAAGTGCAACTCCGTAGAATCCTGCTAGTGCGTATGATACCCAAATTGCTGCTGCAAAAAGTATTACGGTTGGAAATGTAGATATCATACCCGTTGCAAGACCAGCTATAACGTTTGTTCCTGCGCCAGTTGACGATTTTTGTACAATTGCTAAAACTGGTTTTGTACCCAAACCGGTATAATATTCTGTTACTGAAGATATTGCACCGCCAACTACCAATCCGACCAATGTGGCATAAAAAACGCGCATTGATGATATTTGTAGCATACCTTCGCCAAAGAAACTCATGGTCATGGTTTCTGGCAACATATATTGTACTAGAAAGAAACAAGCAATTGCAGTCATTAAAATAGATGCCCAGTTACCAATGTTTAAGGCTTTTTGAACTTGTGGCTCTTTCGCATTATCATCAGAAATTTTTACAAGCATTGTTCCTATAATAGAGAACAAAATTCCGAAACCTGCAATTGCCATTGGCAACAAAATTGGACCAATTCCGCCAAAAGCATCTTCGATTTTTCCGCCCATGTCTTTAATGACGTAGTTACCCAGAACCATTGCTGCCAAAACTGTTGCTACATAAGAACCAAACAAATCGGCACCCATTCCGGCAACATCGCCCACGTTATCGCCCACGTTATCTGCAATAGTAGCAGGATTTCTAGGGTCGTCCTCTGGAATGCCAGCTTCTACTTTACCAACTAAATCTGCTCCAACGTCTGCTGCTTTTGTGTAAATTCCGCCACCCACTCTTGCAAATAAAGCAATAGATTCTGCACCCAATGAAAAACCAGCAAGGGTTTCCAAAACCATGGTCATATCGTCGGTTGATGTCCAGACGCCCCCCATAAATTTTTGATATAGCAAAATAAAAATACCTGTAAGTCCAAGTACTGCAAGTCCGGCTACGCCAAGTCCCATTACCGTTCCGCCACCAAAAGAAACTTTAAGGGCTTGTGGCAATGATGTTCTTGCTGCTTGTGTAGTACGAACGTTGGTTTTTGTGGCAATTTTCATTCCCATATTTCCTGCTAGTGCCGAGAAAAAAGCACCAATTATAAACGCAATAACAATTAACCAATGTGTTGTTGCGTTTGGGATTAAAGTCAAACCAAACAGCACAATGCTCGCACCAATCACAAAAAATGTTAATAAACGATATTCTGCTTTCAAAAATGCAATGGCGCCTTCATATATATAATCAGAAATTTCTTTCATTTTTCCGTCGCCAGCGTCTTGTTTTAAAACCCAAGCTTTTTTGATTTGCATATAAATCAAACCAACTATTGCCATTACAATTGGCACATAAATCATTATTGTATTCATAAAATATTATTAATTTTAAGTTGTCGGGTGCAAAAGTAAGAATTTGATGTTTAAAAACCGAAATATTTTGGGTTTTTTAAAAACCGTTGAAGTTGCTTGTCATTTGAGTATTGTACAAAAATCGCTATGAAAATAAAGTCACTTCTGATTTGAAAAACAAATTTTAAAATAAGCCGTTTAATTCGCGGTCAATTTTGTTAAGAATCATACCCAAATCTTCAGGATTGTTAACAAAGTCGATATCATCAACGTCAATAATAACAAGTTTTCCTTTTATATATGATTGAACCCATGCCTCATATCGTTCGTTCAAACGACTTAGGTATTCAATAGAAATAGAATTTTCATAGTCGCGACCGCGTTTGTGAATTTGTGATACTAAGTTTGGGATTGAACTTCTAAGGTAAATTAAAATATCTGGCGGTACAACGAGGCTTTCCATCAATTCGAAGAGCGACGAGTAGTTTTGAAAATCTCTGTTAGTCATCAGTCCCATTGCATGAAGGTTTGGCGCAAAAATGTGTGCATCTTCATAAATGGTTCGGTCTTGAATGATTTTTTTTCCGCTTTCGCGAATTTGAAGCACTTGACGAAATCGGCTGTTCAAAAAATAAATTTGTAAATTAAAAGACCATCGATCCATTTGATGATAAAAATCGTCAAGGTACGGATTGTCAACTACGTCTTCAAAATGTGGTTCCCATTTGAAATGTTTTGCCAATAATTGTGTTAGTGATGTTTTTCCTGCGCCTATATTTCCTGCTACTGCTATGTGCATTATTGTACTTTTAATTGGTATTGAACTAATTTTTGATTGGTAAAAATAGTTAAAATTTGGTTTTTGTAACAAAAATTTTGAATCGATTTTTCGGTAATAATGATTTCTTGCGTTGTCGATGTTTTCAAATTTTTAAAATACAACCGATTGTCTTTTGTATAAATAGTTGAATATGCAGTAACGATATTGATGTTGTCAAATTCTTGATTGATAGGCAAACTTGTAATTTTTCCGAAGATATCGCAACTTACCAATTGATTTTTATTGTCTATGTATTTAAAAAAATTGAAATCAGTGTCATAATGCAGAATATTACCGCTTATAATGGCTGGTGTAATTTCTGTATAATTGTCATTTAACGTATCAAAAAGCCCTATTTTTTGCGAAAGCGCGTTGACCAACCAAAACCTATTTTGGGCTGCCATGCCTGCAGCAGTTGCTAAAATTGGGGTTTGTTGCAAATTAAAATCGATGACATTTGTTTCATTCAATTGATTGTCAACTGTTACGACGGCATTAAAATCTTTGTAAAAAAGTAAAATTTTAAGCGGATTTTGCAAATCAACACGATAAATTCTGCCAAGTGTCAAGTTTTTATAATCAAAAATTTGGCCGTTGGTTTTTTTTATCAGAACGTTGTTTTTTATGAAATAAGGAACATCATATTCGTCTTTGCCAACGAATTGGTCATAGTTTGATAATGTTTCAGAGATTTTTGTGGCTGCCAGATTTTGCGCAAGCAATATTTGAGAAAAAACTGAAAATAAAACGAGAAGTTTTTTCATAAATAATTGTATTGATTTATGTTCTTGAATTAAATCGGGTTGTAATCTTCGGTTGAAAAATCTGAAGATAGCAAATTCAAAAATTGATAATTTATTTTATCGCCTTTGTCAAATTTACCATTTTTGTTGGTGTCTTCAATGGTTCTAAAATACAGTCTGTTCTGACTCACAACCAACTGCCAATCAATTAATTCTTGAAAATCACTAGATATTTTCTTGAAATTATTGCCAAAAATATCACTGATATATAAGGTGTTGATGTCATTTAAATCAATCGTTCCGTCTTTGTTAGTGTCTGAATCTTCCATAACATAAACTAGAAATTGCTTTTTGGTTTTTGTGGCAAAATCTTTGAGGTACGTGATTGATTGAATAATTACTTTTTTGTCTGTCAGTTTGGTTGCTGTATCTTTGTTTATTGATTGAAATTTTACATTATTCAAAAAACCTGTAATTTCATTGTCGTTATTATTTGAAATTTTAAAACTTACAGCATCATTTACTTCATTGACGTCCATTTTTTGCATACTGCTTTGTCCACTGTTTATTTGTATTTTTCCTACAGGAAAAATCAGCACATTTGTTCCTTCAAACTGAATGGGTAAATCTGCAACATCAATTTTGGTTGTGTCTTCTGAAGTTTTTTTTGTTTTTATTTTCAAATTATCTTCATAGGTTACTTTCGGCGGTTCTGGTTCATTTTTACATGACGAAAATAGAATTGTCAAAACTGAAATAATTAATATTTTTTTCATATTTATTTGTGTTTTTATAGTTTTGCACTTACTTTCAAATTAAAAACTCTTGTTGTTAGATAGTTTGGAATTCCATATTGTACATTGGTATAAACGTCTCTCACCCATGTGTTTGTAATGGCGTTTTGGTTGTTAAATAAATTAAAAATCTCAAAACCCACGGACAAATCTTTGAATTTTTTGAGCCAATTTATATAGTTTCTACCGGCATTATTTTCTATAAAAGCATACGAAAATCCAACATCAGCGCGGCGATAATCCCTGAGTCTGGTTTGATAAATATATGGATCGGCATAGGCAGGCGAACCACCTGGTAGTCCTGTGTTATAAACCAGATTCAAATATAGTTTTACGCTTGGAATTTTAGGCATAAAATCTTGAAACAATATACCAAATTTCAATCGTTGGTCGGTTGGTCTTGCAATAAAACCTCTGTCGTTTATGTTTTCTTCGGTTTGTATGTATCCAAAACTCAACCACGATTCAGTTCCGGGCACAAACTCGCCATTCATGCGCACATCTAAGCCTTGGGCATAGGCAATGGCGTTGTTGGCGGCGGCATATCGTATGCGAACATTGTCGATAGTATATGGGTTTACGTCGTTCATTGATTTATAATAAATTTCTGAAACCAGTTTGAAAGGTCGTGCCCATAGTTGAAAACTGTAGTCGTTTGCCAGCACCAAATGCAGTGATTGTTGTGCTTTTACGTCGGGTCTTACTGTTCCTTGCGCGTCTCGCAGTTCACGATAAAACGGTGGTTGATGATACAGTCCGCCCGAAATCCTAAAAACCATGTCTTGTTGCCACGCTGGTTTTATGGTAAATTGTGCTCGTGGGCTAAACGTAGTTTGCGAATTATTGGCAGTACCATTTGTGTTTACCGCCCAATTGTGCGCGCGAACCCCAAGATTATACCAGACATCTGTGGTGCCGAGCTTGTCTTTTCGGCTCCATTGTGCATAGCCCGAAAAACGATTGATGCCTACCGCATTCGTTGCACGAACATTTTTAAAAGGCATCAAAGGACCAATATACGGTTGATATGGTTGTTGGTTTTGCGGCAAAGTTATAATGGGTGGATTAATCGAAAAACCTGCTGAATCTATAACGGTATATTCTGAAATGCGGTCACGAATATCTTCTTTTGTAAATTTTATACCGTAGCCGAAACGGTTTTTACCAACAGTACTTTCTACTTTTATTTCGGTATTTATGATCAAAGCATCGAGGTCGTTTCGGGCATGATTGATCTCAGTGCCAATTCTGGTCACAAACTTTACGGCTCCTAAATTATTTGAACCAATGTTGGTTTCTAATTGCCCAAATCCGTAGTCGGCAAAAATGTCAAAATATTCTTGCTCTTGTGTGTGATATATTGATGCAATTGCTTTTAAAGTCAAATTTTCTGAAGGTTTAAAAACAGACTTAAATGCACCAAAGTAAGTACTAAATCGTGACTTTTCTTGACCATCGTAGTCAACCACAAGAGCAATTGGTTGGTCTATAGTTCCAAAATTGGTTTGGCGCGCAAGTGGTCGCAGGTTATATCTATTTTGAGAAATGTTGCCCAAGAACGAGTGCTGCCATTTGGTATTTGGTCTAAAGGTCACATATGTTTGAACGTCTGCAAACGTCGGTCTAAAGTTTGTTTGGGTTTCTTGGCTGTTTACCAAAAGGCTATTGTCTCGATAGCGAATGCCTGTCATGCCCGTCCATTTTTGGTTTTTTGATGCTTTTTCTAAAGTAAGGCTTCCGCCCAAAAAATTGGCTTCAAAAGCGGCGGCAAAATTCGTGGGAATTCGGTAGGTTATGTCTAAAACAGAAGACAGTTTGTCGCCATATTTTGCCTGAAAACCACCCGCCGAAAAAGACACGTTTTCGATCATGTCGGTATTTGTAAAACTGAGGCCTTCTTGCTGACCAGACCGAATTAGAAATGGCCGATAAATTTCGATTTCGTTTACATAAACCAAATTTTCGTCATAATTTCCGCCTCGAACCGTGTATTGTGTACTTAACTCGTTGTTACTGCTTGCGCCAAATGATTTCAAGATATTTTCGACTCCAGGGTTTGCACCAGGTATTCGTCGTATGGTCGCAGGATCAATGTTTACAATGCCTTCAACACGATTTCTGTTTTTTGAATTGATAACAATTTCATCAATTTGTTCTATTTTTTCATTAAGAACAATATTAAATTCAAAATTTTCATTGGTTTTTAAATTGAAATTTGCAGTTGTTTTTTTTAATACAATGTGTGTAAAAACAATAGTAATATTCTGATTTGCACTAATATCTATCAAATAGTAACCGTTTTTATTGGTTTTTGAGGATTGCTTTCCGGTGCTAACATTTACGTTTTCGACAGGTTGGTTGTTCTTGTCTAACACAATTCCTTGTAAACGTGCGGTTTGTGCATAAATATTATTTACGAAAGTAAAAATAAATATCGTAAAAAATATAATTTTGATTTTCAAGAGTTATGGTATTTTATAAACAAACGACGTCTCAAAGATAGCAGAATTTCCAACATTATCTGTAACAACAACTTTTAAATCGTTATTGCCTTCTTTTACCAATCCATCAGATAAATAATAATACATTTTTTTGACTTTAAAGTCATATTCAAACAAAACCCATTCGCCGTTGATAAACCCATTATATTCTTTAATGCCCGAAAGCGTGTCGTTTATACCAATGTCAACTGTTTTTTGTTTTGAGATTATTTTATCTTTTGGGATATTTACCGAAAAAATAAGTGGTTTATCTAAATCTTGTTTTAAAAACAATGTGCCTAAATTTTTGGTATAGCAACTATATTCATTTTCTTTATTTTTTGTTTTGTTATAAATAATTTTGTTGCCGTCTAGTGTTGCAATAAATGTTTTTGATTTCTTATCTGATTCAATAAATTTTTCAAAATTTACCAAAACGCTGTTTTGCACCGCAACTTTTTTGTCTGCAAAAGTCAATGTGTCATTTTTTACTTCAAACTTCAAAAATAAATCTTCATAAAAAGTATTTGCAGGTACATTTACAGTAACGTTTTCTTTACTATAAATATTGTCGATTTTTGATTTTACATTAAATTTTGTTTTTTGAGTCAAAGAGCCAGCTGTTATTTTGTTGGTGTCATATATAATCGGTATGTTAATCACAATTTTATTGTCATTAAAATCTGATATTTCGATTCGATAATTTTGGCTTAAATTTGGAACAACGTTTATAATTCCGTTATCTGCATTGGTTTGAAGAATTGATAGATTATATAAATTTTTTGCAAAAAGTTTTTGAAATCGTGAACCTGTGGCAATAAATCGAGGATAATCTAATAGTCCATTGATATGTTTGCCTTCGTCAAAAGAAAATGTGTCAAATTGGTAACCAAAAGTTGGTTTTCCGTTGTTAAAAGATTGAACCTTGTAAAGTCCGTTTTTACTATAACTTTTGTCTATTAAGTCGTAGGCGTTTATGCTAAAACCAATTTTGCCAATTGCTCGTATTTTTTCTGAAAGGTATGTACCATCTTTTTGTAATGATAAATTTACTGCAATAGGTTGTTGTGATTCATTTACTACAGCATTTTCTGAAATCGGATAGACCATAATTGCGTTCAATTGTGGCAGTCTGCTATCGGGCATTTTTTGGTTAAATCCAAAATGCAACGGATTAATTGTTTTTTCGGTTTTGGAATCACGAATCTCAAAATGCAAATGTGGCCCGCCCGATCCGCCCGTGTTTCCTGATAATGCAATAAAATCACCTTTTGAAACTACAAGTTCGTTTGGTTTTGGAAATACATCAATTTCAAAAGATCGCTCTTTGTAATGTTGGGTTTTTATATATTTTTCGATTGCAGCATTTCCTCGATTTAAATGCCCATAAACTGTTGTATATCCGTTTGGATGCGAAATATATATTGCTTTGCCATAGCCAAAACTCGAAATTTTGATGCGCGAAACATATCCGTCTGCTGCTGCATAGATGTTCATGTTTTCGCGTTGTTCTGTTCTAAAATCAAGTCCCGCATGAAAATGGTTGCTTCGTAACTCGCCAAAATTTCCTGAAATTGTTAACAGAATATCAAGCGGAGACCTGAAATAATCGGTTGGATAAGAATTTTGTGCAAGACAACAATGTGCAATTAAAGCCAAAAAACAAGACATTTTCATAGAAAAGGGAATTTTTGCGAAAATATACTTTTGATTTTTAATTATGTAAAGTGGAAACTATTTTGTTAAAAACGCCGATGAATGACGTTTTTTTTCGATATATGTTGGTCGTTAATATTTAATTATTTTACTTTATTTTAGTATAATATCGGGCAAATTCTCGTTCAACCATTTATAATTATTTAAAATCATTATATGTGTTCCGTTTTTTATAACTATTGCATTAGCAATGTGTTTTATCGGAAAAACGTCGTCAGCATCACCATGAATATGAACTACATTTTTGTCTGTTATACTTCTGTCCCAGCAAACAACCTGTTCAATAGCCCAGTCTAAGTAACGGGTGTCACGAACCGACAGATATTTTTCATAAAGCTTTATACGTTGTGAAATAACTTCGCCAAATGAAAACTTTGCTAAACTTTCTACATTGATTAAGAGCGAGGTTGGAATTAGTTTATAGGCTTTGGTCGATTTTGCCATTTTCATTTTCAAAGGAAATTCGTTGTTGTTTTTTACGCTCGAAATAATAATAACTTTTCGAACATTCAAAAATGCAGACATTTCTTGAACTAAAATCCCGCCAAAAGAAACGCCAATCAAAACTACATTATTGTGAACTACATTTTTTGCCATCCTTTTTGCATAAGATTTTAATGTTTCATTTGGTTCTGGAATTTTCCACTCAAGCAAAAAAATTTCAAATTGTACCTCGGGCAGCGAGATTTTTTCAAAAATCAAAGAACTAGCAGCTAAGCCAGGCATCATATAAACTGCTATTTTTGACATTGTTTTGATTTTATTATTATCTGCAAAAAAATTGTAGTTATTAAAATTCTTTCAATATATTTTTTTATTTATTACCGCATTTTTAAAATTTTAGAAAAAACAGTAATTTAAAATTGTAAAATTGTAAAATTGTTATGTCGTGGCCTATATTTAAAGCCATAATTTGTGAAACTAAACATTCTGAATCTGAAGGTATGTTTGCAAAAAATAAAAAACCAACATTTTATTGCTGGTTTTTTATGGTTTACTCTCGAACTATATTTGCGCCAATTGCTCGAAGGCGCTCATCAATTCGCTCATAACCGCGGTCAATTTGTTCAATGTTTTGAATGGTACTTGTGCCTTTGGCCGAAAGTGCTGCAATTAATAGTGAAATGCCCGCGCGTATGTCTGGTGACGACATGGTGGTTGCCTTGAGTTGCGATTTAAAATCGTGACCAATTACTACCGCACGATGCGGATCGCACAAGATTATTTTGGCACCCATATCTATAAGTTTATCTACAAAAAACAGTCGGCTTTCAAACATTTTTTGATGAATCAAAACATCACCTTTTGCTTGTGTGGCAACAACCAGAACAATACTTAATAAATCTGGCGTAAAACCCGGCCAAGGTGCGTCTGCAATATTCAAGATGGAACCATCAATATCGGTTTTTACTTCATAACCGTTTTCATGTGATGGAATATAAATATCGTCACCACGTTTTTCTAATGTAATGCCCAGTTTTCTGAACGTATTCGGAATTACACCAAGATTTTCCCACGATACATTTTTTATGGTGATTTCAGATTTTGTCATTGCCGCAAGGCCAATCCAAGAACCAATTTCGATCATGTCGGGCAAAATTCTATGTTCGCAACCTTTTAGCGACTTTACGCCCTCGATACTTAAAAGATTTGAACCTACGCCCGTGATTTTTGCGCCCATCGAGTTCAGCATTTTACAAAGTTGCTGCAAGTATGGTTCACATGCGGCGTTGTAAATTGTTGTAATTCCTTTTGCCAAAACTGCGGCCATCACAATATTTGCGGTGCCAGTTACCGATGCTTCGTCGAGCAGCATATTTGCACCTTGCAAACCATCAGTGGCTTCAACACCATAAAAATGGTCTTCTCGATTATATCTAAACTTTGCACCAAGATTTATAAACCCCTCAAAGTGAGTGTCTAACCTGCGACGACCAATTTTGTCGCCACCTGGTTTTGGTATATACCCACGACCAAAGCGTGCCAATAGTGGCCCAACAATCATGATTGAACCTCGTAGCGACCCACCTTCTTTTTTAAAGGCTTCGGTTTCGAGATAGCCAACATTTACGTCATCAGACTGAAATGTGATTGAGCCATAGCCGTGACGGTCAATTTTTACGCCAAGATTCACTAGTAGCGTTATTAACTTATTGACATCAATAATATCAGGAATATTGTTAATAGTTATTTTCTCGGGAGATAAAAGCACGGCGCATAAGATTTGTAATGCTTCATTTTTTGCCCCTTGTGGCGTTATGTCACCTTTCAGCCGAATGCCACCTTCTATTTTAAAAACTCCCATTTTTTATTTCGTTTTGTATCAAAAAAATTAGTTTGATGATTTGACATCAATCTTAATTTTTCTTGATTTGGTTTTTGTTTTGAATATTTTTATTGTTTTTTGCGATTTTTGGTTTAATAAGTGGCCCAGAAGTTGCGATTTTGTTCGATGTTCTTTTGTTTGTTTTTAGCAGCTCGTCGGTATTCAAGAGCGCTTCAGAACCATTTGTCAAATTTATTTTTCCGTCAGACATTTCTAACAAATGTTCAAAAATAACATCATCTTTCACAGTGTCTTTGTTCCATGATAAATAAGATTTTTTCATGTGATTTGCAATTACTTTTATCAAACCATCTTTCAAATCAGACGGTTCCCAGCTGTTTGCAACATTTATCATATATTTAATATTGTTGCCGTAATATCTATACTTTGGAAAATTCTGAGGATATTCAAGTCTTTCGGGCTTAAGTTGCAAGACTTCACGAGACGGGATAGGGTATGGCGACTCTACAATCAATCGAAAACCAGACATTATAAACAACTGGTCCCACAATTTGTGCTGAAAATCAGGCACATCGCGCAAATGCGGATTCATTGCCCCCATAACTTGAATAATGTATTTGGCAGTTTTGTTGCGAAGGTCATCGTCTGCAATAACAATGCATTGATCAATTAATTTCTGTAAATGCCGACCATATTCAGGTATGATCAAAAACCGTCTTTCAGAGTTATATTCAAGAAAACAAACAACGTCATGCGGATTTTCTTTTTGGTATTTAGGTGTATTTATCATAACGAAACAATGCCTACAATATGAGAGACATCTTGGTATTTTTGAATTATTTGTTGTGCACTTTCCATCGTCACATCAATAGAAATGCTAGTAAATTTGGCGGTTCTAGATTTTGTTGTCTTTATAATTGCACCCAAGTTATTAAATGCTTTTTCTACAATCTCAACATTGTCTGCTGTTGTAGGCACAATAAATTTGAAAAGATATTCAGTCGGCCAGGTATTGCTGTTGTCGAGCTCAGTTTTTAGCCTTTCATAAAAAGCATCGGTGTCATTGTTCATCAAAAAAAAGTAGATATTATAGGCAAATATACGATTTTGATTTTATAATCTAAAAATCAACGTTTGTTTTTTACTACAAACTGCCTTGCAAGTGAAATAACTTTATAGCACAAACTTTTAAAAAAAAAACTTTGGGCGTTGCGTGCGCCCGCAAAGGCGGGGAGCACGCCGGCGTTCCGCTCTCAATCTGTCATTGCAAGGAACGAAGCAATCTCCTGACGGATTGCCTCGTTCCTTGCAATGACAGGATTTCCGCTCAACACCTAACGCTTGTGCTGCTGCAGCCAAGTTTACTATTATTCTTAAACTAGAAAGCAGCAGACTATCCAATACTGCTGCCAGTTTAAACAAAATATTTTCATTAGTTTTACAAAAAAAAGATAAAATGTTAAACATCGTACTGGTCGAACCCGAAATTCCAAACAATACAGGCAATATTGGTCGTTTGTGCGTAGGCACAAACAGCAGATTGCATCTCATTCATCCTTTCGGGTTTGTCATAAACGACAAAAACCTAAAACGATCAGGTCTTGACTATTGGGTACATCTAGACGTTACAGAATATCAAAATGTCGATGAGTGGCTGAAAATAATTCAAGACAAATCTCGAGTTTTTTTGATGAGTTCTAATGTACTAAATTCTATTTATGACAACGAATTTCAAGACGAAGATTGGCTTGTTTTTGGAAAAGAAAGCGTTGGACTAAATCTAGAGTTTTTAAATTTATTTTCAAAAAATCAGCAACTTACAATCCCAATGTCCAATTTGATTAGAAGCTATAATATTGCAAATTCAGCAGCGTTTGTTATAGGCGAGGCCAGGCGACAGATTTTTAAATTGTAAATATTTTTGATTGAAGAATAACAATCAACGATCAACGATTTCAGTTCTTAATATCGACCAGATTATTAAAATCATGGTTTTAGAAAGTCTAAAAAATCGTTAATCAAAAATCGTTAATCAGCATTTGCAATTTTTATCTAAAAATTTCAGCAAAAAAATTTTGCATCGCAGTCCATGATCTTTTTGCAGCTTTCTCGTTATATGCTGCACCTTTGCTATTATCGTTTCCTGCATCTTTGTGCGTAAAAGCATGTACAGCATTTGCGTAGTAAACCATTTGCCAATCGGCTTTGGCAGTACGAAGTTCGTTTTGCAAAGCTTTTATATCTGCTTCAGGAACATAAAAATCATCGGCACCATGCAAGATCAAAACTTTTGCATTAATTGGTTCAATTATACGTTTTTCGTCGCGACCCAAACCACCGTGAAATGAAACAATTCCTGCCACTTTCATATTTGACCTTGCAGCTTCAATCGCACCCGTTCCGCCAAAACAATAACCAATAACTGCTATTTTATCAGGGTTAACGCCAGATTTCAAAAGTTGGTCAAGTGCCAACTCAATACGTTTGTGGTACAAAACAATGTCTTTTTTGAAACTTCCTGCAATCTGTCCTGCTTCTTTTGAGTTAGCAGGTCGTTTATCTACCCCATAAATATCTGCAACAAAAGTAGTATATCCAAGTTTTGCAAGTTCGACGGCATTTTCTTTGGCATTATGATCCACGCCCATCCACGCTGGCAGCAGTAATACAGCACCTTTGTTGGTATTTTTCTTTTTTGAATTAGCGATAAAACCTTCAAGTTTTTGGTCGCCGTCAACATATTCAATAGGTTTTAGCTGTGCAATTGTTGTAGTAAAAATCATCATCGTTGTTAGCAATACAAAAATATTTTTCATTTTTCATTTTTTTTTAAAAGGGAACATCATTGTCATCATCTTTGTTATTAGTTTCTGAAATTCCAAATGCTTCGTTCGCAGTTGGTAAATTTTTGGTTTGAAACGGATTATCGTCTTGTGCGGTGTTCATGGTTGATGGCAAATATCCATCAGAATAATCATTGTCTTCTAGATTGTCAAATTTACCAAGATTACCTATAAATTTCAATCTGATGTTTTCTAAACTACCATTTCGGTGCTTTGCGATAATAAATTCTGCTTGTCCAGCTGTACTACCACCACCATCTTCGTCCCACTCTTCAAGTTTATAATATTCTGGTCTATATATAAACGACACAATATCGGCATCTTGCTCGATTGCCCCAGATTCACGCAAATCAGACAGGAGTGGTCTTTTCGAGACGGTACTTCGGGTCTCTACAGCTCTTGATAGTTGCGAAAGTGCGATGACTGGAATTGCAAGCTCTTTGGCCAGTGCTTTTAGGTTTCTAGATATGGTCGATATTTCTTGTTCACGATTTCCTGATCCTTTGCCGCCATTGCCACCAGCGGTCATGAGTTGCAAATAGTCAACAATAATAAGTTTTATGCCGTGCTGCGATGCCAATCGGCGTGATTTTGCCCTCAAGTCAAAGATTGATAATGACGGTGTATCATCTATAAACAATGGTGCTTTCTCAAGGTTTTTAACCTTTGTGCTGAGTTGTTCCCACTCAAATTTTTCGAGTTTGCCAGTTCGTAGTTTTTCTGATGACAATCCCGTTTCTGACGATATCAGTCGGGTTATCAATTGCACAGATGCCATTTCTAGAGAAAAAATTGCTACGGGATGACCAAAGTCTATGGCAATGTTGCGCGCCATCGATAGTACAAATGCAGTTTTTCCCATTCCTGGTCGAGCAGCTATTATAATCAAATCAGAAGGTTGCCAACCCGACGTTATTTTGTCCAGTTTTGCAAAACCAGTTGCCACACCGCTCAAGCCTTCTTTGTTTGCTATTTCTTGAATTCGTGCTTTTGCTTGTTGCACAAGGCTTTGTGCTGTTTCTGAACTTCGTTTGATGTTGCCTTGTGTAACTTCGTATAGTTTTGATTCTGCTTTGTCTAAAAGGTCAAAAACATCCGTGGTCTCGTCGTATGATTCTTCTATAATTTCTGACGATATTCTTATTAAACTTCGTTGAATAAATTTTTGAAGTATAATTCTAGAATGAAACTCAATGTGTGCCGATGATGATATTTTTTGCGTAAGGTGAATAAGGTAGAAATCGCCACCTATTAAATCTAGTTTTGCATTTTTTTTGAGTTGCGCCGAAACTGTTAATAAATCGACGGGCTGCGAGTCATTAAATAATTGCAGAATGGCTTCATAAATATGTCGGTGTGCTTCTTTATAAAACACGTCGGGTTGCAAAAGATCAATCACATCATCAATACCTTTACGATCAATCATCATCGAGCCAAGTATAGCTTCCTCAAGTTCAAGGGCTTGTGGCTGCAGTTTGCCTTTTTCGAGGTTTATGATTTGTGTTTTATCAATTTTTATTGGGCTGATGCTTCTAAATTCTTCCATAGTGCGAAAATAAGTCTAAAATAAAAATTAGAACACTTTAGTTTTTACCTATTTTATGTTGATAACTATTATTTTTTGTTTATAACTACAAAAAAAACCGAAACTATTGGGCTTCGGATTTTTCTTTAAAATTATTGTAAAAAATGCTATTCTCGATATTCGCCCATTTTGCTATATTTTTCCATTCGTTGGGCGACCAACTCGATTGTTGATAAATCTTTTAGTTCGTTATATGCTTTTGTGATGTATTGTTGCACCGTCTTAAAAGCTGTAGCCTTGTCGTAATGTGCGCCACCAAGTGGTTCTGGAATGACGTCATCTACAAGTTTTTGTTTTTTCATGTCGGTTGACGTTAGCTTCAAAGCCTCGGCTGCTTTTTCTTTAAAATCCCAACTTTTCCAGAGAATTGACGAGCATGATTCTGGCGAAATCACAGAATACCATGTGTTTTCCATCATCAAAACTCGATCGCCCACGCCTATGCCCAGTGCACCACCAGATGCACCTTCGCCAACAATAACGGTTATAATCGGGACTTTAAGCCTAATCATCTCAAAAATATTTCGGGCGATTGCCTCGCCTTGTCCGCGCTCTTCAGCCTCTAATCCGGGGTACGCTCCAGGTGTATCTACTAAAGTCAAAACTGGAATGCCAAACTTTTCAGCCATTTTCATCAATCGTAGTGCTTTTCTATAGCCTTCAGGATTTGCCATTCCAAAGTTGCGGAATTGGCGCATTTTGGTATTTATGCCTTTTTGCTGCCCAATGATCATAAAAGACTGCCCGTCGATTTTGCCAAGCCCGCCAATCATGGCTTTGTCATCCTTGAAACCACGATCGCCAAAAAGTTCTAGCCACGTGTCTCCACAATAGGTCGTTATGTGCTCAAGAACATAAGGTCTGTTAGGGTGTCTAGAGAGTTGGACTCGCTGCCATGCTGTTAGGTTTCCGTAAATTTCGCGCTTGGTCGATTCAAGTTTTTTCTCGATTTGTTTGCAAGTTGTTGTTACGTCTACATTAGATTCTTGCCCTATTATTTGGCATTTTTCAAGCTGATCAACAAGTTCTTTTATGGGGAGTTCAAAATCTAAATATTCCATTGGTAGGTTGAAGTTTTCAAAAAATTGGAATCACAAAGATAAAACTTCAAATTTGTTTTTGGCTAAAAAAATTGTTTTTTATCGATGATAATTAATTTTGTGATATATTAGACTGTTGATTTGCGTTTATTTTTCTCGAAAAATTCTTGCTGAAATTAGTTTTCAAATTGTATTTTTAGCCTCAAAATAGTCAATTGCAGATATGAGAAAAACGGTTTTGATTTTGTTTTTACACGCTACTTTTTTTTCTGTTGCGCAGATAAAAATAATATCATGGAATATTCAAAACTTTGGTCGGTCAAAGTCTGATTCCGAGATAGCATATATTTCTGAAGTGGTAAAAAATGCAGATCTCATTGCCTTGCAAGAAGTTGTTGCAGGTTACGGTGGCTCACAAGCTGTTGCAAAATTGGCCAATGAACTTAATCGGTCTGGTGCCAAATGGGATTATGTGGTTTCTGATGTCACAACATCATCAGCATATAAAGCAGAGCGCTATGCTTTTTTGTGGAAATCAAAATCAATAAAAAAAATTGGTAACGCATGGCTTGAACAAAATTTTGAACTAGAAATAGATCGCGAACCTTTTTTTTGCACTTTCGAATTTAATAAAAAACAATTTACGGTTGTTAATTTTCATGCCATTACAAAAAAGATGCAGCCCGAAACCGAGATCAAATATTTTAAATTTCTGCCTGCGCAATATCCAAATCTCAATTTGATTTTTATGGGCGATTTTAATTGCCCGCAGTCGCATTCGGTATTTAATCCGTTGCGGAAAATGGGTTTTGAATCGGTACTAAAAAATCAAAAAACTTCTTTAAAACAGTCTTGCGAAGACCTAAATTGCTTGGCATCAGAATATGACAATATATTTTATAATACATCAAAAGTGAAATGCCTTAATGCAGGATTGATTTCGTTTTTTGACGATTTTGACGATTTCAAAATCGCCAAGCAAATATCAGACCACGTGCCGATTTTCGGCAGTTTTGTAATGTTGCAGGTATTATTTTAAAAATAACCACAGATTATTTGGTTCTGCACAGATTTTGAAATGCATTTGTTCAAGCAAATTTGTTATTCAAAAACTTGCAACATTGTGCCATCATAACTAGCGAAAACCATTGTGGGGTGCGAATCTTGATGATACACGTTTCCTTGGTGGTCAATGGCAATTGCGCCTGCAAAACCGTCGTAGGGCAGTAGTTCATCAAAAGTTTTTTTAAAGGCATCTTGAAGCGAGAAGCCATCGGTCACTCGCGTAACTATTTTGGCGGCTGTGGCGTTGCTCACAATATCTTCGCCAACGCCGGTGAGCGAAACACCACAAAATTGGTTGGCATAGTTTCCGGCCACGGTAGCTGAGTCAGAAATGCGACCTACGAGTTCAAAACCTTTGCCGCCGGTAGATGTTGCCACGGCAATTTTGCCATCGGCATCTAATGCTACACAGCCTACGGTGCCTAAACCAAGCGATTTTTGTTTGGCTTCAAATTCTGAACGGCGCTGTGGTATTTCTGTTGAAAATTTTGTAAAACCACGATATCTGGCAAAAGATGTTGCGCCTTCGCCACCCAAAACGCGGTCGTCTTCTTGCATGAGCAGTTGTGCAACTTGAACAGGATTTTTGACGTTTTGAATGTTGATTACTCCAGAAAATTTTTGGGTTTCGCCATCCATAATACTTGCAGACATTCTTATTTGACCATCTGATTGAATTTGCGACCCTTTGCCGGCGTTGAAAAGTGCATCGTCTTCTAGCAACGAAACTGCATAAACCACACTATCGACAGCCGAATTTGTTTGTAAAAACGAATACGATTTTCTAATAATTTGCTCCAAGGCAACTTGCTTTGCGAATTTGGTTTCTGAGTTGGTAGACGATTCTGAGAAGAAACCGCCGTGAATGATGATTTTCATGTGTTTTAAAATTAAAGACAAATTTTGTTATCTATTTTTAGAAGCCGACCTTTGGCTATCATTTCAGATAAATTTTTCTTTTATTATCTTTGTTAGGGTTTGCTATAATCATGGTTATTTTGCGTTAGAGATTGTAGCGGCATCCTTTTTTGAGATTTGGCCTGTGAACAGTAACTTACGTGGGCCAAATCTCAAAAAAGATATAGCGAAAAGCTCGACCTCAACGGTTGTAGATTTTTTGTTTTCAAAAAAATCTACAACCGTTGAGGGAACGCCCTATTGCTTGGTGCCTCGCAATGACTTTATACATATTGACTGCTTTGTATGTGCATTTTGTGGGTGGTGAGGTCGTAGGTGTCAAACTTGCTCATGACGTGTGTGACCAGGTGCGAGATCGAGACAGGTTGCCCAAGTTCGACTTCGGTGAGGTTGGTGTCTTTTATTTCGCGGCCATCGACCAGAATGACTAGGCCCGAGCCTATGGCTTCCATGAGGTTGTTGTTGGTGATGAGCAGTCCGGTGTCTTCGCCAAGGCCTATACCGAGTACTTTTGGGTTGCCTACAACTGCCTGAAAGAGTCGCCCTATTCGGCCACGTTGCACAAAATGGGTGTCTATAATGACGTTGTCTATAAGCCCAAGTCCGCTGGTGATTTTGACTTCGCCTTTGAGCAGTGCCTCTGAGCTTGAGCCTTGATAAATCATGTTGTTTGAGGCTGCGGCTGCTCCGGCCGATGTGCCTGCGTAGATAAAATCGGTGTTTTGGTACTTGTCTAGCAATAGCTCTTCAAAGGGTGTTCCGCCCAAAATGCTGGTGAGGCGCAGTTGGTCGCCGCCCGTAAACATGACTACATTGGCTTGGCGAAGGCGTTCTACAACAACGGGATCCATTGCATGTTCGCGCTTGTCAATGTCTAGAATGCCAACGTTGTTTGCGCCAAGATATCCAAATGCTTTTTGGTATTCGGGGCCTATTTGTTTAGGGATTTTTGAGGCTGTAGTGATGACTTCTATGCGAGAGTCGTTGCCGAGGTGCGATTCTTTTAGTATTCGTTTGAGGATTCCGGCTTCAAAAAAGTTGAGGTTGTTGGCTGGATTGCTGTCGAGATTGGTCTCGGTAAAGCTGCCTTTGTCTACGGCGCCGCCTATGATGATGAGTTTTCCTTTGATTGTCATTTTGATGGAAGGGTATGAATTTTTGTAAAAATATATAAATTTTGAAAAGGGGCAAGGTTTGGTGGGGATTTATTTTGAAAAACTGGTTGTCGTTAAGTTTTGAGACGTTTGTTTGAGAATGGTATAAAAATTGAGGTCTTTATGATTATAAACCTTTTAAAATTAATGAATTATGCTAAAAAAATCTATTTTGGTAGAAAACAAATGCGCTATAACAATGCAAAACCAGCAGCTTGTAATCAAGTCGGATGCGAGAGAAAGCAGTATTCCGATAGAAGATATTGGGTTTTTGGTGCTTGACTGTCCAGAAATTTATTTGAGCATTCCGGCAATGAATTTTTTGATAGAAAACAACTCGTGTGTCATTACCTGCAATAAAAATCATTTGCCATGCGGAATGTTTTTGAATTTGGATAGTCACCATATTCAACAAGAAATTTTTAGGAATCAGACAGCGGCAAAAGAACCATTGAAAAAAAAGTTGTGGCAACAAACGGTTCAGGAAAAAATCTTGAATCAGGGCGTTTTGTTAGAAAAAACTACTGGTGATCGAAACAGTTTTGCTTTTTTGGCAAGTAAGGTTTTGAGCGGTGACACGAGCAACATGGAGGCTGTTGCGGCAGCGCAGTATTGGAAAGTTTTTTTTGAGAAGGGCTTTAAACGTGAGCGATTTGGCGATTATCCTAACAATTTTTTAAACTATGGATATGCTATTTTGCGTGCAGCTACGGCTCGGGCGTTGTCTGGTGCGGGATTGTTAAACACGTTGGGCATTCATCACAGAAATAAATATAATGCTTTTGCGCTTGCAGATGACATCATGGAGCCTTTTAGGCCGGTGGTTGATGAGGTTGTGTCTGGAATTGTTCAAAGATTTGATGAGCAAGAGCTGACCACCAAAATAAAAGCCGAGTTGCTGCAGGTCTTGACTCGAACTGTTTTTTTTGAAAACGAAAAAAGTGTGCTGATGGTGGCTTTGCAAAAAACGGCGAGCAGTTTGCAACAATGTTTTATGGGCGAGCGACGAAAAATTAAATACCCAAAGCTATGGAACTTAACGGATACAGAATAATGTGGTTGTTTGTGTTTTTTGATTTGCCTACAGAAACAAAAACTGATAGGCGAAACGCGCAAGGTTTTAGAAAAAACTTGTTAAAAGATGGTTTTTCGATGATGCAATATTCGGTGTATACAAGGCACTGCGCGAGTAGTGAGAGTGCCGATGTGCACGAAAAGCGCATAGGACGATTGCTGCCGCCGATGGGCAAGGTGAGTGTACTGCGAATAACAGATAAGCAGTTTGGCGGTATCATGAATTTTTGGGGTAGGGCAGAAGTGCCAAAACCGCCACCGCCCACTCAGTTGGAGTTGTTTTGATATATTAGAAACAAAAAAATGCCTCAACACAGGTTTATCAAGTCTGTGAAGGGGCATTTTTTTTACGATATTTTTGTGACAAGGTTCTGGATATCAGATTTTTTGGTTGTGCCTAATATCGTGTTTTCCAATCTTTAATCAAACCACAACTTACGTGAAATGTGTATACTTATATAGGTAAATATCGTGTTTTCCAATCTTTAATCAAACCA
>JBDLWE010000019.1:0-9872 GCA_039804445.1 Bacteroidota bacterium | reverse complement strand
GAATTTTTTAAAAAAATACCTGCAAGTGAATTACCAGTTTTTGGTGATGAAATAGAAGTTTCGCAGATTGTTTTGAACCCAAAAGTGAGTCAAACCGAAAAACAAAAAGTAATAGACAAATTGAAGGGATTTAAAAATGACGTAAAAAATGGTTCTAGTTTTTCGAGTAAAGCTATCTTATATTCACAAGATCCGGGATCAAAGTCTAATGGAGGATATATGAAAATTAATCGAAAATCGCCATTAGTAAAAGAATTTAAAGAAGTTGCATTTACTATGGGCGAAGGCGAGGTGTCTGAGCCATTTGAAACAATATATGGATATCATATAGTTTATGTCGAAAAAATTCGTGGTCAAGATTTGGATATTAGACATATTCTTATTGCACCCAAAGTGACCGACGAGGCTGTCAAAGAAGCAAAAGAAGAGTTGAACAAAATCAGAAGTAAAATTATTCTACGAGACATAACGTTTGCCGATGCAGCGCGGTCAAGCTCTGATGACAAAGAGACCAAAGCGAATGGTGGCGCTTTATTAAATCCAAAAACAATGGATACACATTTTGAACTTACAAAAATGGATCCAACACTTTACAGCGCAGTATCAAATCTTAAAGAGGGCGAAATATCTATGCCTGCCGCAGATATTGATGCAATGCAAAAAAACATAGTCAAAATCATCACTGTTTCTAAAAGAATTCCGGCGCACACCGCTGATTATGCTAATGATTATTTACGAATTAAAGAATTGGCATTAAAAGATAAGCAAGTTAGAGCAATTGGAAAATGGTCAAATGAAAAAATAAAAGAAACATTTATAAAAATAAATGGTGAATACACTGATTGTAAATTTGCAAACAATTGGTTAAAAAAACGCGAAATGTAATTGTTTAGGTTTTTTTGCAGTACGTTTATAGATGTAAAAAATATTCATAATTTATTAAATTTTGTTCTACAATTATACTAAAATTCATGCAAATATTATTCACGCAATTTTCTATTATAATTGCCACCAAACGATTTTTGAACAATAAATATTTTGTAATGTATTAATAGCGAGGTCATTAAATTTTGTAATGACCGCTGCTTTTTTTAGGTTTGTACAAATTCACAACAAGAATAAAAACACCATATCAATGTCAGACGTAGCAGCCATAAATCGACTTGTCGATAAAAAAAACCAACTCAAACAAGAAATTGCAAAAATAATTGTAGGGCAAGAAGTTGTAGTAAACGAGATTTTGCTTTCCATTTTTTCTGGTGGTCACGCATTGCTTGTCGGAGTTCCTGGTTTGGCAAAAACCTTGATGGTCAACACAATTGCACAAGCACTTGGGTTGAATTTTAAACGAATTCAATTTACGCCAGATTTAATGCCGTCAGACATTTTAGGAAGTGAAATTCTAGACGAAAATCGTAGCTTTAAGTTCGTAAAAGGGCCAATTTTTTCTAATATTATTTTGGCAGATGAGATTAACAGAACACCACCAAAAACTCAGGCTGCATTGCTAGAAGCCATGCAGGAACGAGCCGTTACAATCGCTGGCGAAAACTATAAACTTGATTTGCCATATTTTGTTCTAGCAACCCAAAACCCCATAGAGCAGGAGGGAACCTATCCTTTGCCCGAGGCGCAGTTAGACCGTTTTATGTTTTCGATAAAACTAGACTACCCAAGTTTTGCCGAAGAGGTTCAGGTTGTAAAAAGCACCACATCAAATTTGAAGCAAACCATAAATCCGTTGTTTGATTCCCAAGAAATAATTGATTTTCAAGAACTAATTCGGCGCGTTCCTGTGGCAGATAATGTTGTAGAATATGCAGTGACATTGGTTTGCAAAACGCGTCCAGATAATGTTTTGAGTAATCAATATGTCAAGAATTATATCGATTGGGGTGCAGGACCACGAGCGTCGCAAAACCTTATTTTGGCAGCCAAAACTCATGCGGCTTTTAATGGCAAATTCTCGCCAGATATCGAAGATGTAAAGGCTGTGGCTACAGGAATTTTGCGCCATCGTGTCGTAAAAAACTATAAGGCCGATGCCGAAGGAATTTCTATAGAATCGATAATTGAGGGTCTTTTATAGAGCACGCAAAAGTATATTGTTTTTTTTTGAAAACGTGGTCTACAGTAAAACTGCGTTCAGTGTTGAGCGGAAATCCTTTTCTGCTGTTTTGTCTCGTCTCGTTTTTCGGGACGAGACGAGACAAAACCGCAGAAAAGATTGCGAGCAGAACACCAACGCGCTCCTCGCTGCAGCGAGCACGCGGAACGCCCAAAACAAAAAAATTTTTAGTGCTGGATTTTTTTTAGATATCGTTTTTCTAAATTCGTAATTCGTAATTGAAAATTCGTAATTTAAAAAAATCATTCATACCGCAACGCCTCGATAGGGTCAAGTTTTGCGGCCTTTAAGGCAGGGTACGACCCAGAGACGACCGCCACCAAAAAACTAACTATAAACGCCAGTACAATGGCACTCCAAGGAATTACAAATCCAAAATCTAGTGCCGATGAAATTCCGAAGCCAATAAGCAGTCCAAAAATAACGCCTACAAAGCCGCCTATCTGTCCAATTATTAGCGTTTCTATAAAAAATTGGTAAGCAATTGTTGACTTGGTAGCTCCCAAAGATTTGCGAACACCAATCTCACGAGTTCGTTCTGTGACCGAAACAATCATAATATTCATAAGCGCAATCGACGATCCAAAAATAGTAATCACAGAGATAAAAAATGCCGCAACGTCTAGAAAACCAGTAATACTCATGACGCGCCCAATCAAATCATCGCTGCGTATAATGCCGAAATTATTGTCAGAAATTGGGCTTAATTTTCGCACCTTTCGCATAGTAATCGTTGCATTATCAATTGCCTGAGATAGTAGTTCTGTTCTAAAAACCATGACACTCATCGTATAATTTATGTCAGATGCGGTAAACAACGACCGAGCCAACTGAATTGGCATCAAAACCCGCAAATCTTGACTATTGCCAAACGTCGATCCTTTTTCTTTTAAGACACCAATTACTCTGAATCGCGCACCACGAATCGAAATAATCTTGTCGATCGGGTTAACGTCTTTCAAAATTCCTTTCAAAAAATCAGACCCAACCACACAAACATAGTTGTTGTTCTCGATATCAAAACCATTAAAATTACGACCTTGTTGAAATTCTAGACCACCATTTGGCGCAAAAAATTCATCAACGCCCAAAACCGAAATTTCAGGGTCAGTTTTCTTGCTCTCAAACCTAACTTCGGCTTTTGACGTCGCCGTAAACGACAGCGAGCAGTACGTAAACGGATACGCATATTTGTTTTTAAACTCGCGCGCCTGCGTGTACGAAATAATTGGGTTAACCACCTCGCGCTCGCCACCACCTTGCCGTCGCGACCTGAATTCGTACTGGTTTATCTTAAAAGTATTGGCGCCCATCGACGCAAAATTGGTCGTCAATTTGTTTTCAAGCGCCGCCACAACCGTCAAAATTCCGACCAAAGCCGTAATGCCGATAGCAATAATAAGCACCGTCAAAATTGTTCGCAACAGTTGCGTGCGAATCGAACTAAACGCAATCCGAATATTTTCTTTAAATAATTTCAGCATTCTAATAAGACTAACATTAGCAAAATTTGTTACAAAACTCTAATTTTTTTTAGAAGCCAATCCTGCTCTACGTTTCAATCTTTTGTTTTTAAACATTTTTTTTCAATGCCCAAAAAGGAACTTCCGTTGGTCGTTCTTTTTGACCATAAAAAAATATGTTTAAAAACAAAAGGATTTCCACTACGATCAGGGCTAGGGATTCAATGACAATGACAATGAAAATGACAATAACAAAGACAATGAAAAAGACAATAACAAAGACAATAACAATTTCAATAACAATTCAACAATTAAAAAAATTCAAAGATTGAAAAATTGACATTTAAATATTTCGAGTACTATTCAAAACCCACGTAGACCAAACGTAAATTTGAAAAATCTAGCGCAACTAACAATTTGCAAGATTTGAAATCTAAAAAAGTTAAACAGTAAAAAACAAATTAAATTGGCATTCAAAATATAATTTCCGAATTTACGGTCATGCCAAACCCACAAAAATTGATTTTACTTATCTTTGCAAAAACAGATTCCATCAAAAAATGCCACAAAAACCATCAATCCCAAAAGGAACGCGCGATTTTTCAGCTTCAGAAGTTGCAAAACGTCAGTATATAATTCAAACCATAAAATCCAATTTCGAGCGATTTGGTTTCCAACCCATCGAAACACCAACGTTTGAAAACTCCGAAACCCTACTCGGTAAATACGGCGAAGAGGGCGACAGACTTATTTTTAAAATCCTGAATTCTGGTAACTATTTTTATAATAAACAAAAAATCGACCTGCCCGATTCTATCCGAGATTTACAGCAGCTAGACGCCGACAAACTTGCGGTAGAGCAGCGAATCGAACTCAATAAATTCACCAATCAAATTTCCGAAAAAGCATTAAGATACGACCTTACAGTACCTTTTGCACGATATGTGGTCCAGCATCAAAACGAATTGCAGTTTCCTTTTAAACGCTACCAAATCCAGCCAGTTTGGCGTGCCGATAGGCCACAGAAAGGTCGATTTAGAGAGTTTTATCAATGCGATGCCGACGTTGTAGGTTCAAACTCGCTTTGGCAAGAAGTAGAGTTTATTCAATTGTATGACAGCGTTTTTAATGATTTAAAGTTATCGGGCGTCACCATAAAAATCAATAACCGCAAAATTCTATCAGGCATTGCCGAGGTAATTGGTGCATCAGACAAACTGATTGATTTTACGGTCGCGCTCGACAAACTTGATAAAATAGGACAAGATGGTGTAGAAACCGAAATGCTCGAAAAAGGAATTGCGGCGACGGCAATTCAAAAAATCCAACCACTTTTTAATTTTTCGGGTACTATTTCAGAAAAATTAGATCAACTGTCAGATTTACTTCAATCATCAGACGAAGGTAAAAAAGGAATCGAAGAACTTCGCTTTATTTGCGACACCACCCAAAAACTTGGGCTACGAACCACAACGCTTGATCTAGACATTACGTTGGCGCGAGGTCTAAACTACTATACTGGTGCAATATTCGAGGTTGCGGCACCTTTAGAAGTTGGTATTGGTAGCATTGGCGGAGGCGGTCGCTACGATGATTTAACCGGAATTTTTGGACTAAAAAACATGTCGGGCGTAGGTATTTCGTTTGGATTAGACAGAATATATCTAGCTATCGAAGCCATGAATCTATTTCCTGAAACGGTAGCAGCAAATACAACTGCCATTTTTGCAAATTTAGGAATTGATAACGCGCTGGTGGCCATGCAGAACATCTTGCAACTTCGCAAGAGCGGCCTTAAAGTAGAACTATATCCTGATGAGGTAAAAATTTCAAAACAATTTCAATATGCCGAAAAACGTGGAATTAAGTTTTTGGTACAACTAATTATTGACGAAAATAAAACCAGTAATTTTGCCATAAAAAATTTAGAAACGGGCGAGTTGCAAACTTGTAATTTTAACGAATTAGAAAAATTACTGTAGTAACCAAAAAAATCAAAAGTTATTTCGTTTGACTAAACATCCAATCATAAATACCATCTTGATGGAAAAGATTTTCTGCACTACCATGGGTACCACCTTTGATAACTGTCATGGTTGTATTTGCATTTTTGTTACAAGATTTTATGGCATTAAAAATTTTGTAAGATTCTGAAATATTAACTGCTTTATCAGCATCGCCGTGTTGAATCCAAACGGGTATTTTTGCCAAATTGCACGCATCTGAAACTACACCACCGCCGCAAATTGCCACCGCCGCGGCAATTTTGTTTGGAAATTTTCCTGCAAATTCTAAACTACCATAGCCACCGAGGCTCATGCCACAAACATAAACTCGGTTTTTGTCTGTTTTGTAATTCGATTGAACATAGTCCAAAATCTCTAAAAGTTTTTGGGCATTCCAGCCTCCCGAAGCAAGTTGTGGCGCAACGATAATTGCAGGAATTTTTCGTCCTTTTTCTATGGCTTTCAAAACACCATACCGCTTCACGCGTTTTAGATCAGTGCCAGAAAGGCTTCGACCATGCAAGAAAAAAAGAATAGGAAGTTTATTGTTTTCGCTACTTTTTTCAGGCATATTTATCCAAAAGGGGTAAGTTGTTTTATCGGTTATAGAAGATAGTTGTGCATTCGCTGCAGCGCAAAAACAAAGCATCAAAAAGATTTTAAAGTTCTTCATTTTAAATATTTAAAGAAGGTGTTAACTATTGTCAATATTGGTTATTTCAGTCAAATATTTTTTATATGTAGACAAATATAATTTATTAGATTTTGTAAATTAAATTTTAAAATTAAGAAAATTTTAATATATTCGCTAAAGACTTGTTGTAGTTGGTCAGTTGCTTTTTTTAAATCGATAACGTTTTTATAATGATTAATTTTAAAAAAAAAATTTGTCTGTTTAGTTTGTTTTTCAATATCTGTTTTGTTTTCGCACAAGATTTCGATTTGAAATTGCTTACTTTTTCTGAAAACTTAAAAGAAAAAGCCAATAGTATTATTTTAAATCAATCGACCGAGGTCGAAATTATATCGCAAAGCAAATATACCGAAAAAGTAACCAAAACTGTTTTGGTTCTGAACGAATATGGAGTTCGAAACATTGATGCCGTTCAATATTATAGTAAAAACAATCGCATAAATTCAATATCTGCGACAGTTTACAGCTTTTTAGGAAAAAAAATAAAGACTTATCGAAAATCTGATTTTATTGATCAATCAATTGCCGATGGTTATTCTATTGCTCAAGATGGACGCTTTTTGTTTCTCAAAGTTACACCAATAGAATATCCATTTGTTGTGGTTTACGAATCAGAAACGACAAGTAGTAATACTGCTTTTTTGCCACATTGGCGACCTGTTGACAACCCAAACGAAAGTGTTGCAAGATCAAATTTTTCAATAAAATATCCAGCAGATATTGGTTTTCAATTTAAAACCGAAAATCATGATGGTATAGATATTATCAAAAAAGAATTACCGTTGCAATTAATATTCGAAATCAAAAATTTTGTGGCTTTCCAAAAAGAAGAATATGCACCAGGTTTTGAAAAATTAACGCCAAAAACTTTTTTTTCTGTCGAGAAATTTAGCCTAGAAGGCATTTACGGGCAAGCCAAAAACTGGCAAGAGTTTGGAGATTGGATGGTAAATAATTTATTAGCAGGTACAGACGAGCTACCTGTTGCCACGATTGACAAAATTAAACAACTTGTTGGTAATGAGGATAATGCAGAGAGAAAAGCAAGAATAGTCTATAAATTTGTACAAGACAAAGTCCGATATGTTAGTATTCAATTGGGAATTGGAGGTTGGAAACCAATGTTGGCTGCCGATGTCGACAGATTGGGTTATGGCGATTGCAAAGCTTTGAGCAATTATACTAAAGCTTTGCTAAACGTCGTGGGAGTCAAAGCTTTTTATACCATCATTAATGGTGGGTCTGAACGCCAAAATATTGATAGTGATATGTTTAGAATGCAAGGTAACCACGCTGTATTATCATTTCCTTCAAAAAACGGATTACGAATTTTAGAATGCACTAGCCAAACATCGCCTTTTCTGTTTAATGCAAATTTTACTGATGATAGAGACGCATTTATGGTCACAAAAGGCGATAGTAAAATTGTTCGAACAAATAAATATTTAGAATCTGAAAGTACACAAACCATTACAGGCAATGCATCTATCGATGAAAACGGTAAACTATTTGCAAAATGCAACATTGTTTCAAAAGGTGTTCAATATGATAATGTAGACAATATCATCAGAAAACAAAGCGACGAAATAGATGCTCACTATAAATCGAAATTTGGTTATATGAATAATTTATCATTTCAAAAACCAATTTTAGCGATTGATAAAGAAAACGTCGTCGGAACAGAAAATTTGAATTTTACGGCAGAAAATTTTGCACAAAATATCAACGGGCAATTGTTTTTTACTGTAAATATTTTTAATAAATTCCAAGAAACACCAAAGCGTTACAGAAACAGAAAACTGCCAGTCGAGGTTGCCCATGGAAGCGAAGATAGCGACGAAGTAGAACTTGAAATCCCTGATGGTTTCGAGATTGAAGCAGTGCCTGCTGTTTTGGAAGTCAATGAAAAATATGGTTCATACAAAATGACTTGTACCAAAACCAAACCAAATACTATCAGTTACAAAAGATTTTTTAGAATAAACACTGCAAAATATCCAAAGGAAGATTATGAAAATTTTAGAAATTTTCTTGAAAAAGTAGCACAAAACGACGCCAGTAAAATAATTTTAAAGAAAAAATAGCTTCAAAAACATACCCCAAATCATGAAAAAATTAAATATTGTTGCTTTACTTTTATTGTTTTTGAATATTTCTTTTGCCCAAAAACTCGAAATTGGAAACGTCTCAAAAGCAGAACTCGAAGAAAAAGTGCATCCAAAAGATTCGTCGGCAGTAGCGGCATATTTGTTTAAAAACGGTCGAACATATTTTGAGCACGACCAAAACGAAGGTTTCACCATGTGTTCTGAAGTTAGTATTCGCATAAAAATTTATAAAAAAGAAGGTTATGATTTTGCGAATGCAATAGTCCCTTATTACGTTTATAAAAATCCCGAAGAAAAAATATCGTTTTCAAAAGCTGTTACTTACAATTTAGTAAACGGTCAAATCGAAAAAACAAAACTCAAAAGTGAAGGCGAATTCGTTGAAAATCGAAATAAATATACGAATATCAAAAAAATCACGATGCCAAACGTAAAAGTTGGTAGCATTGTAGAATATGTTTATTTGCTTCGATCGAAATACTATAGGTCGTTTCGCGATTGGGATTTTCAAACAGAAATTCCTGTAAATCATTCAGAATATACAACCACAATTCCTGAATATTTTACATACAATATTCACCGCAAGGGTTTTGTTTTTCCGAAAGAAACCGTCGAAAAATTTAATAACACTCTAAATTTAACAATTCGGGAACAAGATGGTATGATTATTACAAAATTTGTTGGTTATCAAACTGTAAACTACAATGCTACAAAAACGACATTTGTTTTAAACGATGTTCCCGCGCTCAAAAATGAAGCATTTGTAAACAATATAGGTAACTATACTGCGGGATTGAAGTACGAATTGGCTATGACCAATTTTCCTGGCGAAACCGTCACGCAGTATTCACAAAATTGGGAATCGGTTTTGAATGCAATTCATGATGACCCCGATTTTACAGCAGAGCTAAACAAAAACAACTATTTCGAAGAAGATCTTGCGGCGCTAAAAGTAGGTTTAATTAGCAATGAACAAAAAATTGGTGCCATATTCAGGTATGTTCAAAACCGAATGAATTGGAATGGATTAATGGGTTTTGGTTGCAACGATGGTGTAAAAAAAGCATATTCAACCAAAACTGGAAATATTGCCGAAATAAACCTGATGTTAGTTGCTATGTTGCGAGCAGTTGGGCTGCAGGCAAATCCGGTTTTGGCAAGCACAAGGTCAAATGGCATTCCATTTTTTCCATCAATTAGCGGTTACAACTATGTAATGGCAATAATTGAATTAAACAACGAAGTTATTTTGCTTGATGCATCTAATAAAAATAGCAATCCAAATATTATTCCAGAACGAGCGTTAAACTGGACAGGCAAAGTACTTCGAGCTGATAAATCTACCTTTGATGTTAACTTAATGCCTACAAAAAACTCACTACGAAATGTTACAATTATTTGTACACTCGATGCAGACGGTTCTGTGAGTGGAAAAATGAGGGAGCAAAATTTTGACTATAATGCGCTCGAATT
>JBDLWE010000018.1:0-18373 GCA_039804445.1 Bacteroidota bacterium | reverse complement strand
AACGTTTTTCAGAAAAGTTGGCAACGCCCGATGTAACCGTTGCCGATTTAATTGGCGATGTTGATCCAATAAAAGCTGCCAATTTAAAATTATCTTATGCCGACGATCGTGTAATTCATTTTGGGATGATTCCGCGTGCCAATCGTTGCATCTTTGTAATCAATGAATTGCCAGATTTGCAAGCCAGAATTCAGGTGTCGTTGTTCAATATTCTGCAAGAAGGAGATATCCAAATTCGAGGTTTCAAACTTAGAATGCCACTTGACATTCAGTTTGTATTTACCGCAAATCCAGAAGATTATACCAATCGTGGTAGCATTGTAACACCTTTGAAAGACAGAATTGGTTCACAAATCTTGACACATTATCCAGACACGATTGCTATTGCTAGGACGATAACCGAGCAAGAAGCAAAGTTTGATTTGACGCAATCAGACATGGTTTATGTCCCAAGTCTTGCAAGAGATTTGTTAGAACAAATTAGTTTTGAAGCCCGAAACAGCGAATATATTGACAACAAATCTGGGGTTTCTGCCAGAATGAGCATAACCGCTTATGAAAATTTGTTAAGTACCGCCGAGCGTCGTGCATTGAAAAACGGCGAAGTGAAAACAACGGTTCGACTGTCGGATTTTATGGGAATTATTCCCGCAATAACTGGCAAAGTCGAATTGGTTTACGAAGGCGAACAAGAAGGTGCGGCAGAGGTTGCACAACATTTGATATCAGATTCAATTCATACGTTTTTTCCTGCCTATTTCCCGAAAATAGAAAAACTAGAAAAAGATGGCGAAAAAACTGCCTATTCAGATTTGCTAGAATGGTTTTTTACAGAATCTGGTTTTGAACTATTAGACGAAAGTACAGACGTTGACTATCAAAAAACATTAAACGAGGTTCGCCCTCTTGAATTGTTAATCAAAAAATATCAACCACAAACTATTGCGGAAGATTTGCCATTCATGAAAGAATTTATTTTGTGGGCATTGGTAGAATATGAAAAACTGAGCAAAGACCGCACAGAAACTGGTTATCAATTCACTGATAGTTTTGGGAGTTTTATCAATAAACTGTAATAAAATCTTAAAGTTAGACTTCTTCAAATATGCTATGCTTTTGAAAACGAGCTTGTTTGAAACTATATTTTTAAATTTCTAAAAAAACAATGACAATTGTTTGTAAAATATTGTTCAAAACAATACATTTGCAACCGCAAAAGATTTATTTAATGCATGGAGAGTTGCCTGAGAGGCCGAAAGGACATGTTTGCTAAACATGCGTATGGGAAACTGTACCAAGGGTTCGAATCCCTTACTCTCCGCACCTTCGGGGTGTAGCGTAGCCCGGTATCGCGCCTGCTTTGGGAGCAGGAGGTCGTAGGTTCGAATCCTGCCACCCCGACACAGTTTTCATTAGAAACTCAAAAAATAATGACAAATTAAAGTAGTTGCCTAATTGGCAATTTCTTTTTTGGAGGCATAGCTCAGCTGGATAGAGCACCTGCCTTCTAAGCAGGCGGTCGAAGGTTCGAATCCTTCTGCCTTCACGATACAACCTTCTTTTAAAGAAGGTTTTTTTGTCTTTAAAAGGTTTTATTTAATAGATGATAATAAATAATAATTTTACAAAGGATGCATCTCGACTGCGCTCAATGGGACAAAATTATTAATACCATTAAAAGTTTTATTCTACGAAATGATTTTATATTAAAACAAAAAAAAACCTGCTCTAAATTCGAGCAGGTTTTTTTACCAATTATATGATCCAATTTTATTTCAAACTAAAAGTACTTTTAGAAACCAATTCGCCTTTATCGAAAACATTTACAAAATAACTTCCTTTTGTAAGCTCGTCTTCTTGTGTGACCAATGTTTCGCAAACGTCAAGGTTTTTATTGTTGTAAATCACGTTTGTAGTAAAACTATAAGTTAACTGATAAGTACCAAAATTTATTTCTTTCTTTTGACCAAGCACATTATTATAACTATCTATGATTTGCACATAGTATGTTTTTTCGCCGGCTTTTGCGATTTCATTTGCTGCAATCGTAAAACAAATTTTAAGTCTATTGGCACGACTTGCTTTTTCGGTTTCGACCTGTTTGCCTGAGCTGCGCTCTTTGAACGAAGAAGTTTTAAGGTTTGTAATCACCAATTTTGATCCTCGCTCAATTTTTTCAGACATATTTTGGTTTTGCGTAGCAAGCGTGTCTATATATTTTTTTTGCTCACCAGCCACGTTTATTGTGCTATCTCGTTGTACAGTAAGTTTTTGATTTGCATTTTTTAGACCTTCATTTTCTAACATCAAAACTTTCATGTTGTCTTGCAGCTTCAAATATTGTCCTCTATATTTTTGCATCGATGCCGTATCGCCTTTAGATTTTTTTAAATCTGAAATCAAATTCAAAACTTTTTCTCGCTCTGCAATCAAATCGTCTGACATGGCCGACTTATCTTCTAAAGCCTTGTCATAGGTGTCTTTTAAAATATTTAGTGAGTCTAAAACATTTTCTTTTTCAGATTTTACGGTCGTAATATCTGTGCTTAGTTTCTTGGCTTCTGTAGTTAGTTTGTAGGTATAATACAAACTTCCGCCCAATAATAACGTCAAAATAACAATAACTGCTTTTAACCCCGAATTACTTTTTTGATTTTTCATGTTTATTAATTTAGTTTAACAATTAATTGTTAGTTTGGAGCAAACTTATAACATTTTTGGAAGTCTTTTCACAAATGATAACGCAAGTTTATGATAAAATATTATTTTTGACGCCAAATAAAATAAATTGGACAAGTTAATACCTTTTACTACTGCCGATTTGGCCAAAATCACAAACTTTAGAAGTGGCGAAGTCAAGTTTGGCGAAAAAATGTTGACCATTGCTGTGGGTCAAAACCCTGAAGATTTTTTAGAAACTTGTGACGCCCAATATGTTATTTTCGGAATACCCGAAGACATAGGCATTCGAGCCAACTACGGTCGACCTGGCGCGGCATCTGCGTGGACAACTGCTGTTGCGAGCATTGCAAACATTCAACACAACAGATTTTGCAAAGGATCTAAAATTTTGATTCTTGGGCAATTAGACGTTTCTATAGAAATGGCAGAAGTCAAAAATTTTGATTTCAACAATATCGAAGATCGTACAAAAATGAGCCTTCTGGTAGAAAAAATCGATCGTGAAGTTTCACATTTTGTAGCAACAATTGTTCGGGCCGGAAAAATCCCGATAATCATTGGTGGCGGCCACAACAATGCCTACGGAAACATCAAGGGTACCGCACTTGCCAAAGGAAAACCTGTAAATGCCATTAACTTTGATGCGCATTCTGATTTCAGGATTCTAGAAGGTCGTCATTCTGGCAACGGATTTTCGTATGCTTTTGAAGAAGGTTTCTTGAAAAAATATTTTGTTTTTGGACTTCATGAAAGTTACACTTCAAAAAGTGTTTTAGATAATATTAAAAAAATCGACGATCGCGTGCGCTATAATACTTACGACGAGGTTAAAATCAGAAAACAAAAAAGTTTTGATCAAGAGTTGCATCAGGCGTTGTCATTTATAAAAACCGAACCTTTTGGTCTTGAAATAGACCTAGATGCCATTCCGAATATTGCAAGTAGTGCCATGACAATTAGCGGATATTCTGTTGAGGAGCTTCGTGTTTTTGTCAATTTTTTTGCACAAAACAACAATGTTGCCTATTTGCATATCTGCGAAGGCGCACCAGATCTGGGCGAACAGAAAAACAATCACCTCATCGGAAAGCTAATTGGCTATTTGGTTACAGATTTTATAAAAGCGAATAGCTTGGAATAAACCCAAATTGCATAATAAAGGAATAAAGTTTTAAATCGCCACTTTATATCTAAACTTGGTCAACGGAAAAACAAGCGTTAAGGATGGTCGTGGAAATCCTTTTTTAATTTTTGTCCCTCGACTGTGCTTCGACTGCGCTCGGCATAGACTTCTAGGGATGACAAAAATTAAAAATGATTGAAACAACAGCCCGGCGCGCTCCCCCGCCGCGGCGGGGCGCGCGAAACGCCAAAAAAAAATAAAAATTATTGTAATGCGCAAACTGGGTCTAATGCAAATTTTTAGCCTTTTCGGGCGTGGTAACCGTCGCAAAATCGCGCACAAGTCGCTCGGCACAGTCGCCAAGCAGTTCTAAAACCCGTTCTTTACAGGCCTTTATCGCCTTGTCATCATCAGTGACATATTCAATATTTGCGCTACGGAAAATGCCGCCGCCTTGCGAAATTTCAATAGGTTTCGACAAATATTTGGGGGTGATACTACACAAAATTTTTGCGCTCAAAATCAAGCTATCACAATGGAATACATCGCCCAGTCTGAATTGTTCTAACAAATATTTGAAACGGTTGTTGCCCATTTCGGTAATGTGCATCCACAAATTTTTTTTGTCAAAAACCTTTATATTTCCCGCCGCAGACGCCTCTGACCGGGGTTTCAAAACCCAAGGCGCAGCCACAGAATCTGCATAATCATTTATATCATTATCATTAAATAACGATACAAATTTTGGATTCGATACTCCTCAACTTTTGGCACGCATTCTCATGGCCAATTTATCCCAAAAATATCGTCCCGTGGTCTGTCCCATGCTGTCAATCCAAAGGTTTTCGCGCAAGTAAGTTGCTTTTTCAACATCAAAATCGTCAAGCGCAACTATTGCAACAACCTTGTTATTCTTCATTAAATTTTGAACACCAAGCTGCAAATGATCCAAATTCCAATCAACGTCTTGACCTTCTATAAAAAAATTTCGTCAATAAACTTGCTTGGCTACGACTTATCACGCAATTTTTCTGATGTAATCAAATATACTTTATTATCAAGTTTTTTCAGATTTACTAAAAAATCCGACCTTTTAAAATAGTTAGAAATGCAAATAACGGTTTTCGAGCTGTTCATCAATTAATTTTAAAAGTTTGAAGTACAATTTTTTTTAATTTGGGCGTGCCCCTCAAATTGCCACGTGACCTCGCAATTTTCGGGTCGGGCTCTTGGCTTTACTCCTCGCACCTCGTTCCTCAGGCTGCGGGGTATCGCCGCGATCCCTCACGCGGGGCTATTCTAGTCAATAAAACCTTCAATAAATTTAATTAACAAATGCACTCCAAAAGCCGTTGCATGCTTGGTTTTTGCAAACTCGTCATCGCCAAAAGCCACACCCGCAATGTCTATATGGGCCCACGAACTATGATTTTCTGTAAAAAATTCTAAAAACTTTGCTGCCGTAATTGCTCCTGCAACAGGTTTGCCCGAATAGTTTTTTACGTCAGCAATTTCACTTTCAATATCAGGTTTATAAGCATCCCACAGCGGCAACTGCCAAAGCCTTTCGCCAACTGCATCTCCGGCCTGTTGCAGTTTTTTAGAAACTGTGTCGTTGTTTGTAAACAAAGCAGCACATTCACAGCCAAAAGTCGCTACGGCACTGCCTGTCAATGTTGCAATGTCTACAATAATATCAGGATTATAATTTTTTATAAGATACGAAAGTCCATCGGCCAAAATCAAACGGCCCTCGGCATCAGTATCTATAATCTCAATCGAATGCCCCGCATAACTGCCAATAACGTCGCTTGGCAAAAACGATTTTGCATCTACAGAATTTTCGCAGGCAGGCACAATTCCAGTAACCTGAACGTCCAATTTTAGGCTTGCCACAAGCTGCATCGCACCTAAAACTGCCGCGCCACCCGCCATATCGCATTTCATGTTGACCATGCCCGCAGTCTTTATATTCAGTCCGCCTGTGTCAAATGTAATTCCTTTACCCACCAAGCCAACGAGTTTTGTTTTATCAGAAAAATTGGATGGTTTATAGTTCATTACAATAAACTGCGGCTCATTTTCGCTGCCCTTACTAACCGAAAGAAACGCCTTTAAACCAAGCTCTTCACACTTTTTTTTGTCAAAAACCTCAACCGAAAAACCGTTTTTTTCGCCACTCAATTTTGCCCAATCTGCTAAATATTTTGGTGTGGCAACGTTTGGCGGCAAATCGACTAGTTTGTAAGTTTCTAGTTGTGCATGTGAGATTTTTGTGGCACGAATAAACGTTTCAGAAAAATCTGTTTTTGAAATTATATCCATTTCAAAACCTTGTTTCATGAACGAATGCGGAGCTGTTTTTTTGAAATGACCTAAATCGTAAGTTCCTAATATCAAACCAGAAAAAGCTGCCTCAACATTTTCATGCACAAAAGGATCTGGAATTACAAATGCAACCTTGCTTGAAAAAACGTCTTTTTGTTTCGCAGAAATTCTTCTGAAAATGGATTTTATAGTTTTGTAGTCAATATCGTTTCCAAGTCCAATAAAAATATGGGTACAATTATATTTATCAACCAAATAATGCGTGCCTTTTTTGCCATAAAAAACGGTCGACGGAACCGAAACGCCATGATATTCTATGGGTACTAGACTTTTGGCAGTGGTTTCAAAAACCGGAACAATGATTGTACCTGTATATTGATCGAGGTTATCTATATTTTTAAAATTCATTTTTTTAATTTTATATTATTATGCCGGTCAATGACCGACTAACGCAATCACGAAGTCAGAGACTTTGCTAAACTGCTTTATATTGTTTTGACTATCAAAAACCGACTTATGCAATCACGATGTCAGAGACTTCAATAAACAAGAGCATATATTATTTAACCTTTTTTATGTTTTTTATTGTTACTATTGCAAGAATCATCAAACACAAATTTGAAATAATTCCAAAAAGTGAACCATACTGAAAATTATTAAAATCTATTCTTATAGTATTAAAAATAAGTAAAATGCCTGAACCCACAAGAATAAAGTACGAAAAATTAAGTCTTGATTCACCTCTTAAAATTTATTTATTACTGAAAAATAACCACTCTATTGCCTTCGGAAACTCGTCTGACCAATAACTGTCGTTGTGTTTGCCCTGCAAATTAATGCTCAATTTTATTTTCAGAATATCCGACACAAATTCGTTTTTTAGCATATTGCTTTTAAATTTCTTGACGTGCTCAATCATTGTTTCGCTTTCGCCGCCGCCTTTGTACAAATAAATTTTTGTATCTTGAAAAAAATCTTCATTGTCTGTCGTTAACAAACAATTGAGTTGTGGCTCAACAATTTCTTGATCTTTATCTAATTCTGCAACTTTGTGGTCGATATTCATTGAAATTATAAAAACTTTAAAAAGTAAATATAGCTTTTTTAAAGTTTTTTAGAAATTAATTTTAGTAAAAATACGCTATCGATTTCGTGATTCTAAAATCGAAACCACGTCTTGCAATTTAAATCCTTTGGCTTGGAGCAATATCAAGTAATGAAAAAGCAAATCGGCGCTTTCGTCAAGAAACAAATGGTCGTTGTTATCCTTTGCTTCAATAACTACTTCTATAGCTTCTTCGCCAACTTTTTGGGCAATTTTGTTAATGCCTTTTTCGAATAGACTTGTTACATAACTTTTGTCATCGGGATTCTGCCTGCGGTTTTCTATGATTTTTTCAAGCGATGATAAAAACCCGAAATTCTGACTGTTAACTTCGTTCCAGCAGGTGTCGCTGCCCGTGTGACAGGTTGCGCCGACGGGCGATGCTTGTATCAAAATAGCATCGTTGTCGCAATCGATTTTTATGTCAACAACATTCAAAAAATTACCGCTTTCTTCACCTTTTGTCCACAATCTGTTTTTTGAACGGCTAAAAAACGTAACTTTTTTAAGTTTTTGTGTTTTGTCAAATGCCTCTTGATTCATGTAACCGAGCATAAGTACGTTTTTGGTTTTTGAATCTTGAATAATGGCAGGAACGAGACCGTCTTTGTTCTTATTGAAATTTATTGTCATTTTGTGATTTATATATTTTGTCAAAAAATTAAATTCTGACGGTTATATTATTTTTTTGCATTTCAAATTTTAGTGCCGAGATTTCAATGTCTTGAAAATGAAAAACACTTGCAGCCAATGCGGCATCTGCTCTTCCTATAGTAAATACATCGACAAAATGCTGAACGTTTCCAGCACCACCCGAGGCAATGATTGGAATATTAACTGTTTGAGAAAGTTTGGCTAACGCTTGGTTTGCAAAACCATTTTTGGTTCCGTCATTATCCATAGACGTAAAAAGTATTTCACCTGCCCCACGATTTTCGGCTTCTTTTGCCCAATCAAAAAGATCAATTTCTGTTGGCACTTTTCCGCCAACAAGATGTACTTTCCAATGACCGTCAATTTGTTTTGCATCAATGGCAACCACGATGCATTGTGATCCAAAAACGGCTGCCAGCTCGTTTATCAATTCTGGGTTTTCTACTGCTGATGAGTTGATAGAAACTTTGTCTGCGCCATTTTTGAGCAAAATGTCGACGTCTGCAATAGATGATATTCCGCCACCAACCGTAAACGGAATGTTGATGGTTTGTGCTACTTTTTTGACCAAATCTACCAATGTTTTTCGGCGCTCTTCGGTGGCCGATATGTCAAGAAAAACAAGTTCGTCGGCACCAGAATCCGCGTATTTTTTGGCAAGTTCTACAGGGTCGCCGGCGTCTATCAAATCAATAAAATTTACACCTTTTACGGTACGACCATTTTTGATGTCGAGACAGGGGATTATTCTTTTTGTAAGCATTTTTTTGATTGTATCATAAATATTTTATAATTGTGTGATGTTTTGTACAGAATCAAATCGATTTGGAATGTGTTCACTTTTTATGGGTTTTAACATGCTGTAAATCAGTAAAATTTTATAAACCAAGTAAAATAAAATTTTCTAACTGCTTTAATGAAATTCTATTTTCATAGATTGCTTTTCCAATAATGGTTCCATGGCAACCCATTTCGGCTAGTTTTGGGAGGTCGTCAAAGGTAGCAATTCCGCCCGAAGCGATGAGTTCTATTGTAGGAATTTCGATTAAAATTTTTTTGTATAAGTCAAAACTTGGTCCTTGGAGCATTCCATCTTTGGCAATGTCGGTACAAATCACATATTTGATGCCATCTTTGAAATAATTTTTAATAAACGGAAAAAGGTCTTCTTGACTTTCTTCGAGCCAGCCCGAAATTGCAACTTTTTCATTATTTGCATCGGCACCCAAAATTATATTTTCTGAACCAAATTTTTGAATCCAGTTTTTGAATAGTTCAGGGTTTTTGATGGCTATACTGCCACCCGTAATTTGCGATGCCCCGTTTTCGAACGCAATTTTAATGTCGTCGTCGGATTTGAGACCACCGCCAAAATCGATTTTCAAATTTGTTTTGGTAGAAATTTGATGCAAAATTTTATGATTTACGATATGACTCGATTTTGCACCATCAAGATCAACTAAATGAAGGTTAGTAATACCGTGAGCCTCAAAAGTTTTCGCGACTTCGAGTGGATTTTGGTTATAGATAATTTTGGTGTTGTAATCGCCTTTTGAAAGTCGAACACATTTGCCGTCGATAATGTCTATAGCGGGAATGATTTTCATTTTGTTTTTGTTTGATTTTTGATTTAAAGGTATTACATTTTTTAAATTTTGCGCTTGCGTGAGGGATAAAGGCGATATCCTTTTTTTAAAATTTTTTGTCTCTCGACTGCGCTAGTGATGACAAAAATTTTAAAAAAAGATTAAGCCGATAGCCCGGTCTTGTCTCGTCTGTCATTGTGAGGCACGAAACAATGACAGACGAGACAAGGACACGCCCAAATGATTTTAATGGTCTAATTTTTTGTCAATGATTCTTGCCATATAATCCTGCACAAAGGCTTTTACTTGTGTTTTGGCAGTCTGGATTTCGGGATTTGTTTGACTAATTAAATTTTTAGACCAATCTAAATCATTTTTGTCGTAAATGCCTACAATGTTTTTGCCATCGAAGGTAATGGTGTAATTTCCTAAGCGAAGTTCGTAGAGATTGTTTGTCCATTTTACGAGAAAAGGTTTTTGTTTTTTGGTGTCAACAAGGCTTCGACCCCAACTTCTAAAGGGTTTTTGGTATCCAATTATGTCCAGAATTGTTGGATAAATGTCTATTTGTTGGGCAAAATCTAGGTTGTCGCCAACATATTTTTTGATTGGGTCATAGAGCAGCATCATGACTGCGTTTTGGTTTCCTACTTTTTTGTAATTGTCATAAAAAACCGTGTTTGTGTGGTCGCCCACCATAATGAAAATAGTGTTTTTGAACCACGGTTGGTTTTTGGCTTTCGCAAAAAATTGTTTAAGCGCAAAATCTGTATATCCTATTGTTTGATGAATATTGACGTCGCCGATAGGAAATTTGCCTTGATATTTTTTGGGAACAATGTAAGGCTCATGCGACGAAACCGAAAACAACGTCGCACAAAAAGGCTGCTTGGTTGCAGACAATGATTTGTTGAAAAACTGCAAAAAAGGTTCGTCCCAAATGCCCCAAACGCCATCAAAATCGGCATCATTTTTATATTCTGTTTTGCCGAAATAGTTATCGATTCCAAGAATTTTTGAATAGCCTAAAAAACCCATTGACCCATTTGGCGCTCCATGATAAAACGAAGTTTTGTAGCCTATACTTTCGAGTGTTGATATGAGCGATTCTGTTTTTTGCTTCGGGTAAGGCGATGACGTAAACGCATCTTTGAAACTCGGAATGCCTGCCAAGACCGACGACATGGCGTGAATAGACTTGTAACCATTGGCGTAAGCATTTGCAAAAATAAGGCTATGTTGTGCTAATGAATCTACAAACGGTGCATAGCCTATGAAGTTTTTTATGTTTGAATGTTTGTTGAAACTCGAAAAATATTCGCGCCCATTGCTTTCAAGAATAAAAATAACCACATTTTTTTTGGATAACTGATTGTTTTTGTACTGTTTTATGGGCTGAACCAAAGAATCAATTTGTGATTGTGTCACCAAATTTATTTTCTTGAAACTGTTGCTAAAAGCGGTTCGTATAAGCGAGAACGGTGTGTTTAGCACAAAATCTGCCTGCGACACGTGATTGACGTGCCTACTAGCATCCAGAATATTGATTGGTCGTGTACTTTTTTGAAAATCGCCACGAATGCCACCAATTGCCAATGTTGTAACTACCAAAAACATGAAAATCGAAACCGAAAAATATTTTAATTTTGCTACAATTGGTTCGTTTTGGATATTTACTTTTTTATATAAAAATATCCATAAATACATACAAAGAAAAAACAGTATAAAAACGTGCCAATAGTTAAACAGAAAATTTTTGAACAAAAGCGACTTATTACTTTCATTTTTTAAAGAATCAAGTGCAGCGATTGTGCTTCGACCGAAATTAAATCGATAATAAACAAAATCGATAAAATTTGTAGCAAAAGCAATAAGGTTGGTAGAAAAATAAATAAAGAATAAAGTCTTTTGAAACTTTTTGGTAGTGTTATAAAAAAACGGAATGACCGATAGTAATATAAATAGTAAATTTACATACAAAATTGCTGTTGTATCGAATACTAAACCATGATAATACAGCATGAAAAATTCTGAAACCGAATTGATTTCTATTAAATTACTATTATAAAAAAAGAAAAGACAGCGTGCTACAAAGTAAAAAACATAGACCAATAAAAGTCTAAATGTCAATAGTTTATATTCTGCAATGCGAGTATTTGAAGACGTTTTGAACAATAGTACTTTTTTTTAAAAAAAATTGAAGATTAATGTAAATTACAAATTTTATGCTAATAATCAATAAAGATTTGCAAATGTATTTATAATTTTACTATTTTGCATCAAATAAAAACGTTTCTCCCATGACCCAAATCACCCGATTGTTCGATTTTGCATATCATCAATTAGAAAATTTTCCGATTGCCGATGCACTAACCACCAAAAAAGATGGTGTTTGGCACAAGACATCATCTCAAGAATATGTAAATAAAGCAAATGCAATTTCACGTGCTCTTGTAAAAATGGGCGTTCAAAAAAATGACAAAATTGCTATAATATCTAGCAGTAACCGCACAGAGTGGCACATCATGGACGTGGGTATTTTGCAAGTTGGTGCACAAGACGTGCCCATTTACCCTACTATTTCTGAGACCGACTACGAATATATTTTGAACCACTGCGGTGCGCAATATTGTTTTGTTTCTGACCAAGTGGTTTTAGACAAAATCAAAAAAATCAAAAAAAACGTTCCGTTTTTGAAAGAAGTTTATTCTTTTGACCAAATCGAAGGTTGCAAAAACTGGTCAGAACTTTTAGAACTTGGTAAAAGTACCGACAACCAAGACGTTGTCGAAGATCGAAAGGCCTCCGTTGGTAATGTAGATTTGGCTACCATAATATACACATCTGGCACAACGGGTCGGCCAAAAGGTGTGATGCTTTCGCACAACAACATTGTTTCTAACGTTCTGGACAGTGCCGAACGTTGCCCATTTGGCAATGGAAATTTTCGAGCAATAAGCTTTTTGCCAATTTGCCATATCTATGAGCGAATGGTTACCTATATATATCAGTTTACTTCGACCGCCATATATTTTGGCGAAAGCCTCGAAAAAGTTGGCGAAAACATCAAAGAAGTGCAGCCAAACGTCATGACCGGCGTACCACGGTTGATAGAAAAAGTTTACGAAAAAATAATTGCCAAAGGCACGGCCCTCACGGGCATTAAAAAAAGTTTGTTTTTCTGGGCTGTAGAAATCGGGAATAAGTATGAGCCATATGGCGCTAACGGTTGGTGGTACGAAAAAAAACTTGCACTAGCGCGCAAACTCATTTTTAGTAAATGGAAGGAAGGACTTGGCGGAAATCTTGAACTTATAATGAGCGGTAGCGCAGCCCTACAACCGCGGCTTGCACGCATATTTACGGCGGCCAACATCAACATAATGGAAGGTTACGGCCTGTCAGAAACATCGCCCGTAATATCGGTAAACGACATGCGCAACGGCGGTTTTAGAATAGGCACTGTGGGCAGAATAATAAGAAACGTAGAAGTGAAAATTGCCGAAGATGGCGAAATTCTCTGCAAAGGCCCCAACGTCATGATGGGTTATTATAAAGACGAAACCCAAACTGCCGAAGTCCTCAGAGACGGATTTTTTCACACAGGCGACATCGGAGTTATCGATGCAGACGGATTCTTGAAAATTACCGACCGCAAAAAAGAAATGTTCAAAACCTCGGGCGGCAAATACATAGCACCGCAAATGCTAGAAAACGCCATCAAACAATCACGCTTTGTAGAGCAAGCCATGGTCATAGGCGACGGTCAGAAAATGCCCGCAGCATTCATCCAGCCAAACTTCGATTTCATTCGCGAGTGGGCAACCATTCACAAAATAAATGTGGGTAGCACAAACGCCGAAATTGCCGAAAATGTCGAAGTTAAAAACCGCATAGATATCGAGATCGAAACCTCCAACAAAAACTTTGGCAATTGGGAGCAAATAAAACGCACAGAACTCACGCCCGACATTTGGTCCATAGAAAACGGCCACCTCACGCCCACCATGAAACTCAAGCGAAAAGCCGTCATGGCAATGTATCAAAACCTTTTCGACAAAATCTACAACTCCTAAAGATTTAATATTTATATGGGCGTGCCCTCCTTTGAAAAAAAACGCAATCACCACACTGTTCAGGGCGTTTTTTCTCAAACGAGGTCGGGCTCTCGGCTATATCTTTTTTAAAATTTTGCCATCCCCAGCAACGTCGAGTGGCAAAATTTTAAAAAAGGATACCGCCTTTATCCCTCACGCAAGAAACCGTAGACCAAGTTCACGACAAAACATAAAACCACCAATTTATAATCACTTAACACTAACTTAACATACGACAATTATATTTGCATCGATAAAAATAAAAAATATGTCGTTAAATAGCGTTTTTCAATTTCTTGTACCAAAAGATAAAAAATTCTTTCCACTTTTCGAGCAAGCCACAAACAACCTCATTCTAATGGCATCTGCACTACACGAAGTTGTAAACCTACCTTTGCCTGAGCGCAATGACCTTTTTCAAAAAATAGAAGAACTTGATGAAATTGGTGGCGAAATCACACGTCAGACCAACATTGAACTTAGTAGCAACTTCATCACGCCATTCGACCGCGAGGATATTCACGCCTTGATTACCGCCATAGACAACATTGCAGGCAACATTCACGGTGCTGCCAGCCGTATGAAAATTTATCAAGTAGATAAAATCACAAAATCAATTCGTAAACTTACTGAGATCAATCTCGAGGCCTGTCAAATAATCGACAAAGCAGTTCACGAACTCAAGAATCTCAAAAAAATCAAGAATATCACCGATGCTTGCGCCAAAATAAACAAGCTTGAAAACAAATCAGATATTGTTTATGATAAAGCAGTTTCAGACTTATTTGAAAACGAACAAGATGCAAAAAACATAATCAAATATAAAGAAGTTTTGTCGGTTTTGGAAAGCGCAGCCGATAAGTGCAAAGGTGTAGCCAGCGTCTTGGAATCAATTGCTGTAAAACACTCATAGTCAAGTACGAATTTAGAATTACGACGTAAGAAGTTTGAAGTTGGCAATATGAGGTTAGATTTACTTAGCTAAAAATCTGAAATTACAAAACTGAGAAATAGTATCAGATTTAACATATAGTATATCCCGTCAGGGATTATATATCGGTAACCAAGTTAGCCACCCGAAAACAATTGTCCCGCAAAGACTTTCTAACGGTTATTATCTCGGCAGGTAAAAAGCTGGTAATAAAACTGGTACAAATCGCAATCATTCAAAAATAAAAAAATTCCTCAATTTAATGGATTTTACATTACTTATCATCATCATTATCCTTGCATTAGTTTTTGACTACATAAACGGTTTTCACGATGCTGCAAATGCCATTGCAACTATTGTCGCTACCAAGGTTCTATCGCCATTTCAAGCTGTAGTTTGGGCAGCATTTTTTAACTTCTTGGCCTATTGGGTTTTTGGATTTGGCGTTGCCGACACGGTTGCTAAAACTGCGCATACCATGGAAATCAATCTTGTTGTGATTCTCGCCGGTGTGATTGCAGCCATAATTTGGAATCTTTTTACATGGTGGCAAGGTATTCCGTCAAGCAGTTCGCACACGCTCATAGGCGGTTTTGCTGGTGCAGCCATTGCCCACGCTGGTTTTGACGTAGTTAATTGGTACAACGCAGGTAAAAATGGCGGTATGCCATCGGGCGTTTTAGTAATTGTGGCTTTTATTGTTTTGGCACCAATTGTTGGTGCATTTATTTCTTATATGATTTCAATTTGGTTACTTTACACTTCCAAGAAAACGATACTTCCAAAACTTTTTACAATAGGATTGATATTACTAACAATTTTTTTTGTAAAATCACAACTCATTGGTTTTGATCAAATAAAAGAACCGCGATTTGAATCGCATTTTTGGGCAGTGGTTTTTGAATCGCATAATATCAAATGGTTTTTGGTAGCATTTATTATATTGAGTGTTAGCACTTTTGCACTTATTTTTAGTTCAATGAGTTTGAGTACCTCTACTTATTGGCTTCGCAAAATGCAATTATTATCGTCGGCAGCATTCAGTTTGGGTCATGGCGGCAACGATTCTCAAAAAGTAATGGGAATTATTGCGGCTGCGGTTGCAGTTTATATCAATACTGGCGGACTTGTGCAAGCTGATATGCCAGATTGGTTAAATGTAGTTTTACCAAATGGAAATAATGTACAAAATATGCCCGATTGGATTCCGCTTGCTTGCTACACAGCAATTGCACTTGGAACACTAAGCGGTGGCTGGAAGATTGTAAAAACCATGGGGTCTAAAATCACAAAAGTCACTGCTTTTGAAGGCGTTGCTGCAGAAACTGCAGGTGCTTTAACGCTTTATTTTACAGAGCATTTCAAAATTCCGGTTTCTACAACGCACACCATCACAGGATCAATTATTGGTGTTGGATTGACCAAAAGAATTTCAGCAGTTCGTTGGGGTGTGACCGTAAGTTTGGTTTGGGCTTGGGTTTTGACCATTCCGATATCGGCAATTTTGGCGGCAATATTTTATTGGATTTTAAGTTTGTTTTTATAACCAAATCTTTTTGGAACGACTTCACAAATTTTTTTTGAAAGCTTTATGGCATGATTAAAAAATTTTCTAAAATCAAGACTTGCCTCGACTGCGCTCGGCAAGACAACGACGCACTAAAGTAAAATTAAAAAATTTATTATTTTGCAGAATCTCGCACCAACCTCTTAAGAATTGCCCATTGCTTCAATGCGTCTCTAGCTTCAACGGCTGGGTAGCCAAGCATTGTTTTGCCCGCTTCTACATCGCCTGTCACGCCACTTCCTGCGCCAATAATCACACCATCGCCAAGTGTTGTATGGTCTTTTATTGAGGCGCTTCCACCAATGATAACGCCATTACCTAAAGTTACCGAACCTGCAAGCCCAGAGTTTCCAGCCATGATGCAGAATTTTCCCAGTTTTGAGTTGTGTCCTATTTGAACCAAATTGTCAATTTTGCAGCCATCGCCGAGGGTCGTCGAGCTAAACTTGCCTCGATCTATACAAGAGTTTGCGCCAACTTCAACGTTATTGCCAATGATAACATTGCCAATTTGCGGTATTTTGACCAATCCATTTTCTGGACACGGTCTGAAACCAAAACCGTCGGCACCAATTGTGGCATTTGGATGAATGATACAATTTTGTCCGATTATCGATCGCTCACGAATGACAGCTCCTGACCAAATAACGGTATTTTTGCCAATTTCGGAATCGTCAAGAATAGTAACATTTGGATAAATAACAACGTTTTCGGCGATTTTTACATTTGGACCGATGTAACAATTTGCACCAATTTTAACGTCATTGCCAGTTACTGCTGATTCATCTACAATTGCGGTTTTATGAATATTTTGTTGAAAAACGGGTGCTGGTGGCGCGAACATTTCTAGGACTTGCGACATCGCCAAATCAGCATTTTTAACTTTTATAAACGCACGGTTTTCGCCAGGAACTAAATTATTATCTTGGTTTATAACGGCAACAGCTGCTTTGGACGTTGCCCAAAGTTTTTCATATTTTTTATTTCCTATAAATGTGATTTCGGTTTCGCTAGCGTTTTCGAGACTCTCAGGAGCAGTTAAATTTTTAGTGGATGAGCCAACGATTTCGCCTTGTAAGACATCGTTTATTTGTAAAAGAGTGAATGTTTTCAATATTTAGATAGTTAAGGGAAGTAATTGATTAAATTTTATCAAATAAACATTTTTTTTATTAAAAACGCAAATTTGAGACCGTCATCGCAGCAAAATTCTCAGTTGCAATTACAATTTTGTACATATTGGTTGCGACATTGACTAAAAATAAATTTTTATTCTTGTTCCCGCTGACCCATCATCATGAGATATGCTTTTAGAAACTCATCGATTTCGCCGTTCATGACGCCGTCTACATTACTGGTTTCGTGGCCTGTGCGTACGTCTTTGACCAACTTGTAGGGTTGCATGACGTAGTTTCGGATTTGTGAGCCCCACTCTATTTTCATTTTTCCAGCTTCGATATCCGCGCGGTGTGCAAGTTTTTTTTTGAGTTCTATTTCGTACAACTGCGATTTTAGCATTTGCATGGCACGATTTCGGTTGTCTTGCTGCGAGCGTGTTTCAGAACACTGAATTTGAATGCCCGATGGTTTATGAAACAACTGTACTTTAGTCTCTACTTTATTTACGTTTTGACCGCCCGCACCGCTTGAGCGTGAGGTAATAATTTCGATATCGGCTGGGTTTATATCGATTTGGATGGTTTCGTCGACAAGCGGATATACATAGACAGACACAAAAGATGTATGACGTTTGCCGTTACTGTCGAATGGCGAAATTCTGACGAGACGGTGCACGCCGTTTTCGCCTTTGAGATATCCAAAAGAAAAATCGCCTTCTATCTCCAGGGTTACGGTTTTTATGCCTGCCGCATCGCCTTTTTGAAAGTTGAGTTCTTTTATTTTATAGCCATTTCGTTCGGCCCACATCATGTACATTCGCATGAGCATTTCGGCCCAATCGCAACTTTCGGTGCCACCTGCTCCAGCAGTGATTTGCAAAACGGCGCTCAGGCTGTCGCCTTCGTCTGATAACATGTTTCGAAACTCGATGTTTTCGAGAAAAGTGTTGGTTTGTTTAAAAAGTGCATCTAGCTCGTCTTCGGAGAATTCGCCTTCGCGATAAAATTCGTGGCCGAGTTGCAATTCTTCAACTAGTTGCGAGGCACGGTCATAGTCTTCGATCCATTTTTTTTTGGATCGCAGGACTTTTATATAGGCTTCGGCCTGGCGGGCATTGTCCCAAAAATTGGGTGCGAGGGTTTTTTCTTCTTCGTTTGTGATTTCGATTTGCTTGGCATCGA